>JANLSE010000342.1:0-29187 GCA_031362265.1 Roseiflexaceae bacterium
GTACACCACACGGGTGAGCAAACATGGGTATGTTGCACGCCGTGAAGGTACCGAGATTTTGGTTGCCTTCAACCCTGAGACAGCAGAGGAAGATCTCACAAACCTTCCAGCTGGTGGGGTGTGTATCTACAATGTCGATGATATTAAGTTTCAGAATCGGCGTACGGATGTGAGCTACTACCCGCTGCCAGTGAAGAAACTGATCGATGAGCCAGTTAAGAAGTATGGTATCGATGTCAAGCAGCGCGGTTATGTTGCGAATATGGCCTATGTTGGGGCGTTGGTTGAGCTGCTAAGTATCGAGCCAGCCGAAATCAAATCGGCACTGGAGCGGCACTTCAACAAGAGGCCCAAGCCAACGCTGAGCAACTTTGAAATAGTTGAGGCGGCGGCAGCCTATGTGCGCGAGAATTTGCCGAAGACCGACCCATACCGTGTTGAGCGAATGAATCAGACCAGTGGGAAAATCCTGATCGATGGCAATACTGCTGGTGCACTCGGTGCCCTGGTTGGCGGTGTGAGTGTCGTGGCATGGTACCCAATCACTCCGGCAACTAGCCTGGCCGATGCACTCATTGAGTTTGCCCCAGTCTTGCGCGCCGATAAAGAAACGGATACAACCACTTACGCAATTGTGCAGGCTGAAGATGAATTAGCCGCCGCTGGTATGGTTGTTGGCGCTGGTTGGGCTGGTGCCCGCGCAATGACAAGCACATCTGGGCCGGGTATTTCACTGATGAATGAATTTGTCGGTCTGGCCTACTTCGCCGAAGTGCCAGCCGTCTTCTGGGATGTGGTGCGAATGGGGCCAAGCACTGGCCTGCCAACCCGCGTCTCACAGGGTGATCTCTCGACAGCCTACACCATGGGCCATGGCGACACCCACCATATCTGTTTGCTTCCGGGTAGCATGCAGGAATGTTTTGAGTTTGGCTATAAAGCCTTCGATCTGTCTGAGCGCTTCCAGACGCCAGTGATTGTGCTGAGCGACCTTGATTTGGGTATGAATAATTGGATGACCGACCCGCTTGAGTACCCGCAGGAGCCGATGGATCGCGGTAAGGTTCTTGGCCCAGAGGAACTCGATGAGCTGATCAAGACCTATGGGCGCTATGGGCGCTATAAGGATTACGATGGCGATGGGATCCCTTACCGTACGCTGCCAGGTAACCCCAACCCACGTTCAGCATTCCTCTCGCGTGGCACTGGCCATAATGAGTTTGCTGTCTATAGCGAAAAATCCGCCGATTGGCAGCAGAACCTGGATCGGCTGACACGCAAGCACAATACGGCGCGCAGTGCTGTTCCACAGCCAATTCAGTATGAAAACGCAGATGCTGTGGTTGGCCTGATCGCCTTTGGATCAACCGATGCTGCCGTTCAGGAGGCGCGCGATCGGCTGCGGGTCGCAGGGCTGGAAACGGCCTATCTGCGTGTACGTGCCCTACCGCTCAGTGATGCAGTGACCGATTTTGTTTCGAAGCATGCCCATGTCTATGTGATCGAGATGAACCAGGATGGCCAGTTGATGCAGCTCATCCAACTGTATATGCCCAACCAGGCTGGGAAAGTGCGCTCAGCGCGTAACTGTAACGGCATGCCAATGAGCGCACGATTTATTACAGAAGAAATCCTGAAGCAGGAAGAAGGGCGATAAGATGGCAACAATAGCTGTGAATGCAGTTGGCCTCACCAAGAAAGAATACGAGGGCGCTAAAACGACGCTCTGCCAAGGGTGTGGGCATAATTCGATTACAAGCCAGATCATTCAGGTCTGCTACGATCTCTCGCTGGCACCACACCATGTGATGAAGATGAGTGGGATTGGCTGTTCGAGCAAAACCCCAGCCTACTTCCTGGGCCGTTCGCATGGCTTTAACACACTGCATGGCCGTATGCCATCGGTGTCAACTGGTGCCGTATTGGCGAACCGCAGCATGTTGGCACTTGGTATCAGTGGCGATGGCGATACTGGTAGTATTGGTTTGGGCCAATTTAAGCACATGGTGCGCCGCAATGTGCCTATGGTGTATATCGTGGAAAATAACGGCGTCTATGGGCTCACCAAAGGCCAGTTCTCGGCGACTGCTGATATTGGACAGACATTGAAGTACGCTGGGACGAATTCACTACCGCCGATTGATGTCTGTGTTGAGGCATTGGTTGCTGATTGTGGCTTTGTAGCTCGTTCATTCGCTGGTGATTTCAAGCAGGTACGTGAGCTACTGAAGGCAGCTATGAGCTATAATGGAACAGCCGTGATCGATATTATTAGCCCATGTGTTACCTTCAATAATCATGAGACATCAACCAAGAGCTATGATTATGGTAAGGCGCATGAGGAGCGTATTCAGGATATCACGTTCATCCCTTCGTTTGATGAGGTGAGTGTTGAGTATGAGCCTGGCGAAGAGCGGGTTGTACGGCTACACGATGGCCCAGCCATTAAGCTGCGCAAGCTCGCGCGTGATTATGACCCAACCAGCAAATGGCAAGCATTGGCGTTGCTTGAGGAAGCCCGTGAGAAGAATGAACTCCTTACGGGCTTGCTATATATTAATGAGGGTCGTCATTCGCTGACGGAGATCTTGCATATGAGCGACACGCCGCTCGCGCAGTTGCCAGCAGAGAAGCTACGCCCAAGCCGTGAGGCGTTTGATAAGCTGATGTCAAGCTTCGAGTAGCTGTTGGGGTAGGGTCGCGGACTTTAGTCCGCCCCACCCACTCTCACCTACCCAAGCACCTCACTCGCGGCGCGCTCACCGCTGACCATAGCGCCATGCACGGTGGCAGGGCTGTCGTTGGTGACGGTAGCCTCGCCGGCGAAGTGCAGTGCCCCACATGGTGCGGCCAATGCCTGGCGCATTCCGAAGCTGCCAGGTGGTGGTGAACTGTACCCGCCACGTGCCCATGGATCGGCGGCCCAATCAACAACCTTGGCCTGTTGGAACAAGTTACGTGGTGCAGAACCAAAGATGCGTTCCAGGTGATCGATCCCGTGCTCGATAATCTGTGGATCCTGGGCAGCACGAGCGGCACGTGAGCCGGTGATGAAGTTGGTGAGGAGTGGCGCGCCTTCGCGGATAGTCCACCAGGTTGGCCGTGGATCTGGAGCACTCAGGAATGCCATTTCGCGATCCCAGAATGGCGCGGCGAAGCGGTAGATGACCTTCATTGCGGGTTGCATCGCCAGCCCTGCCACGGCGCGCAATTTACCTTCAGGAAGAGCAGGATCGAACTGCACTCGCTCTTCTTTCAAAATTGCGAGTGGTAGTGTACAGATTGCCGATCGCGCGGCAATAGCCTCACCATTGGCCAACATAATCTCAACGCGTTCGGCGCCCCAGCGGATTGCAGTGATTGGCGTGTTGAGCCGAATATCCAACCCGTTGGCGATTAGGTTGAGAAGGGTATCGTAGCCAGGCAGAATATGAAAATCGCCTTCGCCATTTTGAGCACTTACATGCGCATCCTGTACCAGTGCGGCTACGCTTAGGGTTTCGGGGGTGGCACAGTAGGCATGCGCCATGCGGATATCGGCAATATGGCGCGCGAGCCCAGTAATGCCACGCTTGGCGAACCATTCCGCGAGAGTCATATCCGGGCCGCTGTAGGATGCGAGTTGAGCATTGAGATCAAGCAATTGGCGCAGATCGGCACGTTGCTCAACAATACCCTGCCCACTGAGCGTGCCATCCTCCAGAACCACCCGCCGCCCTTCCCATGTTGAGGCGAGCGCAGTTGCCGCACCAGCCCGCTGAACCCAACCCCAGGTGCGCACCGAATCGCCATGAATAAATTCCGCTCCACATTCGACTGGGATCTCCGCGAAGGAGTGATCTGTCCAGACCCGCCCGCCAATCCGATCACGTGCTTCAAGGATGGCTACCTGCTGCCCGGCATCGTGGAGCATACGCGCCGCTGATAAACCCGCTGCACCAGCACCAATAATAATTGTGTCAAGCATAGAAAGCCTCTTTGTGGACGAAGGACTATCGATGAAGGAACTGAACTACGAGACAAGATGACAAGGTGACAGGCTGAAAGGGAGACGCTCCAACGCTTTGCGCTCTGGGTTGCCATGCTATAATCGCACACTATTGAGCAAGGAGGAACTGAGTTGGAGGATACTTCTGCATCTGAATCTCCGCCAGTTAAAGCGACTGAGGCGGAGCCAGTCATTGAGCTTGGGAACAACATACAGTCAGGTCGTGAGGATCTGCTGCGGCTTGTGGCGCGTTGGGCGTTAGTTGGTATTGCACTCTATCTGATTGGCTGGCTGCTAATGCGGGCGCAATCCGCGTTGGTACCATTTATCATTGGGTTAGTCTTGGCATATTTGCTCTTGCCAACGGTGAATTGGCTCAATCGGCGAATGCCACGTTGGGTCGCGATTCTGCTCGTCTATATCGGCTTGGGTACAATCGGCTTTGCGGCCTTCACCTTTATTGTACCACCGACGATCCTCCAGATTAAACAGCTTATTGATAGCATTCCTTCACTGATCGAGATCGAGAAGATCGGCGCAGATTTGCTCCAGCTATACCGAACTAATCTGCCAGAGGAGTTACGTGCGCCGATTGATCAAGCAGTTGCCAGTGCGTTTGATTCACTCCAGAGTAACCTTAGTGCTTATGCGCAGAGTGTGGGTGGCTTTGTGGTGCTGCGTGTGGCGCAGGCGATTAACACGCTTATTTACCTTGTGGGGTTATTGCTCATCCCGATTTGGTTGTTTTATGTATTGAATGACCAAGCCAAGGGCACTGCGGCGATCAATGCACTGATTCATCCAGCTGCGCGCCCGGATTTCTGGAATATCTGGAGCATCATGAATGCGGTGTTGAGCAATTATGTGCGCGGCCAGCTTATTCTGGGCTTGGCGGTTGGTGCCGCAGTGGCGATCGGCCTGACCGCGCTGCGCCTCTTAGGCTTTGGGATTCCCTACATCCTGCTGCTTTCGATTATTGCTGGTGTGACTGAACTGATACCGATTATTGGCCCGATCATTGGTGCAATTCCGGCAGTCATTATTGCATTCTCGGTCTCACCAACTGCAGGCGTTGCAGTGCTGCTGTTGTATGTCGTTATCCAACAATTGGAGAATAATTTCCTCGTACCACGGATTGTTGGCGAAAGTATTGGGATTCATCCAGCAGTGTTGAGTGTTGTGTTGCTGGCGATGGGCCAAGTGTTTGGGATTGTGGGAATCATTCTGTCTGCACCACTCCTAGCAATCCTGCGTGATCTGTTTGTGTATGCCTATCAGCGCCTTAGTTACGCCGATCCCCAAGCGGCGCGTGAGGCTGTACACGAACAGGCGGCCTAGCGGCGCTTATCGCCTGGTGGGCGGCCAAGGCGGCCAAATAGGTTAGGGCGCTCGGGGCGGACATTACTGATGCTCTCGAAGTCGGCCTCGCCAGGGCGCATATGTGGCTTGGATTCGAGCCAGGACTCACGAACCTCTTGTGCGTGACGAAACATATCTAATATATGATCGGACTGATTAGCATCAAGCCGTTCGCGAATGTCGCTCAGGGTGGAGATGGCTTCATCGATCCAGCGTGACAACGCCTCGCGGTTGGTCATACAAATATCGCGGTGCATTTCAGGGTCACCCGATGCCAGACGAGTGAGGTCGCGAAACCCGGTTGCCGCGAGTGGTGCCATTTCACGCCAGGCTGGGCTACGGCTGGCTGTTTCAACAAGTGCTGCCGAGAATACAAATGGCAGATGTGAGACAGCCGCAACATACGCATCGTGCTCGATTGGGTCGATAAAATAGAGTTTCGCACCGATCTGGCTGACGAGTGCCTCGATCACAGCGACTGCCTGTTCGCGTACGCCTGTTGCCGGGCAGACGCAGTAAATGGCTTCTTTGAACAGGTTTGGATCTGCCGAAGCTGGGCCAGATCGCTCACGGCCAGCCATGGGATGGCCACCAATAAAATCAACGGTAGTGGGCAGAATCTCACGAGCCCAGGCCAACACCTGTGCTTTGGTGCTCGACACATCAGTGATGATTGATCCAGCCGGGGCCAGGGTTACCAGTGAGCGCAGCATTTCTGGTATGGCTTGTACTGGCACTGCCAGAATAATAAGCTGAGCATCGCGTACAGCTTCGGATAGCGATGAAGCCTCACGATCGATTGCCAGCCGCCCGCGCGCATCGGCAGTATGGCGACGATTTTGATCAAACCCGGTAATCGTCAGCTTGCCAAACGGCGAGTCGCGCTCATCTGCAGAGCGCAATGCCATGCCAATCGATGTACCGATCAGCCCCATGCCCACAATTGCAATACGGATCATCATTTCCCCCAACCAATTATTCGCGGTAATGCTGGCGAGTCCACAGAATGAGCGACAGCGGGTACCCTTTGGGTGCAAAGATCAGAGATTCAAATCAGCGCAGTATTAGGCTTCTGCCTTTACAAACGCAAGAAACAAGAACTCACTTACGATAACAATCAGGATCACTAAAACAATGCCAAGTGGAGTAAGGATCCGTAGGCCCGCCAAGAGTACGCACAATACTACTGCAACTCCAGCCGCATGTGATTGGCGGCGGGCACGGCGCAGATCATATTGGCGCGCACGCTGGCGGAACATGCGTTGCCCAATTGCAAAAATGATCGGGAGCGCCGCCGATGAGATCAGCCAAAAAAGTGCGGCTGCAAACAAGACATAGACCGGAATATCGGGTAGCGAGAGCAGCCAGCTGGTTGGTGCGGGTACAAACGCCAGGCAGTAGAGTGTCAGAAATGTTCCGGCAACGCCCTGGAGTGCGAGGCCCGATAACCGCAGACGTAACTGGAGCGGAACAAAGGTCAACAGCCCTGCTAGTAGCGCAAGTGCGCAGAAGATGATTCGTGATGTCGCTAGGGGATCATGGGCGCGATCAATATCACCAAAGAAGATCAGCGCAAATGCAGCTGCCCATGCGAGGCCTGCCAATACCGCCAATACCAGCAGAAGTGGCATGGTGGGTTGATCCACCGTTGGCTCTTGCGCTGGCGCTACACGTGGGCGATTAGGGTCAATGACCATACTGAGTGCTCCTAACAACAACGCTGCCATCAGTATACCATCACTAGGCAGATGGCAAGTATAATCTGGATACAGCTGGCTTCAGCACCATTAGTAGATAAGTGAGGTTTGGCAATGCTATCAATTGATTATCGGCCACGCTTTCCAGCCGGTTACACTCCTGGAATTGGTTTGATCGGCTGCGGGCGGATTGTGCGCAGCGCTCATCTACCGGCCTATAAAAAGTATGGCGTACGGCTAGCTGGTGCCTATGATATTTCGTCGGCTGCCACCGTCGGGCTACACGAGGAGTTTGGTGTTGAGCAGGTTTATGATGATCTGGATTCGCTACTGGCAAACCCAGAGATTGAGGTTGTAGATATTGGCACTCATCCGGCTCAGCGGGTTGCCCTTATTCATCGTGCACTCGATGCAGGCAAACATGTGCTTGCCCAGAAACCATTGGCCCTGACGGTTGCTGAGGCGCGTGAGGTTGTTGCGAAGGCAGAGCGTCTCGGTTTGAAATTCGCGGTTAACCAGAACGGGCGCTGGTCGCCACCATGGCGCATTGCGACACAGTTGGTTGAACAGGGCGCGGTGGGCGATGTGCTTTCGGTGACGCACCTGTTTGAGACAAGTTTCGCCTGGGTGGCAGAGAGCCATTTCGATAGTGTGCCACACTGGGGAATCTACGATTATTCCATCCACTGGATCGACATTTCGCGCTGCTGGATGCAGGGGAAGCGCATCGCTGAGGTACGTGCCCGTGAGCATCGCCCACCGCATCAGCCCGCTACCGCACAAGCCGATTGGGGATTTCAGATTGAATTGATCTATTCTGATGGCGCACATGCCCTGATTTGGAGTCCTGGCTATGCCAAGACAAGCCGGCCAAGCCACCCATTCTGGATCTATGGCAGTGCTGGAACCATTCGTGGCAGCACACTCAATGCCGATGCGGTTGAGCTTGAGCGCGATGGTATCACCCAGCAGTATACCCTGGAAGGTACCTGGTTTCCGGATGGCTTTGCTGGAACGCTTGGCGAATTATGCTGCGCGATCGCCGAGAGTCGTGAGCCATATAACTCGGCGCGCCATAACCTGCTTTCGTTGCAATTGACACTAGCAGCCTGCCAATCGGCTGAACAAGATGGCCGACCGATACCAGTTGAGGAAGTGGTTCTTTAATAGCTCGCATCCTGTTGAATAAGTTGCTGGTTGAGTTCTGCCAGTCGATCGAGATCTGCTGTGGTGGCGACACGCCAGGTGATCAACATTGGATCCTCTATCTTGCGTTTGCGTTCCTATAGAGCCAATTGACGACTAAAACGCTACAACCTCCTGATGTATGCCGAACACCTCGCGCAGCACATCGCACATCTCGCCAAGTGTGGCATAGGCTCGTACACAATCGAGAATTGGCCCCATCATGTTGGTTTCGCCCAAGGCTGCGGCACGCAAGGCAGCGAGGCTACGCTGCAGAGTGTCGCTATCACGGGTTGTACGGATGTAGTTGAGGCGCTGGAGATGGCGGGCTTCGCCCTCGGAATCCATCTGCAAGATTGGAATTTCGAGTGGCGCGGGGATAATGTATTTGTTGACACCCACAATCCCGCGTAGGCCATCATCAATTTCTTGTTGATAGCGGTAGGCAGCATCGGCGATCTCACGTTGAAAGTAATTATTGTGGATAGCTGCGATCACACCACCCTGTGCATCAATCTGCTTGAAGTATGCCAAGCACTCACGTTCAATCTGGTCGGTAAGGGCTTCCACCATATACGATCCGCCGAGTGGATCAACGGTATTTGCAACGCCGCTCTCCTCAGCAATAATCTGCTGGGTGCGTAGTGCGATTAGGGCTGCCTTTTCGGATGGCAGTGCTAACGCCTCGTCTAGTGAGTTTGTATGCAGCGATTGGGTGCCGCCGAGCACTGCTGCCAGCGCTTGGATGGCTGTGCGTACAATATTGATCTCCGGCTGCTGGGCGGTTAGGCTACACCCTGCCGTCTGGGCGTGGAAGCGTAACCACCAGGAGCGTGGATTCGTGGCACCAAACTGTTCACGCATGGTGCGCGCCCAGATCCGCCGCGCCGCACGATACTTGGCGATCTCCTCAAAGAAGTCGTTATGGGCGTTGAAGAAGAATGAAATTCGGGGTGCGATCTGATCGACAGCTAGCCCTCGCGCAGCGGCGGCCTCTAGATAGGCGATCCCGTCTGCCAGTGTGAAGGCTAGCTCTTGTGCGGCAGTGCTGCCCGCCTCGCGGATATGATAGCCACTGACCGAGATCGGGTTCCATTGGGGCACGTGCTGAGCGCTGAACTCAAGCGTATCGACAACCAGCCGCATGGATGGCTCGGGTGGGAAGATATACTCGTTCTGGGCAATATATTCCTTAAGAATATCGTTCTGCAGCGTGCCGCGTAGTTGGCTCCACGGGATGCCACGCTTCTCAGCAACAACCAGATACATAGCCCAAATCATCGCCGCCGGGGAGTTGATGGTCATTGAGGTGCTGATCTGGTCGAGTGGTAGCCCATCCAGCAGAATCTCCATGTCGGCCAACGTAGATATTGCCACACCACACTTGCCGAACTCACCCTCAACGAGCGGGTGATCGGTATCTCGGCCATACAGGGTTGGCATGTCGAACGCAACTGAAAGGCCGGTTTGGCCTTGTTCGAGTAGATATTTGAAGCGCGCATTGGTCTCCTCGGCGCTGCCAAACCCAGCGAACATACGCATTGTCCACAACCTGCCACGGTAGCCAGTTGGGTGAATGCCACGGGTGAAGGGGTATTCGCCAGGGTGGGCGATTGAGTGTGTGTAGTGGTGCGACACACTCTCAGCTGAAACCTCGCCCTCAGTAGAACCCGCCAGATCGAGCGGCGTGTAAAGCCGATTGACAGGTGTGCTGGATGTCGTCATGAACGGGCCGGTGCGCTCAGGTGCTCGCTGAAGTGCAGGCCAAAGCGTCTGCTGTTCCCAGGATTCGTGTGCGCTGCGGATCGGATTAGTTGGCATGGTGTGCCTCCTTATGGAGCTCTCTAAAATCATGATAGCACGCCATTGCCATATATTTCCACTGCCCAAACAGGATGTTGTAGTGTGTGGATGTCGTGTGGAAGCAACTGGCGACGATCATTCAGAAGCCAATGCGGTTTCTCTGGCTACTCCAGATATTCCTCACATTTCAAATCCTGAAACGCCAGCATTGCCTGTTCCAACTGACGCCAGCGATGAAAGCCCCAGTGTTCTTCTTGGAATACCCAAGCCCATAGCGGGACTAACATATTCCCAATCACCTGCAAACGATAGTCATCCCAGCAATCCTGCCAGTCAAACCCCGCTACACCATATTCTTGAAGACGATTGTGATAGCCTTGAACTGCGGATTGCTCCATTCGTGCCCGCCGTTCGGGATACCAGAACAGTGCGATCAGGTAGGAAACATCATGTAGCCCAACTTGTACGCCCCACTGTTGCCAATCAATCAGGTAGGTGCGCTGCTCTGCTGCTTGGCGTGGCAAAAGAAAATTCCCCGAATGAGCATCGTCATGAACCAGGGTTAGTGTTTCACGCTGTGCTAGGCGGCGGATCAACACATCTGGGTATCTAGCGAGAACGCTCTCATATATCCGCCGACGTTCGGTGGAGAGGCGGTCGTCAAGGTAATCAACATACCCAGGAAATGCATTCCCGAGTTGGGCGAAGTCAGCGCGGATCGCTTCGGCGGTGGGTAGCGTGCCGACGCTCTGGCCTAACTGCGGGTTGCCCCACCAATATGCGTGCAGTTTGGCGAGGGCATCCAGCATCCTGTCGATGTCACTGCGGGTGGCAGGCTCCTCGGGATAAACGGTTCGATGAGTCTCCGAAACATCTTCGAGTAGCAGGTGATATGCCCCAGACTCTGGTTCATAGGCCGCGTCAAAACAAATCGGCGCTGGCGAATATGGCATCTGTGCAGCGGCTAAGGAATAAAAGGCGACCTCATGCTCACCAGCGGCTTGGTGTAGCGCCCCATCCTGTGCTTTCAGATATAGTTGGGCTGGAGCAGTGGGCATTGCGTCGGCGGAATACTGTATCTCGATACGATTACCCAATTGGAACCCTGGCCCTTCGGTAGGAGCCGATCGGTTGCTCGATGCTGTAACTGAAATGACATGGCCCTGAGGAAGATGACCCTTTTGCCGAAGGATGTGTGTTAGCCAATCGGAGGTGATTTGATCTATGGAGGCAATAGGCTTCACGGTTAGCTACTCCTTCGGTTCAGTGAGTATCTTCGAGTCTAACTGTGGATTAATCAGTTTGTTTCTTGCTGGATTCTTGTGGTTCTATGATTAGCCGCAGTAATACCTGTGCTGCCGTATATGCGTCGATCTGATGTGTGGCAACCTGATGGATCAGTTGAGTCCTCTGACTGATGGAAAGATGCTGCTCGATCTGTTCGTGTATCAATTGGTGCAGCATGGCTTTGATCTCCTGCTCGGCGCGTTGGGATTGGTGAGCAGTTTCTGAACCCGCTGTACGCAGATGTTGCCGATGTGCTTGGATGGCTGCTAGTATTTCGCTGATACCATGCTGTTGGGTTGCGATCGCCATAATGACGGGCGGGCGCCAGCCATTGCGTGGAGGCCCACCAAGCTGCATGGCGGCCAGTAGATGGCGTTTGGTTGCATCTGCCCCTTCGCGATCGGCCTTATTCACCACAAAGAGATCAGCGATCTCAAGCATTCCTGCTTTATTCGCCTGAATATCATCACCTAAGCCTGGTACTTCGACCACAATTGTTGTCTGTGCGGCAGCAGCAATGGCAACTTCGGCTTGGCCAGCACCAACTGTCTCGATCAGTATGATATCGAAGCCAGCTGCGTCGAGTACAATCGCAGCAGCACTGGTGGTGCGTGCAATTCCGCCGAGCTGGCCACGGCTGGCCATAGAACGAATGAAGACGCCAGTATCGTGGATATGGCTTTGCATGCGGATGCGATCACCTAAGATTGCGCCCCCAGTGAGTGGTGAGCTTGGATCCACCGCGAGGATCGCGACGGTCTGACCCTGCTGGCGTAGCTCGGTAATAAGCGCATTCACCAGAGTACTCTTCCCAGCACCAGGCGCTCCGGTGATCCCAATAATATGTGCGCGGCCAGTGTATTGGTGCAAATGCGCGAGAATCTGGCGACTTTCAGCATCGCCGTTTTCTACGAGTGTGATCAGGCGCGCGAGTGCACGGCGATTACCAGCACGCATGCGTTCGATCAGTACGGATTGTGGGCTGGTGTGAACCATACGCGAACTCACGTTTTAACTTTTATAGAGCGGCAGGAGCTAATACAGGCATTTGCGCACTAGAGTGAGCGTGATGTTGGCGCAATCTGTTCCCTAATGAAGCGGATGATATCGTGAGTAGAGGCCCCAGGCCCATAAACAGCGGCAATCCCATGATCACGCCTGAGGATTTCTGCATCGGCATCGGAGATGATCCCACCAGCGAGGACAAGCACATCATCGGCACCCTCGACGCGTAGGCCCTGGGTAACTTTGGGCAGCAGAGTCATGTGTGCGCCAGAGAGGATCGAGAGGCCGATGACATCAACATCCTCCTGGATGGCAGCTTCAACAATCATCTGCGGTGTCTGTTGCATGCCGGTGTAAATCACTTCCATGCCAGCATCACGTAGCGCCCGTGCAATGACCTTTGCGCCACGGTCGTGGCCATCCAGCCCTACTTTGGCAACTAGCACTCGTATCTTGCGCTGCATGGTTTGCCCTTTCACGAACAATACGCTGTATTGAGGTGTTCTATCCTATATGTAACGATTGATTCGGCCGTGAATCTGCCACGTTTCGGTCAGTTGATCCTTAAGCATGCTACCTCCCATATTGCATGTGCCTTCGGATGTTCTATTAGGCAGTATAGCACTAGTCCAAGGCAACTTGAGACAGGATACCCTAGGCATGCGTGCCACCATAATAGCCGAACTGGCATCTGATTAAATCGGTTGCCTACGCACAATGCTGTATGCAGCGCGAATCATCCAGCGATAACAATCATACTGGCACAACGATCATCAAAGTGCCCGGTACCCAGAGTTGCTGGGTGCCGGGCATGTCGAATGACCATACCGATAGCTTGATTACAGCCGAACGAGATCGTTGCGCCTAGGTTTTCTCGTTTAGCCGTCGTAGAATGCGGACCATCCCGATTCACTCCAAACTGTTACATCGGGCGGTCCTGCAAACAAATTGCCAAATGCTACAGCTACATTCGCATCGCTCATGAAGGTTTGCAGCCCTTCCAGGCTTGTCCAAGTGTCGACTGCTAAGAATTCCGAGGGGTTCTGCGGGCTGAGGTAGGGTTGATGCCCAATTGCACCGAGCGGTCGCCCAAGCAGCGGCAATTGTTCCAAAATGGCATCGTGAATGGCGCGTGCTTCTTGTTGGCTAGCCGATTTCAGCTGGCCGCGAACGACGACAATATACCTCATGAGTTGCTCCTGTCTGTTGAACGCAATACATTTGATTGCATCAGTTGATATATACACATTTAGATGCCACGTATGTAGGCCGATCCATCGACGGTCAATTCGATCTGAACGCTAACCTCATAAGTTGTTGATTCTGGTGCGATAGTGATCAAATCGGCGAATTGTGCGAGCTGGGCTTGTGTGTTTTGCTCCATTGCCTGGAGCGCCGCCTCCACATCCCAATACCCTATTAGTAATGCATGGTTGGTGATTGGGTCGGTAAGCAACGCCATACCACCAAAACCGGGCTGCGCAATGCGTGCAGGCGCTGCGGTATCTTGGACGCAGCGGATGAGCTCATCCATCATGCCAGCCTTCAAATGCAACATTGTAACCTGCGCAACCATGCTTCCTCCCTGAAAGTGCTCTGTTTAGACAGGTATTGTGCTGCTAGCGGCCACCGCAGCTGGCATTGGGCGATCAGCCACTTGCTGTTCTAGGATTGCCTTAATGTTTGCTAAACCGGCTGCCCATTGCGCATAGCCTTTTTGCTCCAAATCGCGCCCATAGATAAGCTTGAACAGGAACACAGCTGGTGCTGGTTGATAAAAGTGATAGTGTTGCGTCAATGTTGTTCCAGTCGGGCTAGACACCATATCGAAGCTTAGTTCAGCATGGAGTCCAGTGGCTTTTGGGGCCGTGTGTGCGCTCCAAGCAATCCGGCGATTCGGTATCAGTTGACGGATTTCGCAGATCGTGGTAATCCGCATCCCATGCGTGAGCGCTGCGCGTGGCTTACGATTCGCTTGCATCGCTTGGCGCTCCAATGTGCGATACCTAGCGCCCACACCGGTACTATCGCCAGGATGAATTAATTCCAGGCGCTCGACTGTTTGTGCCCATTCACAATGGCGTGGGAAATCCGCAAGGTAACGGTAGACTTCACTGACTGGCACGTTGATTTGAATGCTCTCTTGCCATATCATACTTATAGGATCCTCTCATATAGTAGCTTACGTGTTGACCTACGCCGGTGTAGGAATAGCGCCTATCTGCATCATCATCCCAAGATCATCGCCGTTGCCCCAGTGTTCGACAATCTTGCCAACTTCGAGCCGACAAATATGAATACTCGAGATCGACACGGGTTGCCCTGATGCTGGAATACCAAATAGCTCCCCTTGATGGGTACCAGTAAACGGGCAACGTGTGACAACCAACGAACCCTCCGCAACCATATCTTCGATAGCCCAGCGGCCATCGGGGAAGGCTGCCAGGAATGCCTGACGATTGAGCTTCCATCCCTCACGCCCAGGCGGGAAGCCAGGTGGCGCGTAGTGATCGAGTACCTCCGGATGAAGGAGCTCGTCGAATACCGCCATATTTGCTGGGTTAATGCCCTCTTCAATGAATCGTCGAACGGTAGCCTTGTTTTCTTCTACTGTCATTCTATTTCTCCTATTATGAGCTGCCGTGAATGGAGAAATGATACTCGCTCTGGCTTGTTCTGACATCGTGGATAGCACGGATATTTATGATTTGAAAGTACGGAGATGTACAAGCATCCCCTAAACCAATGATGACTCGCCTAGACCAGTGATCTATCACCGGGATGGCGTTCATCACGGGATAGAAGGATCGGTTAAGCCCTTCTGAATTGCCCAGACAACAATTTGTTGGCGTGAGGTAAAGCCGAGCTTTGAACGAATACTGCTGATGTGTGTCTCAACGGTGCGCTCACCAACAATGAGGGTATTGGCAATCGCACGGTTGGTTTTTCCTACGGCGATGAGTGCGGCAATAGCACGCTCACGCTCGGTGAGCCCATCAAAGGCATCACGGGCCGATCGGCGCGGTGTTAGGAGAGGAGCTGGGAGGAGTGATTGGAGTGTGCGGATAAAGACTTCGCGCGGTTCTGGATCGAGTGCGATTGCGAGTGCGGCGGCGCACTGATATGCGGATGCTAATGCCTCTTCGGCATCCTTACGGCGGCCTTGGCGCTGATAGATACGGCCAAGGCTTGCCAGAATACGCCAATCAATTGGCGCTAGGTTTCGTCGGCTAGCTTCGGTATGCGCTGTATGAAGGATCGCCTCGGCAGCAGCGAGTTGCCCGAGTGAGGCCAAAGCCTCGCCGCGTAGCCGCCAGAGGTATGGCACACATCCTATCTGGTCGTGGGAAGCGTGTGCAGCTGAATTAATCAAGCGATCAACAATCGTTAGTGCCAGCGCAGGTTCAGCATTTGCGAGTGCTAGTTCTGCATGGGCATACCAAACGAGCCGTTGACCTTGTGCCTCCATCGGCATGGCTGGGTCGAAAGCTTCGGCAAGAACTGCTTCGGCCTGTGCAATATCGCCTCGTACGAGATGGACGATCGCCAGGAAACCGATCACACGCCGAACAAAGAAGAAACCTAGTTCACGTGCACGCTTAAGTGCTTGTTCTAGCCACCAGCGCGCGGTAGAATAATCGAGCAGATCAAGTGCAATTACACCAAGGGCAAAAGAGGCTCCAAACGACCAGACGCCATGCTCGATCTCTTCGGCAATCGTAAGAGCGGCCCGTGCATGTTCTAATGCCAACTGGTATTCGCCACGTGGGCCGTGGCTCAATGCCAGATAGACCAATGCACCAGCTTCGCCTGGCCGCCAACCAATCTGGCGGGCAATCCGCAGTGCTTCCAGGCCATCGGAGGTGCAAGCAGCAAAATCAAGCATCGGCCAGTAGTTAGTAATCGCCGAATAATTTCCGCCACGCAACGCCATTGCTGCCAAGCTGGACGAGAGGCCCTGCTGATTATTCAATGCGCGCCACAGGGCAACTGCATGCTGGTAATATTCAACACTGGCTGGTAAATCATCGCCCATTATATGGGTAATACCCAACAAATCATATGTGGATGCTAAGCCAGGTGCATTTGCAATCGCCTGTAAGAGGCCAAGCGCCTCATGATGGTAACGCAGCGCCTCATGCGGTTGTTCGGCAAACAAATACCAGTTACCAACCCGGTTGAGGCTTTGCGCGAGGATTGTAGGATCATCCAATGTACGCGCGACATCCAATGCCTGTTGCCGGTAGTTGCCCATCTGCACATAATCACGAGCGGCCCACAGAAAGCCAAGATCGAGCAGCGCTTGCCATTCAGCAATTCGATCTTGTGTGGCACGCGCACTCGCGAGAGCGGATTGATAATCCGCGCAGGCGTGCTCGAATTCACCGAGCAATTCGTAAACCTGGCCACGAGTGTGGTAGAGTGCAGGAGGCGTAGAGCGCGCGTGTTGTTGCATAGCAACCAGCACGCGCGATAGGTGGGTGATTGCCGGGCGCAGCGCATGTACCTGTTGGGCATGAATAGCGGCTTGCTGGGCATACACAAGCGCTTTATCCCAACGCTCCGCAGCATAAAAGTGATACGAAAGATCAGCGATTTGGACATAGCTCCCGACATTGTGCTGCCTTTGAACCATGGCTTCCAGTGCATCGGCGATAGAGCCATGCAGAGCTTGGCGTTCACGTACCAGTAGATTGGTGTAGAGCGCTTCACGTGTCAACGCATGCCGAAATGCAAAGGTATCTGCCGATTCTTCGATCACGAGTTGCGCCGCTATGAGTGTTTTCATCAGTTGTAGCATTGTTGGCTCATCGTGACCGGTTATTTGCTGGAGCAGGCCAAAATTGAAGCGGCGCCCAGCGATTGTAGCAAGGATCAGTAGCCGCTGGGCAGCTAGGTCGAGTTGCTTGACACGTTGATGCACCGCAACCTGAACGGTTCGTGGGATATTGAGATCGGTCAGGTGTTTGCGATCCCACTGACCATGCGCGTAGAAAATACCACCAGATGCAATCAGTGTTTTGATCACTTCTTCGACAAAAAAGGGGTTGCCCTCAGTAAGTTCATAGAGTGCGGTCAGAAAATCGTGGCGAATGGGTCGGCGTTGGGCAAAGATGGCCCGCAACATGTGTTCAACCCCATGTTCGTCGAGCGGGGTGATGCTTATCTCAGTACAGAGGCGTTCGCGTACTAATGCTGCCAGGAATACACCGAGGCTAGGGTGCAGATCATCACTACGGTATGTTAACAAGAGCAGCATCGGTTGTATGGTTGTGTGGCGTGCCAGCATCAGCAGCACGTCGAGGCTGGTTTCATCACTCCAGTGTATATCTTCGATCACTATAACAAGTGGAGCTATTTGCGTGGCTGCGAGAAAGAACTGTACAAATGCCTGGGCTATCCGCCGTTTCAGTTGGGAGGGTTCGAGCACCATTGGTGGCGTGAGGTTACTATCGAGTAGTGCCAGTTCTGGCAACAGGCTGGTGAGTAGTGTCACTGCGGGCGCAAGTGTCGATAAGGCTGTTGCAGTATTGTGCGAACTAAGATACACGCGAACCAAATCCAGTAATGGTGCATGCGCTAACGCCCGATCAGGCTCAAAGCAGCGCCCCTGAAGGAATATAAACTCCTGGTTGGCGGGATCCGCCTTGATTTCCGCAACGAGCCGTGATTTGCCGGTACCTGCCTCACCAGCAATCAACGCCACTGCTCCAGTCCCTCCCCTGGTTTGGGTAATTAAATCCTTGATGTTGGTGAGTTGCTGCTCGCGCCCAATCAGCTGCGGACAGACGACCGGGGTGTTGTGCGATCCAGCCATAGCGAGTGTCCTATAAGGATATCATTCTGGCTGAGTCTATCATAGGACATACCGACCGTCTAGAGCCGAGCCTTAACGAGGTGGAATATAACTTGACATTCACCACTACCAGGCGTAGACTCCAGCTACGTAAGGAGACCGGCTGTGAAGGCGGAACCTGAAATATGTGATGATGAACGCATCTCTCGCGTCTGTAAGGCGCTCTCAAACCCCGTGCGCCTCCAGATCGTGCGCTATATCCACAGTCATCCTGGCTGTATTGGCAACCAAATTCTGCTCAATTTGCCGGGTCTCTCTCGTGCCCAATCGACACTCTCACAGCACCTCAAAATCCTCTGTAATGCTGGGTTGATTGAGGCTGAACCAGATGGCCCTGCCACGATCTATATGCTTAGCGCAGGTTGCCTGATGTGGCTACGGGCGCAGCTTGGAGAACTGGAAGGCTAAACGCTAGCCGGAAGCCCAGAAATTCATTGCGCATCCCTGGCGGCATGCGGAAACGACATGCACAGCGCGCATAGCCATGTGGGTTAGCATAGCAGCCACCGCGCAAGATTCGCCGCCCAGTTGCCTGAAGATCCTCACGCCCATCCTGTGCATCATACGGGTAACGCATATCGAGCGATGAGGTCCATTCCCAGATCGTGCCAGCCATATCCAGGCAACCGTATGGGCTAGCACCCATTGGGTGGCTGCCAACTGCCTGTGTTCCGCCAATCTGTGATTCGCGGGTATTAGCGAATGTGACATTCCATTCCTCGCCCCATGTGAAGCGCCGACCATCGACCCCGCGAGCAGCATGCTCCCATTCTGCCTCGCTAGGAAGGCGAAAGGTGAGCGCTGGAACGCTGGAGCGATGGAGCGATGGAACGTTGAAGCATTGAAGCATTGAAGCATTGAAGCCGAATACCCTTTGGATGAGCATTGGAGCATGGGACATATAAGCAGCATTTGGCGGTTCTTGGTTCCCTTCGGCTGCGCTCAGGGTGGACTTGGTTCTTGGTTCTTGGTTCTTTGGTTCTTGGTTCTTTGGTTCTTGTTCTCTTGTTCTCTTGTTCTCTTGTTCAGTTCTGCGGCTCTCGGTTCTCGTCTCCTTGTCTCTGACCTCCTCCCCCAACCAGACACAAAACGCACGTGCCTCATCCCAACTCACATCGACAACTGGATGATCGAGCAATTCAGTGGGCGGTTGTGAGCCGTGCCAGCGTAACGGGGCTGCTGAACCAGTTGCGGCTACATAGGCCGCATACAGAGCGTTTGTCGTTGGCGTGCGAGCGATTGCGAAAGCTGGGAGCGTAACCTGATGTTGTGGCGTTTCCTCCCGATACGATTCGCGGGTGCCACTATACGCGCGCGCTAAATCACTTAACTCAGCTTCGCGTGAGCCCATAAGGAATGGGGTATTGGGGATGGTGATGAATTCAGGGAGGTACATATGAGCATTGAAGCATTGAAGCATTGGAGCGATGGAACGATGGAACCGGGTGCCCTCTGGGCGTAGCGATGGAACGATGGAACGATCGAGCGCTACCGTGTCTCCGTGGTTCTTGGTTCCCTTCGGCTGCGCTCAGGGTGGACTTGGTTCTGCGGTTCTGCGGTTCACCGCGCGGGCGAACACAAGGTTCGCCAGTACGATGCTGGACGATTCTGCGGTTCTGCGGTTCTACGGTTCTGCGGTTCTCGGCTCCGCGCTCATTAGGCAATAGTCCAAGTGCTACCTGTGGGTGTTTTGACGATTTCGATCTGAACGGGGAACATGTCCTTGAGTTCTTGGATATGGGTGACAACCAGAATTTGCTTGAAGTCGCGCTGTACAGATGTAATTGCCTCAACGAGTCGTTCGCGACCACGTGCATCCTGCGATCCAAAGCCCTCATCGATCACCAGGGTTTCAAGGCGTGCACCGGCACGGCGGGCGAGCAATTTGGCAAGTGCAACCCGGATGGCAAAATCGACGCGGAAACTCTCGCCGCCACTATATGCGTCGTAGTCGCGGGTGCCAAGCGCATCGGCGATTTTGATATCGAGCGTCTCAGTAACGTCGCCCTTTTTGGTCTCACCCTGGGTCTCGAAGCTCAAATGCATCTGATTATCGGTCATGCCCGCCAGCAGGATATTGGCTTCGCGCTCAACCTCAGGGATGGCAGTCTCAATCAGCAGTGCTTGCACACCCTTCTTGCCAAAGGCCTGGCTGAGCTCATCAAACAGCCCCTTGCGATCGGCTGTACGGCGGCGCTCAGCCTCACGTTCTTGGAGCAATTCGGCGGCATCCTCGGCCTGGCTGAGTTGGGCCTGCTTCTCGGCCAGATCTTTCTCGGCTACACGCTGATCGTGTTGTGTGTTGCGCAGTTGTACCTGAGCATCATTGCGTGCGGTAATACTTGGTTGTAATGCGCGTAGTTCCTGTTCAATAACGCCTAGCTCATGCTCGGCGGTTGCAACCTCATTGGCAATACGCTGTTGCTCGGCCTCATCACGCAGGAGCAGCGGCTCATTTTCAGCGAGCCATGTTTCGGCCTTTTCCAGGCGGGTCAGTTTGTGCGCCCATTCGGCAAGCAGTTGCTTTTGTTCGCGTGCAGTGTTATATGCTTCGGGAGAATAGCCCAGCGCACTGGTTTCCGCCTCGACTTGTTTGAGTGCCATGCGTGCAGCGGCGGCATAATCTCCCATTTCTAGGGTTGTTTTTAGCTCGCGCTCGCGAAGTTCCTGTTCATGGAGCGCCGGGTCGTTATCATCGATTTTACGTAGCTCATCGCGGCGGCGCTGGATCTGTGCTTTGAGTTCGGCCTGTTCGCTCAGTTGCTTCTCTAGTTCATCAATACGCCGCTCGGCACGCTTCATTTCTGTTTCAATTTGTTCGGGGTTACCAGTGCCTGCTAGTTCAGCCTCAACACGGGTGAGCTCTGCGCGCAGGCCCTGCTCGAAATCGCCTTTGACGATCTGGAGTTGGACATCATCAAGCTCGCGTTGGGCATCACTCTGCTCAGCACGTGCCTGATCGGCGGCGCTTATATCGCGCTCAATACGCGCAATACGTGCTACTACCTCAGTCTGGCCGGCAAGTGTACGGCTGGTTTGCTCGATTTGAGTACGCAGTCCGCGGAGCTGTTGTTCGCTGGCATCGGCCTCACGCTTGGTTTGGCTGAAACGTGAACGTAAATCGGTACGCTCACGTTCGAACTCTTCCTGAATATGGGCAACTCCATCATGTCCTAATTCATTGCCACACAACGGGCAGGTCGCAAGATCGGTACTCAACAGAAGCATTTTCTCATTGATCTGTTCGCCCTGCTTTTTAATTGTATCGCACGCGGCGCGCAGCCCACCAACCAGTTCGGCAATCCGCGATTCTTCGCTGCGAAATGCCTCGACGCGCTCTTGTTCTGCGACAAACCGCTGATGCTCATGCTGGGCATTCTCTAGCTCGGTACGCCAGCGCGGCTGATCGGCAAGCTGATCGCTAAGGCGCTTCAGTTTGCGCTTGATCTCCTCACGTGTTGCCACCAGCGAGTCACGGCGTTTTTCGATTGTGGTTTGGATTTCGAGTCGCCGTAACTTAAGCTGGTTCGCAATCCGGCTGCGTTCACTTAATTCGGTACGCGAACGACGGGTTTGCTCAAGTTCACCGGCAACAGGTGTGAGAAGCTCAAGTTTCGCCGTATACTCGCGAATCTCGCGGTCGAGCAATGGGCGGCGTGCGGCTTGTTGGCGTAGGTTGGCAAGATCAACCTCAACGCGTGCCAGATCGGTTTCGATCCGGGTTTGCTCAGCACGAATTGCTTGCTCATGGATCTGGTTTTGTGTGCGCAACTGATCGTAGATATCGCGCAACCCCTCCAGGCGATCGAGCTCAACACTGGCGGTATCAAGTTGCGCTGCCCCGGTGCGAATAGTATCGGCCTCAGCCAGCATCTGGCGCGCCGCAACAATTGCGCGGGTGTCTTTTTCGATCTTGGCGCTGAGCTGATCGTGTTGCGATTTCAGCCGTTCCAGTTGCTGGCGTTGCCCATCGCGGAGTGGTAAACGTGCCTCAAGCACATGTACACGCTGGCTGGCAACCTCATATGCTTCCTGTGCAGCGCTAAAGGCTTGGCTGCGTAGTTGGGCTTGAATCTCAGCCTCACGCACAATCCCAATCAGCACACTGCGGCGATCGGCTTGGGTGCGGTAGGCGGTAATTGCGCCATCAATTTCGCGAATCTGGCTATCAAGGAGTTTCGCGCGCCCTTTCGAAGCCTCTTCAAGCTGGGCATATGCATCCAGCCCAAGAATGTCGGCAAGAACCTGCTTGCGCTTCGAGGGCTCTTTACGCGTGAACTCATCGGCGCGGCCCTGGCGCAGAAAGGCCGAATTTGAGAAGGTTTCAAAACCCATACGCAGTGTCTGATCAATACGTTGCTGGGTTTCACGCAAAGTTGCCCCACTTAGCACTTTCCAGCTATGTTCGGCCAGCATCTCGAACTGAAGTAGGCTCTGGCCCTTTTTGCCCTTACTACGCCGCCGCTGCACACGGTAATCCTGGCCATCGAGCAGGAAGGTCAAATCGACCATCATTTCTGTCTCACCCAGCGCAATCAGGTCGTCATCGCTGCGTAACCGTGCCGCACCCCACAGTGCCCAAGTGATCGCATCAAGCAGAGCGGATTTACCAGCACCATTCTCACCCGAAAGGCAAGCAATCGCGATGCCATCCAGATTCAATGGCGGCACATTTGCGCGATAACACATGAAATTATGTAATGTGAGTTGGCGTGGAATCATGGGACACCTTTATGAGCAATGAAGCAATGAAGCCGGGTGCCCTTTGGGCGAAGCCGGGTGCCCTTTGGGCCAAGCCGGGTGCCCTCTGGGTGAAGCAAACTGGCTAGGATTATTCGCACCTGCTTTGCAAGACAGATAGGCGCTCCAATGCTCCAATGCTTCGATGCTTCACTGTTTCACAGTTACACCTTTAATATTGCCTCAAACAACTTACGCCGATAGGTTTTACCAGTCACCTTTTCCCAGATGCGTGGCAGATCCTCGATTAAGCTGGCGCGGCGTGTCGCGAGGTGATCGATATATGAACGGGCACCGGGCTCGGCGAGCATGGCGAGTTGGGCGATATGTGCGTGTGCAGCAGCGGCATCCTGAATAGCGCCGAGATGTTCCTGAAGTAGCGCTAATAGTTCAAGTAGTTCATCGGCACGCGGCCCAAGTGCGTCGGCGAAGAATTCGAGCGTGTAACGCAACCGCTTGCCGGCAATCCGCGTAAGGTGCAGGGTTTCATCAGTGGCGCCACTAAGGATCGGCTCAAAGGCACGCAGATCTTCATAGCGCCGCCATATGACACTACCGGCTAGATCGCGAATACGGGGTGGTATGCCAGTCATTGGTAGTGGGGCGATTTCAGCAGCATATGTTGTGAGAAAAATTGCCAATTCGTGTTTGAAACGAGTGTAGCGCGCGGATTGGAGATCGGCCAGTAGTACAACACGTGCCCGCGCCCGCTCCGTGGTAACAGCTTCAATCAACGGGTCGATCTGCATGGCCGAATCACTCGACAGCGTGGCGCGATAGTCATTTAAGGCGATCAGGAAGACATCCGAATCGCGCACGCCACCAAGTGATTGGGCAATCCGCCGCAGCCCGCGCCGATAGTGACGGATGCGCTTTGGCTCGAAAATGCCCTCAACGACCTGCAGTGAGGCCCGTAGGCGGCGGGTGGCCACGCGCATTTGGTGGACATCCTCAGCATCCTCGGCTTTTAGAACTGCATCCTCACGTGCCAGCATACGCTCAAAGAAGCGCCGCAGCACTCGCCGAGCTCCCTCGCCTGCCAGCTCTGCACCATCTAGTTCCTCGTTAACGAGTGTGATCTGGAGGGATAGCAGTAGTTCCTCATCAAGCGCACGCCATGCGAGGGGCGCAAGGCCTTCTTCCAAAACATGCGCCTGCTTGTTGCTTTGCTCTTCGGCGCTTGGAATTGCTACTGTACAGATTTTAATCGTCCCAATGGTTTCGCGCCAGAAATCGGCCTGGCCGCTCAGTTGTATGGCATCGGCGTCGATTGTTAGGGTTGTCGTTTCCTCGGCGTGGCTAACCGCCAGAGTGGTTGCCTTGGTTTTGGCAATTGAGTTAGCAATCTGCAGGATGGCAGCTAGGCGCATGGCACGTACTTGGTTACGTGGGCTTAGGCTTGTGAAGGCTGCTTCACGATGGCTGCGTAGTTTTGCGCGCTGGAAGATCGCAGCACAGGCGGCAACCGCACGCTGATTGGGTTCAAGTTGGCTGGTTGAATCGGCCAAGATTGAATCGCGTGCCATACGCTCAGCATTTTCGGCGGGCAGGCTGCGTGCGGCGCTGATCGTTTCGGCTGCTAGTGTCAGTGCACGCCGCGCCCAGGATGGCAATCGATGGGCAGCGGCAGTCTGATCAAAGATCGCTAAGGCGGTGCTCGCCAAGCGTCCGTGGATCGGCAAATCACTCATACTTCCTCAAGCAGTTCTAGGCCACGCGCCAGTTTACTGCGCGGTTCGGGCGTTAGATGATAACGGGGTGCCAGGAGTATAACCATTGCTTCGAGGTCGGCGCGGGTTCCAGCAGAGAGCAGCTCAATTTCGAGTTCGAGGCTCGCCTGCGTACGTGAGCCTGCCTCGATCACCAAATCATCGAGGGCAATCTCAAGCACATGGCGGCTTTGCTGAAACGCATTGATAATCTGGCGTTGGGTGCGGATCGTGAGCATTGGGATCAGTGGCGCGCCCTTGGTGAGTTCTAATAGATGCTCGCGTAGTTCGCCAGGCGGAAGTGTGCTGGGATCTGGATCTGGTAGCGCTACTTCCCATTCTGTGCGGCTCTGGGCCGAACCAACCGTGATAGCTGGCCCTTTGAGGGTGGCTTTAGCGTTGCCAGCAACCATACGCACACGAAAGCCATGGCGAGCGAGCCGAAGATCGCCTGCCTGGGTATCGAAGTAGATATTGGTTTGCTGCTCAGGTTCAGGTGTAGGAGCCAGGGCAAACGTGCCACACTGCCGCAGTGCAAGCAAATCGCTGAAGATTTGGCGCGATGCGACATGAAATTTTGCTTCGATTTCACGCGGCGGCTGTATTAGTTGCTCCATATGTTCTATTATAGCATGGCTTGGCACTTCTTATGCTATAATACAGCCTGATTCGAGCCCGATGACGGGCTGTTTGTGCCCAGAAGATTGGAGCAGCCACGGTGAAGGTTACGACCGAAAAATTACCGCGTAGTTTGATTGCGTTGGATGTTGAGATCGATCCCGAGCAGTTTACAAAAGGGCTGGAGCGCGCCGCGCGCCGGATATCGCAGAAATACAACATTCCTGGGTTTCGCAAAGGCAAAGCACCACGCTTTATTGTCGAGAATTATTTTGGTCGCGAGATGCTTATTGAAGAAGCGCGCGAGGATGTGATTAACAAGGCGTTTCAGGATGCCTTGAAACAAGAGGGTATTACGCCAATTGCAAGCCCCAATTTGGTTGAGCAGCAATTTGAGCAAGAACCCTTTACCTTCCGTGTTACCGTACCAGTTGCGCCAACGGCGACACTCGGCGATTACCGCGTATTACGAACAGTAAAATCTGTTGATGAAGTTACCGATACATTGCTTGATCGGGCGATGGAGAGCCTGCGCGATAAGCATGTTGTACTGAGCGAACTTGAAGAGCCACGGCCTGCCCAGGATGGCGATCAGTTGAGTGTTGAGCTTGAGGCACTTGTCGATGGTGAGCCACTGGAGCCACGCGCAGAAGGCCAACCAATAACTCCTTCCACAGTTGTGCTTGAGAAGGATCGGCTGGTTGAGGGCCTATACGATGGTTTGCTTGGGGTAGAACTCAATACCGTTCGTCAGATTATCACTCAAATGCCAGCTGATCATGCCGATGAGCGGCTTGCTGGCAAAGAGGTTACCTTCACAGCCAATATCTTGAGCATTCAGGCGCGCGAGTTGCCCGAGTGGGAAGAACTGCCAACACTCGAAGAGTTTGAGGGTACGCTGGATGAATTGCGTGAGAAGACGCGTAATGAACTGGTGGAGAGCGCCAAGACGCATGCCGAGCGCGAAAGTGCCGATGAGTATGTGAAGCAGTTGCTGGAGACAAGCACCTTCGATATTCCAGATTCCTTGATTGAGCGTGAAGCTGACATGATGCTGAAGCAGCAGGAACAGGAATATGCACGCTATGGCGTCAAGCCCGAACAGGTCTATGCCTATCGCGGCCAGAACCGCGATGATCTGGTACAGGAATTGTTGCCGCGTGCTGAAGAACGTATCAAGCGTAGCATGGCACTGCAGTTGGTGATTGAGGCCGAAGGCTTGAGTGTCACCGACGAAGAGATCGAAGCCCAGATCGAGGAAAATATTGGTGAGGGCGATGAAGAGCAGAAGGTGGGGATGCGAACGATGCTGAGTACTCAGTTCCGTTCCATGATGGCCGATGCAGCACTTGATAAGAAATTGCGTGAGCATATGTTGCTCTTGGCTGCCGGCCAAGCACCGAGCCAAATCGAAACGCAAGTTATCGAAACGCAAGTTGAGGGATAATTTGCTATCATATACTTCAGAGGCACAGCATTCGGCATAGCGTGGTCTGTGTGTCTCTGTGGTGAATAAGCAATCGGTATACACAAAACGCTACAGCGGAAAGAGAGCTGTTTTATGGATTGGAAATCTCAGAATCGAGTAGACTGGACCGCTCCATCGCCCGAGGCGCTCATTCCGATGGTGGTGGAGAGCACGAATCGTGGCGATCGTGCCTTTGATATCTACTCGCGGCTGCTCAAGGAACGTATTATTCTGCTTGGCACGCCGATTGAAGATCAGATCGCGAATCTAATCGTCGCACAGTTGCTCTTTCTTGAACACGAAGATCCCGAACGCGATATCTGGTTGTATGTGAACAGCCCAGGTGGCTCGATCACGGCTGGTTTGGCGATTTACGATACCATGCATGTCATCCGCCCGCAGATTGCAACTGTTTGTGTGGGAATGGCTGGTAGTATGGCAACGATTATTTTGGCGGGTGGCACCAAAGGCAAGCGCTATAGTTTGCCCAATTCGACTATTCATATGCACCCGGCAGGTGGTGGTGCGCGTGGGTATGCACCCGATGTCGAAATTATGGCGCGTGAGTTGCTGCGCTCGCAGCAGGTCATTCGCGAATTGCTAGCCCACGATACCGGGCAATCACTTGAGCGTATTTCGCGCGATTTCGACCGTGACCTGTTTATGAGCCCAACCCAGGCCAAGGATTATGGGATCATCGACGAAATCCTCAACCGTGAAGATATGAATGCGATAACCGATCGCAAGTAGATCAGGAATTCGGGGTCGGGGGTTGAGAATCCAGAGGTAACGCCTCCGGATCTCAATCCCCGACTACTGACTCCTGATCCTGGAGAAGAACATGTCGCGTGCGCGTGGCGGCCCTTCAAACAATCGTGGCTCGTATATTTGCTCATTCTGTGGGCGTGGCCAGGAAGAAGTACAACGCCTGATAGCCGGCCCTGGAACTGTTTTCATTTGCGACGAATGTGTGGCGCTGTGCAGCGCAATTATTGCTGAAGAATCGAGCGCGGATACAACAACAGCAGCGCGGCGTGCTACTCCACCCGGCCCTGCACGCTTGCCAACCCCAAAGCGTTTGCGCGATTATCTGGATCAGTATGTGATTGGCCAGGATCGTGCCAAAGTTGTGCTTTCGGTTGCTGTCTATAACCACTATAAACGCCTGCGTTCGAGCCATAGCCTCGATGAGATCGAGATTGGCAAAAGTAATATCCTGCTGATTGGGCCAACCGGCAGCGGTAAGACGCTCCTCGCACAAACATTAGCGCGCATGCTTGATGTTCCATTTGCAATTGCCGATGCAACTGCATTAACAGAGGCTGGCTATGTTGGTGAGGATGTTGAGAATATTCTGCTACGTCTGATTCAGGCCGCCGATGGTGACCTAGAGCGCGCCCAGACCGGTATTATCTATATTGATGAGATCGATAAAGTTGCCCGTAAAGGCGATAACCCCTCAATTACACGCGATGTCTCGGGTGAAGGGGTACAGCAGGCGCTGCTGAAAATTCTTGAGGGTTGTATGGCGCATGTGCCACCAGTGCCAGGCCGTAAGCATCCGCAACAGGAATATATTACCTTCGATACAACCCATGTCCTCTTTATCTGCGGTGGTGCCTTCGAGGGGCTCGATAAGGTGATTTCACAACGGCTCGGTACCAAGCGGGTGATTGGCTTTCAGCAATCGGAACAAGGCCCGGCTGAGGCAAGCCGCATGATGACACGCTGCACGCCAGATGACCTGCTTAAATATGGGTTTATCCCAGAGTTTATTGGGCGTATGGCCGTGGTGGCAGCCCTTGAGCCGCTGGATATGCCATCAATGATGCGCATCCTAACCGAACCACGCAATGCGATTATCAAGCAATATCAAAAAATGCTGGCGCTTGACCATGTGGAACTCGAAGTAACCGCCGATGCACTTGAGGCGATTGCCGAACGGGCGATGAAAGCAAGTACCGGTGCGCGTGCTCTACGCTCAATTGTCGAAGAAACATTGCTTGATGTGATGTTCGAAATCCCTTCGCAAGATTATATCCAGCGCTGTATCATTAATGGCGAGGTTATTCGTAACCGTAGCCACCCAATCATGATCTCGCGTACCGGCGAACGGATCGAACCGCGCCAGCGGCTCGACGAGGCTGCATAATACAATCCCGCGCTCACACGTACCCCCTATCCCGGTGTGTTTGGTAGTAATGCCATGCATACTGGGATAGTGATTCTAGGGCCAATATGCGCCTTAGGCAACGAAAAACTGCTGCTTGACAAAAACGAACACTTGTTCTATACTATGCGTACGTCGATAAAAGGTATACTACATCAGGCTGAGTCCTGGAAATACGAGGTGTTGCATGTATCGCAAAGAGATTGTATACGACCGAGAAACTCATGACTACGCTATGTATCTTGATGGCGAGCTAGTCGGGTTTGCACGCACATATCACGAGGCTGAGGTTACGCTGGAT
>JANLSE010000366.1:0-26207 GCA_031362265.1 Roseiflexaceae bacterium
TGGCGATATTCAGACAACTGCCGCGTCGAGTGTGCTTGAGTTGCTTTCGGTTGATGTAGCGATGGTGACGGTCTTTGATGATCGCCGCCATATCCTGCCACCAACAGTTGCCGATATTGCTGCAGTGCCGCTCAAGGCACCTGCGCTTTCCAGGGCTGTAAAACCGCTGGTTGCAAGTATCCAGCCGAGCCAACCACTTGCCATAAGTCGCTTGCGAACAGAAATGCCTAAAATCGCGCGAGCAACTGGGCTCCAGAGCCTGCTAGGCGTGCCGATTGTGCTCCGTGATGGCCAGATTGGCATTATTTGGGCTGGCTACCGCAGTGAGCGGGATTGGCAGGCACGCGAGATATCCCTGCTCTCGATCTTCGCAAACCAATTGAGCCAGACAATCGCACGTGCACGGCTACTGCATATCGAACAGGAACGCCGCCAGGTTGCGGACACGTTGCGCGAAACGGCGCAGATGTTCACACGGTTGCGCACTGTCGAAGGAATCTATGAGTTGATCTTTGATCAGCTCGAGCGGGTGCTGGATTTCGATACTGCTTCACTCATGCTGCGCAGAGATGATCGCGTGTTTGTGATTGGTGGGCGTGGTTTTGCCCCAGATGCACAAATAACTGATCTCTCGTTTGCGCTAAGTGATGATGCCAATCTTCGCAATGTTGTCGAAACAAAGCGGCCCATGGTACTTGATGATGCCCAGCTCCATCCCAATTTTGTGGTTGTGCCGGAAACTGAGCATATCCATGGCTGGATTGCAGCGCCATTGCTTGTTGATGATGATGTAATTGGCTTGCTGTGTGTCGATAGTAAAAATGTTGGCGCATATGATGAAGAGGCAGCTAATATTACATTTGCGCTCGCTAGCCAAGCTGCACAGGCATTGCGAAATGCACGCTTATATGCCGAAGTAACCCAACTAAACGCCGATCTTGAACAGCGTGTTCTTGAACGTACCGCTGAGCTTCAGGAAGAACAAGATCGCCTGCGCGCTGTTCATGCGATTACGCTTGAGCTTACAGCTACACTTGAGCTCCAACCGACCCTCAATCGTGCATTGGAACTGGCTGCTGATGCGGTTGATGCACGGCGTGGCTCAATTATGCTGCGGGAAACGAATAGTCTCGATTTAATCTGCCGAGCGGTGTTGAATAGTGAAGGCCTGGCCGAGACGACCGATATTCGTATGGACTTCGGGCAGAGTGGTGGCCTGGTTGGTTGGGTTATGCAATCTGGTGATGCTGTTTGTATTCCCGATGTTCGCACCGATCCGCGTTGGCACCAAGATGAGAGTCGTGCCGGCGATGTACGATCGGTTATTGCTGCACCACTACTTATGCAGGATGGCCCGTTGGGCGTTCTTATGCTCTCTAGCCCGCGGCCCGACTTCTTCCGTGAGGCACAGGTTCAGCTCTTAACAACGATCGCGAACGAAATTGCAATTGTGCTCCATAACGCCACACTCTATAACATTATTTCCGAACTCGCCAACGAAAAAGGCACCGCTGAAGCACAACAACGCGAAGAGAATAGTAAGAACCAAGCCATCCTCTCCAGCCTTGGCGAAGGTGTTATCGTGCTCGACGAAGAGCAGCAGGTGGTGCTTTTCAACCCAGCCGCAGAGATGATGCTTGGTATCCCAAGTTCGTATATTACTGGCCAATCATTGGAATACTTACTCGAATTTCCAGATCCATCTGGGAACGCCATACGGGCTGGCCAAATGTATGAGGGCATCAACCAGGGCCTCGTTGCGCTTGTTGAGCAGAGTAAGAACTACAATCGCATGCTGTCGCTTCCATCGCCAGGCCAAACAATCGCAATGAACTTTGCACCATGGGTCGGGCCGCGTGGCGCAACCTTCGGTAGCGTCGTTGTGCTCCGCGATGTCACCCGTGAGATCGAGAGCGATCGTGCGAAACGCGATTTCATTTCAAGTGTCTCACACGAATTGCGTACCCCACTAACGTCCATTAAAGGCTATGTTGATTTGCTGCTCTTAGGCGCTGCTGGGCCAGTTGCCGAAAGCCAGCTCTCGTTCCTTAATGTTGTGAAGAACAATGCAAACCGATTGATGGATCTGATTAACGATATCCTTGAAATTGGACGAATTGACTCCGATAAGATTCAGCTTACCTTTGAACCGGTCGATATTCGCGAGATCTTTACCGATGTGCTTCAGACACTGCGCGTCCAAATTGATCGTAAGGCGATGATTGCGTCTGTAGAAGTTGCGGATGATGTGCCCGAAGTGACAGCCGACATGCGGCGAATGACACAGGTTGTGCTTAACTTGGCGTCAAATGCCGTTAAGTATACCTTCCCTGAAGGTCGTTTTATGATGCGATCATTCCTTAACCCAGCTGGCATGCTGCAGATCGATGTTGAGGATTCGGGGGTTGGTATTTCAGTTGAGGATCAACGCAATCTATTCCGGCGCTTCCAACGCTTCGATAATCCATTACGCGATGAAGCGGGTGGTACTGGGCTAGGGCTCTCAATTGCCAAATCGTTTGTTGAACTTCATGGCGGCGAGATGTGGGTTACAAGCGAACCAGGCCAAGGAAGTACGTTTAGTTTTATTATCCCGGTAACACAGCCGGAATTGGTCGATAGTGATTAAGAACCAAACTTGTAGGTAGTAACCGTGAGTGCAACGCATCTCAACAATCGATTAGTGCATTATGAAGTCGTCGGGCGGCGTGGCCAACCGGTGATCTTTTTGCATAGCTGGTTGGGTTCGTGGCGCTACTGGCTGCCAACAATGGATGCGATTTCAGATCGCTACCGCTCATATGCACTCGATTTTTGGGGGTTTGGTGAATCGGATCGACGCGAGAGTACCTTTGCCCTGCCTGAATATGTGGCAATGATCCATGATTTCATGGATTCGCTTGGTCTACAGCAGGTGGCGCTTGTTGGCCATGGGTTAGGTGGTATGGTCGCTATTCGTGCTGGTGCCGAGTTTCCCGAACGCTTCAGTAAAATTATTACTGTTACGACGCCAATCCAGGGCGCTATTCTGCAACATACGGCACGCCCAGGCACATTCGCGCGGTTACTTGGCTTGTCGAACACAAGCAATATTTGGTCGCGCCAGCTACGGCAAATGCATGTGGATTACCCTCAGATTCTGAGTGAAATGGTAGAAGATACCGAGACACTCAGCGAGTCGACAGTTAAACGGGTGATTGAATCGGTTGTCGCCACCGATCTCCGTGCGGATCTGGAACGATTAACACTCCCACTGCTTGGCGTTTTCGGAGAGAAGGATAGTATTGTTGCTGCCGATCAGGGGCGTTTCTTACGGGATGATCTCTCTCAGTTGCAACAGGTCATTCGTTTATCGAAATCTAGCCACTTCCCATTCCTGGATCAGCCAAATGTCTTCAACCGGCTGCTGGTTGATTTCATGCTAAGCCAAGGCAGTGCTATCGAGATCAAATCCGAATGGCGCCGCCGTGTGAGCCAACTGGAATACATCTAAGCATCGAAGCATCGAAGCATCGAAGCATTGGAGCAGGGTCGGATTGCTTCAATGCTTCAATGCTTCAATGCTTCAATGCTTCAATGCTTGGCCCAGAGGGCACCCCGCTTCATTGCTTCATCGCTCCACCGCTTTACACTCCCCACACTCCCATCAGGCTCTCAAATGTTGTTCGGCTTGCTTCTTCGGGAGTGAGCTTCGAGAGGCTGGCCTCGAATGGTTCAGGTGTTACTGGCCCTGTATAGCCGATCTCACGCAAGGTTGCCAGGAACCCATGCAGGTCGATCACACCAGTAGCGCCAGGCAACCGGCGCACATGATCATTCTGTGCTTCAACGGCTACGCCAGTTGGCGCATCATTGATATGGACATAGATAATATCCGTTGCGCGAAATGTGCGTAGATCGGAGAGTGCCCCTAAACCGGTATACCAATGCCACGCATCGAAGAGTAGCCCTACATTTGTGTTAATTGCCGCGGCGAGGCTCAGCATCCCTTCGGCAGTATAAATAAACCCATAGCGATGTTCGGCACGCAATGTTCTTGGCCCGATAAACTCAAGCCCCAATTGGCAGCCGTGATCTTCAAGAATACGGGCGATTGGGCGTAATTGCCGCACATGGAAATCGAAGTTCTCGCGGAATGGCCGCTCGTCCGAGAATGGCAGCAGCCAGGTATAACAGCGCGTTGCCCCTAGCTTCGCCGCAAGTGCAGCCTGCGTATCGAGATCCTGAAGCGCCTGTAGCTCATACGGCACACGCCAATCGAGTGGCAACCCCCAGCCACCTGCGCGTACACCCGCCGCACGATACAGTGCCGCAACACTACCGCTACCACGCGTCTCGTCATAGCGGAGTGCTTCCACAACTGGCACATCCATTCCTTGCCAGCCGGTTTGCTTAGCTAGATTCAATGCTTCTGGGAGTGCCAACTTTATTCCAATTGCCCCGGGTGCAAGGTTGGTGAACATAGGCTCTTCTTTCTTGCGATCTAGTTGATCGCTGTGGATTGATTATCTAGTGGAATGCTGTTCCTGCCAAACTATCACGCATTTAGGAGCGCAATTGCTTCGATTTCAACACGTACATCACGCGGCAAACGCGCTACCTGAACTGTTGATCGGGCTGGTGGATTCTGGGTGAAGTATTCGCCATACACTGCATTCATTGCAGCAAAATCATTCATATCGGCCAAAAAGACGGTTGTTTTCATGACACGATCAAGTGAACTGCCCGAAGCTTTTAGCAACGCGCTAAGGTTGGTTAGAACCTGCTGAGTCTGCACCGTAATATCACCCTCGATGATTTGACCTTGTAGGTTCAGTGGGATCTGCCCTGAGCAGAATACCAAACCATTGCCAACAGTTGCCTGCGAATAGGGTCCGATCGCTGCGGGCGATTGATCGGTCACGATGATCTGGCGTTGCATGCGAGTTACTCCTTATACTACAAATCGGTGGATGTACAATACCATTGAGCGCCATCAGGGTATGTGTGCGGTGTGCTGCCCTTCATTGGCCATTCTCACTGCGACCGGGCCAAACCCAAGATAATCACAGGCACTGAGTTGATAGAAAACCTGATCGACCACACCTTGTGTCGCCTGATTCCAATCTTCAGGTCGGTGGAGATGCCCATACACACATGCGGCAGCGTTCGCGGCAGCTATTCGGTGGGCGAACTCGGTAGGGCGGCGATCAATGAATGGTGGGTAGTGAATCATAACAATAATTGGTTTGCCGGTGGTGTTTAGGCTTTTTGCCGCCGCCAATGCCCGATCTAAGCGGCCCAATTCGCGATTATAGATCCGATTATCGGTATCTGGTGCAAATCCTGGCGTATCGGGTGTGATCCAGCCACGCGTCCCACATACAATGGCGGACCCAATATCGAGTGCATCAGCCTCAACCAGGGCTATTGATGGCGGGAGTATTGGGCGTAATGGCCGAGCACGATCCCACCAGTAGTCGTGATTCCCTTTACAAAACACCTTATTGCCAGGAAGCGCATCAACCCAGCGCAGATCAACCATGGCTTCTTCGACATGCATGGCCCACGAGATGTCGCCGGCTACAAGCACAGTGTCTTCTGCTTGGACACGCTGACGCCAGGCGTTCGCAATCCGCTCAGGATGATCCTTCCAGCGTGTACCGAAGATATCCATCGGCTTGGGCTGGGCAAAAGAAAGATGCAGGTCTGATAGTGTCCAGATCATAGGTGAGCATCATACCACACAACCCCGCAGAGTCTGTGATTGCCATGAGAAGCGTGATAGCGATCATAGAAATGAGAGCAGATTGTAACTATAATGGGCACATACTGATTGATCACTCGGCAGGAGGGTATCACAATGAATACAACGACACTTTTGCGGCGCGTGCCCGCCTTCCGAAGCTTGACAGATGAGCAGATTGCCGTGTTATCAGTGAGCGTTAGTACACAGCGCTTCGAACGTGGTGAGGTTATCTTTCACCAGGGCAGTAGCGGGCATATTCTGTACATTATTGTCCATGGTCAGGTGCGTATCTTTCAGGTTAGCCAGGCAGGCTTAGAACTGGCGGTCGCAATCTTTAGTGATGGCGATTTCTTCGGCGAACTAGCATTGCTGGATGGCCAGCCACGTGGTGCTAGTGCGGCAGCCCTGGAGCCTACTACTGTGTTGACGCTGCATCGTGCGGCGTTTCAACACACACTTAATACCTGCCCACCAATTGCGGCATCGATCTTGGAAGTCATGGCGGCGCGTCTACGCGAGAGCAATACCCGCGCGAAGCAACTCGCTAGTGTTCCAGCTACCCAGCGTGTTATTCAGGAGCTTGTTGATCTTGCTAATCGCCAAGCACAACGCTATGGATCGGGTGTCATCCCACTTCATATTGAGCTGGATATCACCCAGGATGATCTTGCAAGCCTTTCAAGCACTACTCGTGAGACTGTCAACCGTGTGCTAGGTGGCCTGCGTGATCAGGGGTTGATCAAGGTTGAACGTGCACGCATCAGCATCCCCAATCTCTCCCGGCTCCGATTGTCGGTAGAAGCAGCCTGAGTTAAACCGCACGACCAAGCGCTAAGAACTAAAGCCAAGGGTTAGGAGCTAGGATTCGCTATCGCTCTTTGCTTTGTGATGGCCTGTTTCATGTTTCTTTCCAATAGTTCTTTATTTACAACACCAACGTTGTGCGTTTTGCGCATTTCGTTTCAGGAGGTTCTTATGTTCTATCTCTTTCTTCTTGCCCATCTTGTCGCCGATTTTATTCTGCAACCATACTGGTTGGTAGAGCGCAAGAAACGTATGAGTGGTTTAGTGATCCATTCTATGATCGTATTAGCCTGTATGCTGCTCGTATCATTATTGGATCGGAGTGTTATTGGCCTCTGGCCAGGTATGCTGGCAATCACACTCATTCATTATTGCGCCGATTGGTGGAAAGTGCATCATGGCCATCGCATCCCAGGCCCGCCAATTGTTCCATTTATGGTCGATCAGCTGATCCACTTTACCACGCTTGCAGTGGTGTTAGGTCTGATGGTGCCGATCGATCAACTCTGGGGGCAGCAGGGTTCACAGGCTTCGCAGATGGCGATTATTGCATCGGCGTATGTTGCAGCCGCGTTTGCAGCTCCGATTGCGGTTATGGTCTGGCTGGATCCACGTTTTGATTATCTAACACTTGCCGGGCGGGCGCGCATCCGTAGTTTTGTAGCAAGCTGTGGAATTGTGTCGCTGATGCTGTTTAGTTCTACATTGGCACTGCCAGCTGCTGCATTAGGCTTAGTATTGGTTACGCGGCGGCCTTCGTCAGCTCATCCGCTCGATGCGCCATTTGGGGTTGTGGTGATTATTGCGATTGCTGCTTTGCTGGGGATGCTGGTGCAGCTAGGGGTTGGAGGCTAGCCAAGGTTGGGGTTGGAACGTGAGCTTTGGCCCACCGAACTCCAACCCACATCCTTAACTATATGCATACTTCCGCCACACATCGTGATCTTCTAATTCGCCTAAGAGCGCGAAGGCCACATATTGTGGTTGGCGTGGAGTAGTTAGCAATGTCATGTTGGCTTCGTCTGGTGTGCGGCCACCCTTGCGATGGTTGCATTCGCGGCAAGCGGTTACCACATTATCCCAGGTTGTGCCACCGCCACGTGATCGCGGCAATACATGGTCAACCGTCAGCGTTGAACGGCCAGGCTGAATTCCACAGTACTGGCATGTATCATGGTCGCGGGCAAGAACGCCACGCCGTGAACATGGCAAGCGTAGTCGGCGTGGAATCCGAATATAGCGCGTCAGCCGGATCACAAGGGGTACAACAAATGAGCGGGTGAGTGAGCGCAAGCGGTTACTTGCCGACTCAACCATCTCAGCCTTCTCTTGAAGTAAGAGGACAACGGCACGTCGAATAGGGATAATCTGAAGCGGCTCGTAGCTTGCGTTTAGAACTAAAACTCGTTGCCCCAAGGGCTGCCCCCTTTCAAAAGCTGTACGGTATACGCACGCTTCTGAATGTGGGAGCCCTCCCAGCACTCAGAGCGCGCGGCGTAACATGTCCGCAGCGCTGGCGGTTAAAACCCTAGCGCGACAGATACAACCGTGTGTAAGCGGCTGCCGCGCCTCAATGGATATCAGTACTGTTACCCTTCTCCCGCGTCGACAGGAGCTGGCAATACGTTCCACTGATGTTGGCAGATGTTCAATCACGCTTAACACTCGCTCTACGAAAGGCGCTATCTTGTGTAGCGCACCACAACATTGCGGCTCCTATAGAATACACGATCTTATGTGCGGATGTCAATTATTCTTTGGTGTTATGCTAAAGTCATTTAGGGTATCGTACAGGCTAAATTGTCAATAGTCCACGCACAGCTGAGGTCTTAGGCTCGCCTTTGGAAGGTGGCTTCGCGATTGCCTTTTGTGCTTATAGGGAATGGTGTACAACATAGTATAATTGGCGCAGGCTTCGTTGTTCAAGGCGAGGGTGCCATGCAGTATATCGTTGGTGTTGATCTTGGCGGAACGAATTTACGTGCGGTGTTGGCAGATGCAGAGGGTCAGATTCATGCTGAGATTCGCACTCCGACCCATGCCAAAGAAGGGCCAGATGCTGTCATTGAGCGCATCGTCGAATGTATCACCAAGGTACGAGCAGCACTGCCAAGCGGCTCATTGATCGCGGGTATTGGTGTTGGCGCCCCTGGCCCACTCGATCCACTTGCGGGGCTAATCTTTAATCTGCCTAACTTGCCTGGTTGGCATAATGTTCCATTGCGCGCAATTCTAGAAGAGCGCTGTGGATTGCCGGTTGAATTAGGAAATGATGCGAATGCTGCTGCACTTGGCGAATGGTTATTTGGTGCAGGTAAGGGCCTGAGTAACATGGTCTACTGTACCATAAGCACCGGTATCGGGGGCGGGGTAATCGCCGACGGTCGATTAGTGATTGGGCATCTCGGTGCGGCAACCGAAGTCGGCCACCATGTTGTAGATTGGCGCACGCATGAATCATGGGAGGATCTTGCGTCAGGTACTGGCATGGCACGCCGTGCTTCGCAGGCTATGCAAATCAATCCCGGTACCCTATTGCATGAGATCGCTACTATGGAGAATGTCAGTGCGAGCCATGTTGCTCAGGCTGCAGCGCGTGGTGATGCACTTGCCCTTCAGCTACTAGATGATGAGGGTGAGTTGTTAGGTGTTGGGCTTGTGAATATGTTACACCTCTTCAGCCCATCGCTGATTGTGCTGGGTGGTGGCGTCATTACAAATAACCCGCAACTGATCGACCGAGCTAAGCAAGTTGTTCAGCAGCGCGCAATCTCGCAGATCTATCGTGAAGTACCCATCCAGATTGCCCAACTTGGTGATTATGTCGGTATTCTTGGGGCAGTTGCACTCTTTATGCATATGCGCGAAGGGCGTGGGTAAGATCAATTGTGACCGATACTATCAATAGTGGCAGCGTCGGCAATCTTCCGTAACACATCTGGTGTATCAGTGATAATCCCATCAACCCGTAGATCGACGAGGCGTCGCATCATTGTGGGGTTGTTGACTGTCCACACATTAATAGCATAGCCAGCCTGTTGGACACGCGGAATGACACGTAGCGCAAATGGGATTTCATAGGTAGGATGCCAGGCCTGTACTTGCATCTCACGTAGCGCGCGGAATGGCCAACTCTCACGGAAACGAACGCTTGGTTTGAGGGTGTTGCTCCCCATAAGATAGCCGCGTGGGATATGCGGGCAGGCAACTGCGGCCTCCTGAAGTGCAATAATCTCGAATGATGAGATTAGTACAAGCTCCTCGACGCGCTCTTCGCGCAGGACGTGAGCTACATCTGTGGCGATTCCAGGTTGTTTCAGTTCAACATTCATACGCAAGTTATGCGTTCGGGCTAGTGTACATACTTCGGCCAGAGTCGGGATTCGCTCGCCCGCAATATCTATTTGCCGCAGCTCGCTGAATGTACACCCGGTCATTAATCGCTTACGTTGATCCCAACGCTCGGTAGTTTCATCGTGGAACACTACGAGTACACCATCTACGCTACGCTGTACATCAAATTCAACCATATCGGCACCTTGGCGCACCGCCAGTTCAAATGCTGGTAGTGTATTCTCTGGTGCATATGCCGAAGCCCCACGATGGGCGATAACCAATGTCATCTTTACATCCTTTGCGCTGCCTAACAGTTTTGTTCTAATAGGGTAGCGTAAAAATGCCCTCTCCTGTTCACAAGGAGAGGGCACAACACCAATGTAATCGGGCTAACTCAATGCGCCCGCCATCTCGTGCTCTGCAACCGGGCTTAAGGAGCGGCGTGCTTCGGCTGGCAACATCGGGAGTAAGATTTTCTGGAGCGCCATAACATGTGCACATGTCTGATACAACCGGAACGTCGTACAATCGCAAGCCCAATTGCCGTCGGTGAGGCTTAGGCTGTGGTCATTATTCGAGCCATGAAAGCGCCCACGCAGATCTTGGATAAAGACACGATGTGGTTCATGCGCATAGTGGCGGCTTTTTTCAATAATACTGATCAGTTCAGAATTCATCGCCAAGGGAACATCAGCGCGTGCTTGTTCGGAAAGCATCGGGAGAAGCATTTTTTGCAATGCCATGATATGTGCGCAAGTATGGTGACGATGGCATGCCACACAATCGCACTCCCAGTTTTCATTTACAAGGACAATCGTATGGTCGTGATTACCGCCATGAAAAGTAGCTCGTAGCGAATCAATGGTGAACCGTTGTGGCTCCTGAGCATAGTGCCGCGCTTTCTCGATCTTTCCGATCAGGTCTGAATGCATTCGGCGCCTCCTTTTTAAGCCTAGTATGTTTCTAGCGGCATCTTCTGAGCAAGCATGCTGGCGAAATCAAAAGGGCGGCGCAGGTCATTGCTACCTGCTGCCGCCCTTAAGCGCTTCATATATTACTGGCATTAATGCTCGCATCACAGGCATCCTTGCCGCTTAGCCGCTCGACCAAATGTTATGAAATGATTATATGATCATGATTGCCAATCGTCAAGTAGCGGTTAAGAATCGGAATAGCCCTTGCCAATAGGATTTCAATGGGCTGGAGTATGTCAGGACTGTTACCTCACTGGCTTAAGAGAATGTTAAATACCTTGGGTCAAATGGGTATCTATGTACGCTCATATAGCGCCATAGAATGCCGAAATAACTGATTGCGACAAGCAATAGCAGGATGCATGTTTTGTGTCGTAACTTTCGTCATATGGATGCGGTAATCTTAGTACTAAGGTACTAACTGACCAAGCTGTGGCAGCGTCTCTGATGCGAATCACAGATCCCCTCGCATTGTGGTAATGGGTCGGTTATACAGTTCTCGTATGCTCATAACTAGTAGAACAAACACACAGATGTCATGGCGGCACTGTGTCTCTCCACAGCATATTAAGGAGGCTCTTCATGGCGCAGCGTTCGTTTCGGGTGGTAGTTATTACTGCACCGGATCAGCTTGATCAAGAGTGGATCAATCGATTGACCCGTGAACCAGATATTGAGGCAGTTGAGCGTGTTGGTCTACTGAACGTTGGAATTGATCTGGTGAAACAGAGCCGCCCCGATGTTGTGATCTTTGATCGTAGCCTTGAGCAAACCGAGAATGGTATTCGTCAGATTTTCACCTCGATGCCCAGTACAATCTGTATTGGTGTAGTCGCGCAAGGCGATATGGCCACGCTTCGGCGTTTGGTGGCAGCTGGTGCACGTGATGTCATTGCTCGCCCAGTGCCCTATCAGGATCTCGTTACGAGCATCCGTAATGCGATGGCAACCGAAACTGATCGGCGCGCAAATGCCTTAGTTGTGAGTGATCGCGGCGGAAGCCCAACCCGTGGCAAGCTCGTTGTGATCACATCGCCAAAAGGTGGTGTAGGAACAACTACAGTCGCGACGAACCTGGCAGTTGGGCTACGCCAAATTAGCAATACGCGGGTTGCACTTGCCGATTTTGGCCTCCAGTTTGGTGATGTTGGCGTGTTAATGAATATATGGGCGCGCAATACCATGCAGGAGCTTTTTAGCCGCGCTCACGATATCGACGACACAATGCTAAATGGCCTCTTACAGCAGCATAGCTCGGGTGTGCAGGTTCTGCTCGCACCCAATACCCCAGAAGCGGCTGGCGAACTTGATAGTGAAATTCTTACCATCATCCTGGATCGCCTCCTTGAACGCTTTAGCTATGTGGTGTGTGATACTTGGTCGTTCCTGGATGAAATTACTGAGACACTACTCTCCAAAGCCGATGAAGTATTGGTTGTTACAACGCCAGAAGTTCCCTCCCTGAAGAATACGAAAGCTTTCTTGGAACATATTGATGCCCAGCATCTGGTTCATGGACGGATTACATTAGTGTTGAATCGGTTCCCAAGTGTGAACGGTATCTCGCTTCAGGATGTCCAGAAGCATCTGCGCCACCCGGTTGGGGCGAATATCCCAAGTGAAGGCCAGTTTGTCACTCACGCAGTCAACCGCGGCATCCCGGTTGTGGCATCCCATCCGCAGACGTGGGTTGCTCAGAGCCTACTTAAGCTTGCCGCTTATGTGACAGGTGATGATGTTAGCACAATCTCGCTTATGCATACACCAACAAAAGCTGCAAAGCCAATGCGCCCTGAACAAAACCCAGCCTGGAATCGCCGATCGCTAATGAAAATCGTCCGCGGTGACGCTTGATGTAATGAGGAGTTGCCATGCCCCGCCTTCGTGTTAGCCGAATTGGTCGTGAGAATGGCTCAGAGCCATATAGCCCAAATACAAATTCATCGACGTCAACCTATGTACCGGAATCGCTGCCAGTAGCGCATCATTCCCATGGACCGAATTCGGTGAATACGCCAGCAGCCTCACGTGAGGAGCGCGAACTGTTTGAGCGTGTGCAGGTTCGTTTAATTGCCGAAATTGAGGATGGAACGCTGCTAGCTGGCCAGTATGCGCAGCGCATCAGTTCATTGATTATCGAAGATCTGGATCGCATTGGCAAAATCATTCCAGATCGTGAACGATTACGCATTACCCGCCAGGCTCAATCCGAGATGTTGGGCTATGGGCCGATCGAAGAATTCCTCGCAGATGATTCCGTCAGCGAAATTATGGTGAACGGGCCTAATCAGATCTGGATCGAGCGCGGTGGACGGCTGCTTGAGACTGCCGCACGATTTGCGGATGATGACCATGTTCGGCGGATCATTGATCGGATTATCTCACCGCTTGGCCGGCGCTGCGACGAGACTTCACCAATGGTCGACGCGCGCCTGCCAGATGGTAGTCGTGTTAATATCGTTGTGCCACCACTTGCATTGAATGGCCCAACCATCACAATCCGTAAGTTTTCGAAGAAACCGCTGCGAGCGCAAGATCTGGTTACGCGCGGTAGTGCAACTGCCGAAGCGGTTGAGTTTCTCAAGGCATGTGTTAGCTCGCGCCTCAATATTATTGTGGCAGGCGGCACTGGCACTGGTAAAACAACCATGCTCAATATCTTGTCGTCGTTCATTCCAGAGGATGAGCGCATCATCACGATTGAGAATGCTGCCGAAATTCAGCTCCAACAGCGCCATGTGATCACATTGGAATCACGCCCAGCTAATATTGAGGGTCGTGGCGAGATCTCGATGCGCGATTTAGTGATTAACGCATTACGTATGCGGCCCGATCGCATTGTTGTTGGTGAGTGTCGTTCTGGCGAAACGCTCGACATGTTGCAAGCTATGAATACTGGCCACGATGGTTCTATGACAACACTCCACGCTAACTCACCGCGTGATGCGATTCGGCGTGTCGAGACGATGGTCTTAATGTCGGGGATGGACTTGCCAATGAAGGCAATTCGTGAGCAAATTACATCTGCTGTTGATTTAATTGTGCAATTGGAACGTATGCAGGATGGATCGCGGCGTATTACACAAATCACCGAGGTTCTTGGGCTTGAGGGCGATGTTGTTACAATGTCAGATTTGTTTGTGTTTCAACATCAAGGCTTGCGGGAAGGGAAAGTTGCTGGCAAATTAGTACCAACTGGGTTGCGCCCACGTTTCATGGATCGCTTGCAGCAACACAACATCAACCTTTCGCCACAAGTATTTGGTGTGAATCCCTCAGGATTTATGAGTTAATTCGTTAAGAAGCGGAAGTGTTATGAACAGCATGCGTACACCAGAAATGGATAAGCTGTATAGTGAAGGCTTGGCCCAGGTTCGAGCAGCCGAATGGGGCGCCGCGGCAGAGATTTTCACGCGCTTGCGCGAAATGGGAGCAAACGATCCTGAGATCGACAAGCTTCTTGCGCAGGCGCAGCTTAAAGTGGAAGTTGCGCGTTCTACAATGCCCGATGGAGCACTCCCTCCATCCCAGTCGGATCGCTCGGCTACACCAATCTGGGTGGCAGTTGGATTACTTGCATTCGCATTTGCAGTGGTGATTGGGTTTGTATTCCAGCCTCGCCCTGTCTCGGTTGCTATTCAGGCTGTGCCGACAGCGCGTGCAGAGCAAGCTGCGCCAGTTTCCTCGCAACCCGCTAAGCCACCAGCTATCGCAAAAACCAGTGCCTTACTTGTGCGCATGGCTGATCAGGAAGGGCAGACACAAACGACCCCAAATATTGAGATTATTTTGGATGCCTCGGGGAGTATGCTGGCTTCAATTAATGATACCCCAAAGATTGATATTGCACATGCCTCATTGGATTCACTTGTACAACACTTGCCAGATAATACAAATATTGCGTTGCGCACATATGGCCATCGGCGCACTGCCGATTGCAGCGATCTTGAGTTAGTTGCGCCAATGGCACCGCTTGATCGAGCTGCCTTTATGGAAAAGGTTCATAGTGTGCGACCGCAAAACCTCGCACGTACTCCAATGGAGGCATCAATTCGGCAAGCAGCAGTTGACCTTCAATCCATCCAGAATGAGACGCTGCTTATTCTGGTGAGCGATGGAGATGAGACTTGTGATGGCGATCCTGCAAAAGCAGCCGCAGATTTACGAGTATCAAACCCGAATGTACGTTTGAGTGTGATTGGCTTCGATGTTGGTAATAGCGAATGGCAACAACGTTTACGTGCAATTGCCGAAGAAGGTGGGGGTAGTTATTTTGATGCAGCAGATGCAACCCAACTTGCCGCGGCACTCCAGGATGCAGTTCAGATCACATATCGCGTTTTTGATACGCGCGGCCATGAAGTGTTCTCCGGCCCAGTTGGCGTAATGGCTGAATCACTGCCAATTGGTGAATACCGGATTGAAGTTGGTGGCGCTACCCCTATTCTTGTTGAGAAAGTGCAAATTAGCGGGAAGCAAACCACAATTGAGTTACGTGAGCGTGGTGGGGGGTATGTTGCTCAGATATTGAGGCGCTAGTTCTAGGTTATAGCACGACAACATAAGCGGTGATGGGTGGCTGTTTTGACAAACCACTCGTCACCGCTTTGTGCTGTCTTTCACTTGACGCATCCACTGCTCTCCTCTACAATATTGCGGCCTTACGCACCTCTGTCGCAATACCTGTAGATTATATGCTCACCAACAAGGCGAGAGTCATCGAATGGTAACAGCATCGTCAGTAGTACCTCAGTAGCGTATCAGGCATTCCATTCTATAATCGGGATAACAAAACAAAACGGCTGACAATGGAGACAGGAGATCGTAATGCGACATCGGAAGCTTTCTTCGCTCTCGCTGGGAATACTTATCGTGGCCAGCCTGCTGCTTGGTACGATTAGCAGTATTGCAGCCAATCGCCCGGAAGAGGTTCCGGATTCCCAACCCCCTTTTGGTGCTCAACGCTTTAATGAGACTGGCCACACAGCGGTGAATGGCTTTCTTGAGTTTTGGCGTCGCACCCCAAATGCCCTCTTCAACATTGGCTTCCCAATCTCACAGCCTTTTATCGAGGAGAGTTTTAGCGAGCCAGGTAAGTTCTATCGCGTTCAGTACTATGAGCGCGCTGTGCTGGAAGAGCATCCTGAGAATGCTGGTACACAATACTACATTCTCGGTCGCTTAATGGGTAATCAGATCATCCTTGGCCGTGAGAACGAGGAACCGTTCCGTGCGGTGGGAAACCCAAATGATGGTACATGGGATAACGCTACCCAGCATACCCTGCGCAATTCGCCTGCACCATTCCGCAGCTTTTATGAGCAAAATGGTGGCTTGTCGGTATTTGGCCGCCCGAAGTCGGAACAGTTCCAGGAGAAGAATCAAGCAACTGGTGAAGTATATTGGACCCAATACTTCGAGCGCCAGCGTATGGAATGGCACCCCAACGAGCCAGATGCGCGCTACCGTGTGCTACTTGGCCTACTTGGGAACGAATATCGCGATGCCAAGCACCGTGGCAACCCTGCGTTTGATCCCAATGGCACTGGCCCAGGAATTGGCTCAGGCAATGGCAATCCTCTGCCCAGTAAGCCGTTTGTCTATGGCTATAATGCTATTCTATATGGCGACTATAGCGGCTGGCAGGATCGAGGGCGAGTCTTCCGGTTAACCAAGGACTCTGGCTTTGGCTGGGTTCGCCAGCAGGTGCGCTGGATGGATCTCCATGACCGCTCGGGTGCGATCTATTGGGATGAGTTGGATCGCATTGTCAACGACGCTGACCGAGCTGGGGTCAAGTTGCTCTTCAATATCGTTGCTGCACCAAGCTGGGCAACCGATAATGGCCGCAATGGGCTGCCTAACCGTGCGAATATCCCCAAATTTGCCTTCTTTATGAATGAGATGGCAAAAAAGTATCGGGGTAAGGTCGGTGCATATCAGATCTGGAATGAGCAGAATCTAGCGGTTGAAAATGGCGGCTCGGTGGCGAATGCCCAACTCTATATGGATCTGCTTGTCGCAGGCTATGATGCTGTCAAAGCAGGTGACCCGAATGCGCTGGTTGTCTCAGGCCCGCCAGCAACAACCGAGACGAATAATCCTGGTATTGCAATCAGCGATCTCAATTTCTTCCGCCAGATGTTTGCCGACCCGCGCTTCGCTAGCCATATGGATATTATTGGCGTGCATACTGGTGGCACAAGCAACCCGCCCGATAGCATGTGGCCAAATAACCCTGGCCCAGGGCCGAATTTTGTAACCAGCCGTGAGTTCTACTTCCGCCGCCTCGAGGATTATCGCCAGCTTATGCTGCAGTATAATCTTGGCGATCGGCAGTTGTGGGTGACGGAATTTGGTTGGGCAACAAAGAATAATACCCCTGGCTATGAGTTCGGGAATAATACGACACTGGATGAGCAGGCCGAGTGGATCGTGCGTGCTTACCAGATTGCGCGCACAGAGTATTCACCCTGGGTTGGTGGTATGTTCTTGTGGAACCTGAACTTTGCAGTTCCCTGGAAGCAAAAGGAACGTAACCCGCTTCATGAACAAGCGTCGTTTGGTATCATCGACGGCGACTGGAATCCACGCCCGGCATATACTGCCCTGAAGAACATGCCTAAGTAGCGGCTGTGTACTTAAGGATGAAGGCTGGGGGTTAGGGCTGAATATGTTTAGCCTTAGCCCCCAGTTTCTTTATTCTTCAGCACCTCTTCAGAACAACATCAGGATACTGGAACGCATAAAGAACGTTGGATCGTCTATACTGTTGTGTAAACCTGTCAGGTGCGGCCCTCGGAACCATTGGAGCGCTACTAGCAGCCCTAGACCGCACCTGACAGGTTTGCTCTTTTATGGATGGTGTTTAAGGAGAATGAGCAGTGGATATTCGATTATTGAAGCGTGCAAAATACTTAACATTCGCTATGCTACTAAGCTTGGTACTTGCTGCCTGTGGGGGTGCTGGCCCAGCTGGAGCGCCGACTACTGAGCCAATTCCGACTCTGCCAACCGATCCTGTGCAGCCAACCGATCCTGCACAGCCTGGTGAAGCTGCTAAACCGACCGATGGCGTGAAGCCAACAGATGCCCCGCAACCAACCGATGAGCCGCAGAGTATTTTTGAACCAGGTAGCCCAATTCGTACACGCGCTTCACAGTTCGGGGTTGTGAGCCATCTATATTACACTGATCGAAACCGTGTGCTGACACTTACGAATATTGCCGGGTTTACCTGGACACGCCAGCAGATCCAATGGAAAGACATTGAAGGGCCAGATCCAGGTAATTATGCCTGGGGTGAGTTGGATGCGATTGTGAATGATACCGCAGCTGCGAATGTGAACCTGCTGATCAGTATCGTCAAATCGCCGACATTCTATAATCCAACCAATGGGTTGCCATCTGATCCAAAGCTAATGGGTAACTTTGTTGAGGCCATGATGTTGCGCTATGGCGATAAGATCGGTGCTGTCGAGATTTGGAATGAGCAGAATTTGGCGGTTGAAAATGGTGGTCGTGTAACTGTTGATGATGCTGGCCGCTATGTTGAGTTGCTGGTTGAATGCTACAACCGCATTAAGGCGGTTAGCCCAAACACGATTGTGCTGGCTGGTGCCCCTTCTTCAACCGGCTTTGAGCGCGAAGATGTGGCGCTGCCCGACGAGAAGTATTATCGCGCTATGTATAGCTACAAAGATGGTCTGATTAAGGGTCACTTTGATGCACAGGCCGTACATCCGGGTGGAGCTGCCAACCCACCAGGGACGCTCTTCCCGAACGAGCCGAATAAGATTGCCGATTGCCCTCCAGAGTTAGGAAGCTGTTGGACGGATGATCCAACGCATTACTTCCGCCATCTCGAGAATGTACGCCGCTTTATGGTTGAGGAAGGCGTTGGCGATCACCAAATCTGGGTTACCGAATTTGGTTGGGCGATGAAGAATAACACTCCTGGCTACGAGTTTGGTAATTTTGTCTCGCCGGAACAACAATCCGCGTATATCATCGATGCAATGAAATTGGTGCGGGATTCATATGTCGATGATCAAGGAAAGCCCTGGGTAGGGGCAATGTTCCTGTGGAATATGAATTTTGCTGTGCTATGGAATGGTGAGGGTAATCCAGATCATGAGCAAGCCTCATTTGGCATCCTCGGCCCCGATTGGAGTCCACGCCCGTCATTCTTGGCAATTCAGAGCTATTTGGCAAGTATTAAGAAGTAGCGCTGGAGCATTGGAGCATTGGAGCGCTGGAACAGTTTCCCTTTTGCCATCCTGTCTCCTTGTCTCCTGATTCTTGTTCCTTTGTTCCCTTGTTCTCTGGTTCTTTGGTTCTTGGTTCTTAATAGGCGAACACAAGGTTCGCCCGTACGATGGTTCTTGGTTCTTGGTTCTTGGTTCTCTTGCGTTTCCATCCTTTCTTGGAGCGCTGGAGTGTTGTTTTGCGCTCTTGCGCTCTTGCGCTCTTGCGTATCCGCCTTTTGGGTGAAGCATTCGGCCAAAAGATATTTTATAATGGTGGAAATAGGTCTTTGGAAGGGGGTGATCGCCATGGTAGGCGATGATGTAGGTGTAGTACCGAATCGACAACTTGTTTGTATTCGTTGCCCTGGGCGATCACCACGGGATACCGCCACATAACCCTCAATGAGTGTGTGTGGTGCGAGCGGCTACCGCACCCATCGCCCAGTGCATAACCTCATCAATGGAGGAATTGCTATGGGCTTCCCAGACCGCTACGATCACCGCGAGACAGAATCGCGTTTACAGGAACTATGGGCGCGTGAGCAGACATACGCCTATAACCCGCACGACACTCGCCCGCTGTTTGTTGTTGACACCCCCCCGCCAACCGTCTCGGGCGAGATTCATATTGGCCATGTGTACTCATATGTGCAGGCTGAGGCGATTATTCGCTTCCAGCGCATGCAGGGCCAGAACGTCTATTACCCATTTGGTTTCGATGATAATGGTTTGCCAACCGAGCGCTATGTCGAGCGAACTCGTACATTGCGGGCGCGTGAGATTGGCCGAGAGGCATTTATTGCCGCATGCCTCGATGCCTCGCGTGAGGTTGAGGATCGCTTTGAGCACTTTTGGCAAGGGTTGGGAATGAGTGTCGATTGGCGGCTGCGCTATTCGACCATTGATCCGCAGGCACGCCAGATTTCGCAGTGGTCGTTTCTTGATCTCTTTCATAAAGGCCGGATCTACCGCGCTCAGGCACCGAACCCCTGGTGTGTCGAATGCCAAACGGCAATTGCTCAGGCCGAATTGGATGATGCCGAACGCCAGACGACGTTCTATACACTTGCTTTTCCAATCGCTACCGACCAGACAGATCATGAGCCTGGTTTGACGATCCAGATTGCCACAACGCGCCCGGAATTACTTCCCGCATGTGTTGCGATCTTTGTGCATCCCGAGGATGCCCGTTACGCAGCCTTCATTGGTCGATCTGCACAGGTGCCATTGATTGGGCGGCAAGTGCCAATATTGGCGAACCCAGATGCCGATCCTGCTAAGGGCACTGGTGCGGTGATGTGCTGTACCTTTGGAGATAGTGCCGATGTGACCTGGTGGCGTGAATACCAACTCCCATTGATTGCACTAATAACGCGTGATGGGCGTCTCAGTACAGATGCCGGGGCGTATGCTGGACTACGACTGCCTGAGGCTCGGCAGCGCATTCTGGCCGATCTTGCCATATCTGGGGCATTGATCGAGGATCGACCAAGCACCCAGACGGTGCGGATCCATGAGCGCTGTAAGACGCCAATTGAGATTCTAGAGACGAAGCAGTGGTTTATTCGGGTGCTCGATTTGAAGCAAGAGTTGCTCGCTGCTGGCCGCCAAATCCACTGGTACCCTGAGTATATGCGAACGCGCTATGAACATTGGGTGGAGAACCTGGGTTGGGATTGGTGTATTTCACGTCAGCGCTTCTATGGGGTGCCATTTCCTGTCTGGCATTGCCAATCGTGTGGAGGCGTTGTTCTGGCGGAGGAAGCGCAACTGCCGATTGACCCACTCTTAGGTTCGCCACCAGCGGCATGTGTGTGTGGTAGTACCGATCTGCGTGCGGATACGGATGTGATGGACACCTGGGCAACCTCATCGGTGAGCCCATTAATTGCAGCATTACGTTGGGGCTCAGATACGCGCCCAATCGCGGAGCGTGTGGCCGATTCGCGGCTTCTACCGATGCAGTTGCGGCCTCAGGCACACGATATTATTCGTACTTGGGCATTTGCGACGATCGTGAAGCATCTGCTCCATTTTGGCCAGATTCCCTGGGAAACGATTATGATCTCGGGACATGCATTGGCGCGTGATGGATCAAGTATTCATAAATCACTGGGGAATTCGCCAATTGCCCCGGCTACCCTGATCGAGCGCTATGGGGCGGATGCTGTGCGCTACTGGGCCTGTAGTGGTAGCTTAAGCGCGGATCAACCGGTGAATGAAGAAGAGATGCGCCAGGGTGTACGGCTGTGTGCAAAGTTATGGAGTGCAGCGCGCTTCCTGGCAGGTTTTGAGTATATGGGAGATTCCGATACGATTGAATTGTTGCCAAGCGATACCGCATTGCGATCCTGGACGCAACGTATGGTTATGCGAGCGACAGAACAGTATCGGCGCTATGAGTATGCGGCGGCACGGGCAACAGCGGAGCGCTTCTTTTGGGATGTGCTGTGTGACTATGCGTTGGAATGGTCGAAAAGCCGCCTGTATGACGGGACAGCGGCACAACGTGCAGCTGCTCTATATGTGTTACGCGAAGCGATGCTGGCAACGATTCAGGTGCTTGCGCCGATCATGCCACATATCACCGAGGAAATCTACCAGCGGCTGTTCTCACAAGCCGGGAAATCGTTGCATACGAGTATGTGGCCTGCTCTGGAGCCTACACGAGTAATACCAGAGGCAGAGCAGATTGGCGAAGCACTTATGGCGATTGGTGCGGCTGTGCGACGCTTCAAAACTGCTCATCGTCTTGGTATTGGTACACGCTTAACAAGCCTCATATTCCATGCCGAAACAGAAGCACTGCAGGAGATGTTGCCAAGGATTCTGCCAGATATTCAGAGCTTAACGCGTGCCGCGGATGTTCGGTTTGCGGCTCTGGGCGAAGGTGAAAGTGACATGATTCTGTTAGGATTGCGACTCGCAATTGAGCGCTAAGCGTTCTAGTCGCAGCTATATCGGGATGTTATAATGGCGATGTGGCGCTATTGGGCTGCCATTCTTCTTGGTATTATTGGTAATTATTGATATCAATGGATAAGCATGTGATTCGTCGCATATTTGCGTCAATAGCAGAATCATACTCATATGTGTTTGCCGTCGCATTACTGGCTACTGTATTTGGCCAGATCGTGGCGGCATTGGCATTTGTCTTCATTTTGGTTGTGACTGAAATGTCCATGCCACGTGCACTTATCTTTTTGGCAACGCTCGTGGTGATGATTGTGATTGTTTCGCTAGTAACCTACGTCCTATTTGGGTGTTTACGCCCACGTGGGTTGCGGGTTGAACTTCCATCATTGCGCCCCATTAATGATCATACCCGTGGGGTTGTTCTCAACCAGGATTTAGATACGAGTGAGCTTCAGGCTGTTGCAAATGGGCTGGATCGGCTTTCACTGATCTATGTGACTCAGGCAATTGTGCTTACCTGCCTGGTTCTGAGTGTATCGGTGTTTATCGATATTACGAGTTCTGGAGGTTGGTCAGCGTTCTGGCAGTTTATCTTGGGCGGGGCGCTCGCACTAGTTCTATTTGTGATGTTTGCTGTGCCGGTGATTGAAATTCTGACAGCACCGTTACGGCGAGAGGTTCGTAAGCAACTAGCAGCACATGGTGCCTGGAATGGGCCTATCCGGCAATCGAGCCTTGTATTGAAGTTGAATTATTTCGTTGTTTTGATTGCCGTTAGCCTGACTATTATTGGCACATTGCTGTTGCGCCAGAACACCCTTAATACTTTGATCGTTGGTAGTTTTACGGTTGTCACCTTATTGGTTGGGGTTGCACTCACTGCGCTGATACGGCGTTCGATCCAGCTTTCGATTGAGGATATTCGCGAGGCGGCAGCACAGCTTGTGGAAGTGCGCGCAGCTGAGTTAAGTTCTTCAAGCACCTACCGTGAGTTTATTGCACTCTCAGATAGTTTCTATACTGCATCACAATCGGCGGTAGGATACCGTGAACAGTTACGTTCGTTGAACGCAGATCTTGAGCGTAAGGTCGATGTGCGCGTTGAGGAATTAACCCGCGAGCGCAATCGGATCAATCTGGCGCTGCGCGACCTTGGTGTGGCGCGCGATCGGGCACTAGAAGCAAGCCGTGCAAAAAGCGCATTCTTGGCAAATATGAGCCATGAGTTGCGTACACCACTGAATGCAATTATTGGCTATAGCGAGATGCTGGAGGAAGAGGCTGCAGATCTAGGTGTAACTCAGATCAGCGGCGATCTACGGAAGATCTACACCGCAGGCAAACATCTGTTGAGCCTGATCAATGATGTGTTGGATCTTTCGAAGATCGAAGCTGGCAAGATGGATCTGCACCTTGAAGATTTTGATATCGCTGGGCTGGTTGATGAAGTGATTGTGACGACAGCACCACTCATCGAGCGACGCGGCAACGCATTTATTTTAGAGCAGCCCGATGAAATTGGGATCATGCATGCTGATCTGACAAAGGTGCGGCAGATTCTGGTAAACCTGCTTTCGAATGCGGCCAAATTCACCGAGAAAGGCACGATCACGCTGCGTGTGCGCCGCGAGGATGGCCGCCAGATACCCAATATCATTGGGGATGTTTTGAATGGCATTCCCGGTGATTGGCCAGCTCAGGCCGGTGATCCGCCATCGGAGCCAACCTATGCCGGCTCACTGATTATATTCGAGGTTTCAGATACTGGGATTGGCATGACCGCTGAGCAGATTGGGCGGTTGTTTCAAGCATTCTCGCAGGCGGATGCCTCAACGACGCGTAAGTATGGTGGTACTGGCTTAGGCCTTGCGATTAGCCGCCATTTTTGCCGTATGATGGGTGGCGATATTGCACTGGCGAGTACCGAAGAACAGGGCTCAACCTTTAGTGTCATGATGCCTATGAAGGTACAAGAGCGAGTTGCCGATGAGCGGCCACAGGTAGAGCGCGCGCCAGTTGATCAGAACTTTGCGCCATTGCTCTTGGCAATTGATGATGACCCACAAGTGCACGAACTACTGGATCGCTACCTTAGCCGCGAAGGTGTACGCGTATTGGGTGCGACAAGTGGCATAGATGGGCTGCGGATGGCACATGAGCTACGCCCGGCGGTGATTACACTCGATCTGATGATGCCAGAAATGGATGGCTGGGCGGTTCTGGCCGAACTCAAGGCTAACCCAGATCTGGCAGATATTCCGGTGATCATGCTGACGATTGCTGAAGATCGGCGGTTGGGCTACGCTTTGGGTGTGACCGATTACCTGACCAAGCCGGTAGATCGGTCGCGACTGCTGGAAGTTGTGCATAAATACTATCGTACCGAGCCTACCGTTTTGGTGGTTGAGGACGACCAGGACACTCGTGAGCTTTTGCGCCGTAGTTTGCAACGTGAGGGCTGGAAGGTTGTCGAAGCAGAAAATGGCCGCATTGGCCTTGATCAGGTTGCACGCGATCAACCAGCACTGATTATTCTAGACTTGATGATGCCTGAGGTGGACGGGTTTGGTTTTGTGGAAGGGCTGCGTGCGAATCCGGAGTGGCGCAGCATACCGGTTGTTGTGTTGACAGCCAAACAACTCAGCGATGAAGATCATTTGCGCTTGAATGGTTCAGTTGAACGTATCTTGCAGAAGAGTTCAACCGGGCGCGAAGAATTACTCTCCGAGTTACGTAGCATGTTGCAGGTTCAGCTCGGAGTATAGCCACTATAGTTAAGCGCAAAGCGTTTGAGCGCATAACGCACAACGATTCTGCATTGCAATGCACTCTACGCCGAATCAGATAGCTCAATCGATCAGATCACTGTTATAATCATAACGTAAAGATACACAGAGGTAAGGACGCAATTCAGCTAACTGGTTGCACCCTTGCCTCTTTGTGTTACCCATGAAGAGATTGGGTAGTTGTGCTATCATAGCGCGATGTCAGTTGGGATATGTATAAGGAGCTGCCATGAAAACAGCGCTGTTTGTCTGGGGTGGCTGGGCTGGCCACGAGCCGAAGCAGTGTGTGGATATTTTCGCGCCACTGTTACGTGATCAGGGTTATGAGGTGACAGTATCGGACACACTCGATAGTTACCTGGATACCGAGAAGATGCAGAGCTACAGCCTGATCTCACAGGTCTTCACGATGGCCACCATTACACGTGAACAAGAGGCTGGGCTGCTGGCAGCGATCCGGAGCGGAGTTGGCTTTGCGGGCTGGCATGGTGGGATGGCGGATGCGTTCCGTAATAACACCGAATACCAGTATATGGTTGGTGGGCAGTGGGTAGCGCATCCTGGGAATATCATCCCCTACCGTGTGAATATCACAAACCACGATCATCCGATTACTGCTGGGCTGGCGGATTTCGATATGCGCTCCGAACAATATTTTATGCATGTTGATCCGGGCAACAAAGTGCTGGCGACAACGACCTTTTCTGCCGAGTATGATGCCTGGGTCGAAGGCACGGTCATGCCAGTTGTCTGGACGCGCATGTGGGGTAAGGGGCGTGTTTCGTATACTTCCCTGGGCCATGTTGCACGTGATTTCGATGTTCCTGAAGCGCGTGAGATTGTGCGGCGCGGGATGTTATGGGCGACCCGTGACTAGGTGACCAGGTGACCAGGTGACTAGGATAGCATTGTTACCTGAGTCGTAAAGCAAGCTGCTGTTGTCAGCATAGTGGTTTGGGTGCCCTCTGGGCAATTCTTAGTTTTTGGTTCTTGGTTCTGCGCTATGCGCTATGCGCTGTGCGCTGGTTCTTGGTTCTGCGCTATGCGCTGTGCGCTGGTTCTTGGTTCTTGGTTCTGCGCTATGCGCTGTGCGCTGGTTCTGATAGGTTCGTTATACCATTGAATGAGGATTGTATGTCAGTCAAACCAGCCAAAATCGGAATTATCGGGTGTGGGAACATTAGTAGCATCTACCTGGAGAATGGCAAAGTCTTTGACATGTTCGATATTGTGGCGGTGGCCGATATCGATATGGATCGGGCGCGAGCACAGGCAACGAAGTACGGTGTGCCACGCGCATGCACTGTTGCCGAACTACTTGCGGATCCCGAGATTGAGATTGTGATTAACTTGACCATCCCGGCGGCGCATGCGGAAGTAGCGTTGCAAGTGGTGGCGGCTGGGAAATCGGTGT
>JANLSE010000386.1:0-2068 GCA_031362265.1 Roseiflexaceae bacterium
TCGCCCACAGTGACCGGCGGGTAGATTCCAGGGATCGACATACTCGCCAGAACGGCGGTACGCACCAGCCCCTTGCGTAGCACTACCTCACGGCCTGTTATCAGATCTGCGGTGACCATGGCGAGTGGAATGGATAGATCCGAGAATAGTCGCTCACCAGCAATGTCACTAAAGTTCTTCCGTACACCTGAATTGGAGAGCAGCGCACTACGCGGGATGCCGAGCCGGAAGGCACGCCCGCTGGTCTCTGTCATCACTCGCGCGGCCTCATCCGCACTAAAACCCATGGCATGCATGGTGGCGATGATTGCGCCAATACTTGTACCACTCAGGTAATCAAGCTCTAACCCGAATTGCTCCAGCGCCCGTAGCACACCAAAATGCGCATAGCCTTTGACGCTCCCAGCGCCCAGTGCTAGCCCAACCTTGAGGCGCGCGATGTCACGCGCAGCCCAGCCAAGCGCCTTGCCTGCTGGTGTAGTGGAAGATAGCAGACCCGTATTTAAAACCGCGTAGTCAGCCTGTTGCAGCGCGGAAATACGTAGTACACCGGTGGAATCTGGTCGCCGAGTGCTACTTTCCACCCAAGCCTGGAGTGTGTGACCCGCCCGCCCAGTGCCTGAGGGTCGCGCATCCGCTGGCACGAGTTGAAGTGTCCGATCAGCAACCCCATCAGGTAGCGATAGATGCGTTTGGAGGAGCAGATAATCGTAGCGGCGGGCGAGTTCAGCCATTGTCTTGGGTAGTTCAGCAGGCGCAAAATCGCCCGTTGGTGGTGCAACAAGCAGATTGGCGCGGCGGGTCGGAACCGCAGAGCCACGGATGATCTCGCTATAGTCAATACTACTTGTAAGGTCGGCAAGTTCTGTAGGCACCTGATCGGCAATCACAATCAGCAGTGTTGCACGCCGTGTATGCCAGGCGATGCTACAGGCCAGGGCATAGCCAAGCAGCGCTGGTGCGCCTTGGTCAACCAGAAGCGTTGTACGCCCTTGTTCTTCAACAATGGCACTACGGTTGGCACGCGCGAGGCGCTGTGAGAGGATCGCGCCAAGGTTTTGGTAAATACGTGGAATCGTTGCGGCCACGCGCTCGAAATCGGCCTGGCTCAGAGCGAAGATCTCCAGATCGCTGGCTGCGCGCACCGATGCGGAGGCCCCTTGCCCGGTAAAGAATGCCATCTCACCGATTGTTGCCCCTGGGCCAAGTTGTGCAATCTGGCGCTCGATTCCATTGCGGTCGGTGACAAATACATCCGCAGAGCCCGATTCGAGTACATACATCTCACGTGGGGTATCGCCCTCGGCGCAGATAATAACACCAGCAGGCAAGCTACGGCGCTCTAACACTTCATGAATCCAGCCAAGCTCGGCAGAACTCATTCCTTGAAACAAAGCGGGTGCATGAGTACTCATTGTGTCACCATTTCAGCGTATAAGAGATCGGAATGTTGTCGCAGGTGGCTCAGGGATCGCAGCCCGCTCTGCATCGGTACGGGCGTGACGGCGAAGCAATTCTAGCTTCAGGCTCTGCTCGCCCTTAGCCATCGCCCAATGATGATTGGCAGAAAAAATTGGCTTCATGATGAATGAGAGGTAGCGCAAGAGTGGCTTTTCTGCGCTGACACGCCAATCGTAGCTAATATCGACAAACGCACCATCCTGGGTGAAGCTCCAGACTCCACGACCCACAAAATCGCCAGTTGCCTCAAGGGAAAAGCCATTCGGATAGTTAATTTCGGTAACGTGAAACTGCCAGCGCAGTGTATATGGCAACCAACCCTTGGTATACAGGCTGATCACCCTACCAACACCATCGGCGGCACCTTGCTCAAGCTCCTGAACTGCCAAGTAGACAGAAGGCCACCAGCGTGCAAGGTCGGGAGCATTGCCGAGAATCTCATTGATCTCGGCCAGGGTACTCTCTACACGCCAGTGGGTGATAAACCGATATTCATTGCTTGCCAAATAAAGCCTCCCTTAGTCGGAACTGCGGAACTGCAGAACCAATCAGAACCGAGAACCAAGAACCTAGCAGAACCGCAGAACCGCAGAACCGCAGAACCGCA
>JANLSE010000411.1:0-2514 GCA_031362265.1 Roseiflexaceae bacterium
CGGTGAACGACAGGAGCCCATACCCAATTGCGGTGATGATCAACCCAAGAATCAGGGTTGGTCGTGTGCCCCAGCGTGAGCCAAGCCACCCCGCCAGTAGCGCCGGGGCTGCGAAGGCCAACAGACCAGTTGCATTGACAAGGCCAACAAACTCAGTTCCATAGCCAAGCCGCAGGATAAAGAGGTTAAAGAGAACACCAAAAATTCCGCCCAATACGGTCATCCCGGTTAGGCCAGCCGTGAGCAAGAATAGTTGTACATTGCGATTGAGACGCCGAAATGCTGTGAGGCTTGACACGTTGATATCACCATACGACGCCTTGACGATGCTCTGACCGATCTGCGGCCAGGAAACGCAAACGTGGCGGCGATCGTGCCCACGTCCTTGCAACTGATACTGTAACATACTTATGCAGGGTGCTTGTTTGATGCAGAGTACGGAGGTGATGATGAAAATCGATGTAGGGCGAACACAAGGTTCGCCCTCGTAGGAAGATTAGCTAGTGGGTGGCTCAACAATCTTGAACGTTGCACCGTGAGGATCCATCAGAGCTGCAATACGGCCAAATGGCGAATTGTCAATATTCCCCATGATTTTACCGCCAAGTTTGGTGACAATCGCTACGGTTTCATCCACGTTGGCTACCGCAAAATAGGTGATCCATTGTGGTTGAAGGCCGCCCCATGCGGGATCGATCTGCATGATGCCAGCAAGCATCTGCTCGCCATGCTTGAGTACATAATATTCCATTCCACCTGGCATTGGATCTGCGCTGGCGCCAAGTATATTTGTATAGAAATCACGCGCCTGTTTGGCATTTGGAGTATACAACTCATGCCAGGCCATTGAACCAGGCTCATTGGTAACCCCTGCGCCAAGGTGCTGCCCAGCCTGCCAGAAACTGAATGTTGCACCGGCCGGATCTTCACAGGTGGCCATGCCACCAAATTCACCCACCATCATGGTTGGGTAGAGTACCTTGGCACCAGCACTGACTGCGCGAGCCACATCTGCATCAATATTGTTGGTAGCGAAATACAACCCCCATGCTGCTGGCAATTGCGGGCCATCAGGTTGATTCCCCACTATGCCAACCGTTGATCGCTTTCCCAAGCGCGCAGTAGTGTACCCACCAAATTCTGGGTCGCCAATGTCATATTCCCAACCAAACACCGCATGGTAGAACGCACGCGATGCTTCGGCATCGGGTGTGGTCAGATCGATCCATGCAGGTGTACCAGCCGGTTGTGCGTGTTCATGTGTGGGCATGATTCCTCCATAGTTTGTGAGCTCACAGCTCTATAATAGAATATTTGTTCTGTGCCTGTGATAATACCACATATGGCAATATGCTGCAATTGGCATAAGCGCTTGCGAGCACAAGCTATCATTTTTCAGGTATGATAGCGTTACAATTGTGTGCAGATCGCCCTGCGAAGGGCCAGGTAGAGGAGGTTTCCAGCATGAAACGCATCAATCTCTTGCTCACGCTTTCGTCGCTTGATGTGATCCTAGTGACGATCGAGCGTTTTTCACCGACAACCCAGATTATGCTACAGCCAGCCAGCTTTCTACGGCTGCATGAAGTGCTGCAGATCTTGACGCTGATCCTCTTTACTGTATTGATTCCAACCTTTGTATTGCGCGAGGTAAGTGCTAACTTTGATGGTCTCAAGACGAGCACTGGTATGCTTTTGCTTGCTACATTTGTGACGGGGGTTTACTTATATGCAACAGGCAATGGTGTGCATGAGTTAGCCAGCTTCCAGCTTAACACCTTCTGCCCGCCGATTGCCCCTGACTCGAGTGTTATGTGCCAGGGTATGTTCTTCAATGATTATTATTTTGGCAATGGTCTTTATTTTGTTGGTGCGTTCCTGATGAATACCTCGCTGATCCTATTTGAAGGGCGACATCCACTTGCCCCGGCCTCACGCAGCGATATGATTATTACGAATGTTAATGCACTATTCTACTCGCTTGCGATTATCGCCTATGCCGCATTTGATGTCGTTATCGTTGGGTTAGTTTTCACACTGATTAGCATGGTCACAATTCACCTACTTTATTGGCGTGCGCGACACTCATTCGCAACACGGCCCTTCACCTACTATGCAATGGTTGCATATACTGTCGGCGGTGTGATTGCGACGATTCTACGCTTTGGGCTAAAGCGGTAATCTGGCTGCATTGATCCCACAACACTATGTTGGACAGGGGATCCTACCTTGGCTGCTGCCGCTCAAGGGCATCGGCCAATCGTTCGGCAGATTGTGGGGCGAGGCCGATAAATAGTGATGGCTCGATCAATTCGAGTTCCATCAACGTGAATATGGTACCGAGCAGCAGCCCATCCACCCGAGCATATAGCCCTGAGTTTTACCCACATGTCGTGGTATCCTGGGAACATCTATCGCCATAGTTTGGAAGGGTCATCCGATGCATGTACGCTCCGTGACGGTAAGCCCCAACGAATGGGCAGATCGTACCTTTGCGGCCGTTGACTTGGGCGA
>JANLSE010000412.1:0-6305 GCA_031362265.1 Roseiflexaceae bacterium
TGGGCAGCACCTTATGTGCTTCTTGATGGCCGTCGTACACCGGAGCAACTGCGGTTATGGTAAGTCTTGCTGCCATTGGTGAACTGAACATCGGTTTCGTCGTTTCTTGATAGGGGAGCTAGGTATGACCGAGACAACACAAGGGCTCGATGCACTCTTTGCTGGTAAGGATGTGGTGGTTCGCGCGATCTATGACCGGTTAATCGACGTGTTGCGAACCTTCGGGCCGTTTCTGGAAGAACCCAAGAAAACCTCGCTTCATCTCGTCAACACGTCAGGGTTTGCAGGCGTCCATCCGCGCAAGAGCTTCTTATATCTCAATGTACGGATGAACCGCCCTCTGGAAGGCGTGCGTATTGCGAAGAGCGAGCAGGTTTCCAAGAACCGCTATCATAACGAGGTCAAGCTCACCTCCCCTGACGAAGTGGACGCCGAGCTGACAAGCTGGATCAAAGAAGCCTATGCGCTCGCATAAGCCTTTAACCGAACGCTCTGTGGCTCTAAACAGAGACCGTAGAGGAACAGCGGCGACTATGATAGCCCATGTAACCATAACACAACCGCACCAGTCGGGGAGACCCAGCCTAGCGCGGTTGGCTTCAAGATACGATAAACGGCCTACGCAGCCAGGCAGAGCCTCGCATGGAAGCTCACTGCGGACACGATTGCAGTGTGACCATTATCCTTGACCTCATTGCTTCACTATTGCTTTTCCTTTGTGTTCGTGGCAGCCCTTCTACGGCTGTGCAACGGTACGGTGCGGCCGCAGCTGAACAGGAAGATGTAAAGCCTCTTTTGTATGATGGCGGAAATTCTCCTTTCGTGCAAGACGCGGGGATGGTGATACGAACAACACGAAGCGGCGGGTTGAGAATTTCGTCTTGCTGTACCTTCGTACCACCTGCCGCTGTTGACTGGATCTAACGCGCATTATCGATAGTTGACAAAGGCATTCTAGTAGCTTGGGTAGTCGAACCACTGCAAAAAGCTTTACATCCGGGAAGAATCTTTCGTGATGGCTTGCGGCACTTTGACCATACCACCAGGCAGTTTTCGTATCAGCCCTCAGCACGAATGTGTCAAGCTGGCATACCCGTCTGAAGTGTTGTCTTCGCCCTTGAGTGCGCCGAGCATCATGCCTTTTACAAAGTACCGTGGGCCGCAAGATGTTTGAATGCAGATGGCGAGCCACGTTCATCAAGCACGTGCTTAATCTGGAGCGCGCATTCAGTCGGCGTCAAGCGTGAGGTATCCACCGTAAGATCGTAGATGCCCCGCGTGTGTTTGTGAGCCTCATCAAACATCCACGTGGCCGTCGGAAGATAGCTTGGCCAACTTCTATCTATGCGTGCGGCAGCGCGCTCGTGCACCGTCTCGAGCGGGCATGTTACGCCTACCAGCCACACCGGGAATGACTCCCAAAGCGTCAGGATCTCCGTGACATAACTGGCCTCATAGAAGACCTCATCGACGACGACGTTGTGACCCATGCGCGCCAGGGCGGCGATCGTCTGATGGAGACCAGAGACAAAGAGTCGTCCAAATGGCCGGGTCAGTTGCGCGATTTGGGGCGGCGACGTCCCTTCGATCGGGATATCGTAAACGCTATTGGCGGCTGCCCCAGCCCATTCCCAAGGGAAGACCTGCAACCAAAAGAGATCCATGCCGACCAGCAGAAAGGGGACGTCGAACGTCCGTTGAATGGCTTTGGCGATGCTGCTCTTGCCGGCGCTCATACACCCGTTCAGGACAATGATGGTGCCAGGTGTTGTGTCAGACATAGGGCTTCCTTTCTGCAGCGGTAGATCTGACGTCGCTTCTGCTCGCCTGCCTTCTGCGTACGCCATTGTGTCATCGCCTGAGCAAGGACTATGAGCGGCTTCCTGAGTAGTGAGCCGTTCATAGTCCTTGGCTCAATGTATTTAATGCCTAAACACCTTCAGCTGAATAATCTGCAGACCGGCGCTCAGAACTGCCGTCAATCGTACAGCCAGCCCCGATTCGCCTACCGCGCGGGCAGTAGCTCAGAGCCTAGCTCGCAGCACCTGCTGTAGCACCAGTCGTCACCGGAAAGCCAAAGGCGTGCACCGGCTCGACTTCAAAATACTCGTTTCGGCTGGTGTCGCCAAATGCCGAATCGAGCAGATTCCGCACGGCCGCGACTGCCTGGGCCTCCCAGAGGCAAAATACCGTCCCCGGATCCCGCGTCGGCAGGAAACTGTGCATGATCACACCGGGGGTAGACTGCCCTCACCCGCCGCAATCTGCATGAATCTGACCGGGTCCGCCACGTAATGGTGCACTACGATGTACATGACTTCCCTCCTCACAAACCTCGCCACTACTGGTCATTGCGATGCTGAACATGGCTCGCCGATGACTGCGCACATTCGATTGTAGAAACCGCCGCCGTTACCGCGCCTGCGTATCCTCGCCGATCGAGCCTGCATTCCTCCTCTTGCTTTCGTAGAACGCATGCCTCACTAGGATGGAGCTATAATACCTCTGGTGCCTCATCACTGGGTAGGGGTTTGCGATACAATAATCCGTACAAGACCCATACAAACGCTGATTCAGCGACGGCAGAGTGACGATAGCCCTTTCATTGGATTGGGCGGGCGGGAGGGCTGGCATGTCCAACCAAACCTCATTCGGATATTGGATTCGGCGGCGACGCAAGGCGCTCGACCTGACCCAGGCCGATCTGGCGCGGCGTGTCGGCTGCGCGGAGGTAACCATCCAGAAGATCGAGGCCGACGAGCGACGGCCCTCACGCCAGGTCGCCGAGCGCCTGGCCGAGCAGCTGGTCATCCCCCCTGAAGAGCGTGCGGCATTCCTCCAAAGCGCGCGGGCCGAGCGGGGCATGGAGCAGCTGCTCCCGCCCAGCCAGGGGGTGCCTATGGAAGCCGTCGCACTCCCAGCCCGGATCGCCACAGCGCCGGGCATGATCGCACCATCAGTGACCGCCCTCCAGCAACCTCCGCTCCCACACCCTGCCACACCGTTCATCGGGCGGGCGACCGAGTTGGCTGAGATTAGCGTGCTGCTTGACGACCCGGCCTGCCAGCTGCTGACGCTGACCGGCCCGGGCGGCATCGGCAAGACCCGCCTAGCGCTTGGGGTCGCTGCCGAGCGATTTGGCCGCTACCCGCACGGGGTCTGGTTCGTGAACCTGGCGCCACTGAGCGCAGCCGACGGCGTGGTCTCCGCCATCGTCGACACCCTCAAGCTCAGCGCCGTAGGAGTCGTCGATCCCCAGGAGGCACTGCGGAACTATCTGCGCGAGAAGTCACTGCTGCTCGTGCTGGACAATTTTGAACATGTACTGGAGGCAGCTGATCTGGTGGTCGACCTGCTCGCCGCGCCGGGTGTGCAGGTGTTTGTCACCTCGCGTGAGCGTCTGTGGCTACGGGCCGAGCGGGTGTACGAGGTCGGCGGGCTGGCCTTCCCGGTGGATGCAGAGGGATCCGACACCGACTCGTTCGACGCGGTGCGGATGTTTGTGGCATGTGTACACCACGCGCACCCACAATACATGCTTGAGCGCGCCGAAACGCCGGCGGTTGCGCGGATCTGCCAGCTGGCTGCGGGCATGCCGCTGGGGATCGAGCTGGCAGCAGCGTGGGCGCCGACGCTGCCGGTCGCGACCATCGCTGCGGAACTGGCGGTCGGCCTGGATCTGCTGGAGACGACGATGCGTGACGTGCCGGAGCGGCACCGCAGCGCGCGGGCGGTGTTCGAGCACTCGTGGAAGTTGCTGACCGCCGAGGAACAGGCGCTGTTCCGGCAGGTGGCGGTGTTCCACGGCGGCTTTACATTTCAGGCGGCGCAGCAGGTGGCCGGCGCGACACTGCGCACGCTGGCACGGCTTGTCGATACATCTCTAGTGCGCGCCGAACGCGATGGACGCTATGACGTGCACGAGCTGCTGCGCCAGTTCGCTACAGAGAAACTTAATGCCGATTCTGGAGCCGAACAACGCACTCACAAGCGCCACAGCACGTTTTATCTGGCGTTGCTCCAGCGCAAAGAGCCCGAGCTGAAAGGCCGCCAGCAGCTGGCAGCCCTGGATGAGCTCGAACGTGAGTTTGAGAATGTGCGCAGCGCCTGGGAGTGGGCACTCCAACGCGGGCTGTGGGAACGGCTCCGAACAGCATCGGTCGCTTTGGCCTTCTTCATGGCAGTTCGCTCGCGTCAACTTGAGGCCATCGCCCTCTTGCAGCGTGTTATTGACAGCGTCGCCGCGACGCAAAGCACTGTGGCGGAACTGGCGCTGTGCCAGGGGCTGGCGGCCTATGCCCTCACAGCGCAGTCCTGGTACTTTGGCAGGCTTGGCCAGTTTGACAAGCAGGTCAGCTGTCTCGAGCGCAGCCGCGCCGCTGTGCATCAGTATGGAACCCTCTATGAGATCGCCAACCACTGCCACTTATACGCCGTATCGCGCCCCGATCCGGAAGAGGCGCGCGCCTTGTTCGAGCGCAGCCTAGCGATCTTTCGTGAGATCGGAGCAACCTGGGACGTGGCATTTGTGATTGAGGGCATGGGCCACTTCGCATTTGGGCGTGGCTGGACGCTCGAGGCGCGCGGACTCTATGAGGAGGCGCTGGCACTCCATTGCGCAAACGGCGAGCGTGGCACTGGCAGATCGAATGCGCTGCTGAACCTGGGCCGCGTGGCCTACACACTGGGCAACTATGACGAGGGCCGGCGACTGCTCCAAGAAAGCCTCGCCATGAAGCAAGGGATCGGCTCGAAAATACGAATCGCGGAATGCCTGGAGGTGTTGGGTGAGATCGCCTCCGCGCAGGGCCAGTTCGCCGAGGCGGAAGCGCGTTTCCAGCAGGAGCTTGTGCTCGTCCGCGATCTGGGCTATCGCGAGCAGCTATCAATGAGTCTCTCGCGTCTTGGCGCGGCCGTGCTGGCGCAGAAACGGCTGAGTGAATCGGCTGAGCTGCTTGCGGAGGCACTGGTGATTGCGGAGCGATGCGGCGATCAGCGAGCTAGCGCCTACGCGCACAACTCGCTTGGCTGCAAGGCGCTGAGGCAGGGAGCGCTTGACACAGCCAGGCGGCACTGGCGCACATCCATTGATCTCGTGTGGCCTGCAAGGGATCGAACCGTAATGCTCATTATACTCAACGCGCTCCTGGGTCTTGCTACGCTCACGGCAAAAGAACAGGATGTGGAGCGGGCAGTCGAGGTGCTCGCACTGGTGCAGCGCGCAGCAGGCATCGACCGGCGAACCGAAACCCAGGCCGAACAATTGCTGGCCGAACTGGAAGCCCACCTGTCACCAGCGCGCTTTTGCGCGGCTCACGCGCGCGGCCGCGCGCTGGCGCTTGATGCGACGGTGGCTGCCATACGTGCCGCTCCGGTCATATAACCGCTTGCTGTGGCGGCAGCCTGCGCTCCGACGTATCTTGTTGCTCCACAGTGCCGCCATCTCGCGCTGAAATGGCACATTCTTCGGGAACATCCGGAAGGTCACTCGGTGCTGCAAGGCGGCTGCCTAGTATTGCAGCAGCCGATAATGGCCTCTAGGAGGTCGGTGTCAAGCGACACGAATTTCTTGCAGCAATTCCAAATATGGCAAACGGGTCAAAATGGCTTGCATGCGTGGGCAATCAGTGCTAGGGTATGCACGATATCCGTTCGCATAGGATATGGTATGATCGACACGCTCACCTTCGATTCCTGTGTGCAGCGCTTGCATGTCCAGCTTGATCGCCTACCGGATCATCGGCGTGGGACAAATACGATCTACGCCATCAAAGATGCGGTCTTGGGGGCGTTTGCGGTCTTCTTCACCCAATCCCCCTCGTTTCTCGCCCATCAACGCCGTATGCAGGACACGACTGGCCGCAGCAATGCCCAAACCTTGTTCGGGATCGGGCAAACCCCAACCGACCCACATATTCGGAACTTGCTCGACCCACTGGCGCCAACTGAAGTGTTTCCGCTCTTTCCCCAGCTGTTCGCGCAACTGGAACAGGCCGGTGTCTTCGCACCCTATCGCGATATCCACGACACCTTCTTGCTGCCCCTTGATGGCACCCAATATTTTTCGTCGCAGCAAATCCATTGTCCGCAATGCAGCACGCGAACGCTGTCCAATGGCACAATGCAGTACAGCCATACGGTGATTACCCCCATGGTGGTTAAGGCTGAGTTTTACCCACATGTCGTGGTATCCTGGGAACATCTATCGCCATAGTTTGGAAGGGTCATCCGATGCATGTACGCTCCGTGACGGTAAGCCCCAACGAATGGGCAGATCGTACCTTTGCGGCCGTTGACTTGGGCGA
>JANLSE010000527.1:0-12377 GCA_031362265.1 Roseiflexaceae bacterium
CGTCGAAACCACAATCCTGCGCGAATATAACGATAAGCTCGTCGAACGATTGGAGCGCCAGGTGGCAAACCTCAGCGCAGCGAATGCCGAACTACAAGAGCTCGACCGACTGAAAAGTAACTTCCTTGCCACACTATCCCATGAGATTCGCACCCCGCTCACATCCATTCTCGGCTACCTCGAACTATTTGAGCGCAACACACTCGGCCAACTCAGTGATGTTCAGAATCAAGCGATCAAGGTGATTGCGCGCAATTCACGTGCACTTTCACGTATTCTGAATAACCTACTCTACCTTCAGGAAGTGCGCTCAAACCCAGTACGGCGTGTTCCAGTGGCCCTCAGCGACCTTGTGCGTGTCACCATCGGTGATCTTCAAGCAGCAGCTCAGGAAGCAGATGTCGATTTGCACGCCATGATTGCGCCATCTGTGATGATTCCTGGCGATGCAATTGCACTTTCACAAGTCATTCATAATCTTACCGACAATGCGATCAAATTCAACAAACGCGGTGGCAGTGTGCGGCTCGCGCTTACCGAAGACTCAAGCCGAATCATGTTGCGCGTCGAGGATACCGGAATTGGCATCGCTCCCGAAATGCTAGAGAAGGTATTTGTGCCATTCTTCCAAATCGACGACTCACTGGCACGGCCCTATACAGGTGCAGGCCTTGGGCTAGCAATCGTCAAGTATGTTGCAGATGCCTTTGGTGGCCAAATTACCGTACGCAGTGTATTGGGCACAGGTAGTACGTTCACCTTTGTACTCCCGCGCGAATAATTCCCTATTCTCAACCATAGAATTGAGAGCCATCTATTGCAATAGATGGCTCTCAATCTGCATATGACAATCGATGTAGTAAACACCCTTACCGCGTAATACGAGGAAGGCGTGTCGTAAAGATACTAGAAGTGTAGTCGATCGGCAAATCTGTTCCCTGGAAGATATTCAGCGCGACAGGTGTGCTATAAATCTCTGGGGTAATACCCGGGAAGACAGTACCTAGTTTTGGGTTTCCCAATACTCGTACAACAGCTTCCGAAAGGACAGCCCGAAAATCGGTAGTGACAGCCAAATCCTGGCTCTGATCGAGCTGATTTTGGTTGAGTCCTGGCCAACGCCCATAGATTTTCCCACCATTCACTTTCCCACCGAGTGCCAACATCATACCACCATGGCCATGGTCTGTACCATTACTGGCATTACGCCCTAATCGTCGCCCAAACTCACTCATCACAACAACCGTCAGGCGATTCCAATAGCCCTGGCTAACAGCGTCATTATAAAGACCCGTGAGCCCCTCTGAAAGCTTGCGTGTTAAATTATAGAATGGCCCCCAGGTATCATTTACACCTTGGCTCTCGTGGTGATCCCACCCACCGAGATCAACGGTCGCAATTCGCAAACCCATATCGGCCTTAACGATCTGCCCAATCAATAATAATGAGCGCCGAAAATCATTACTATCACTCACATCAGTAAAGCCCTTAGCGCTAATCTTACGAATAGCCTGAATTGTCTCACGCCCACTCCGCATGGTTAGATCATTTCCCTCATACATACGATCAAGTGAATTTAGCATCGTCTCAGTATCACTAGAGTTATAGCGCCACCCCGCTCCATAGTTCAGCCGGAAATTGGATGGATCTGTAAGGGCAACCGCATCATTATAGGAGAGCAACGCATTGGGCGTAGCCGAGTTTGTCGATAGTGCTGGAATATCGCCAGTCGCATTAATACTCTGCAAATGGCGCATCAACCAACCAGTACCAGTATTCTTATTCCCTGGCGTGCCACGTTCGATATAATCCATCGCATCAAAATGGCTACGTGTATCATCGTTCAGGCCAGCTGCATGGATAATCGCAAGCTTCCCATCGGCATACAAATCGCGCAGCGAGCTACCCGCGAGCGTAGCCTGTGGGTGAAAGCAGAAATTACTGCTCGCCTGAAATGCAGGGTTATTCACCTGGATCAACTGCTCAGCAGTTGGACTTTCAGGCAATGCAATCCCCAAACCGCTCCCATCCATACGAGCAATTCGGTAGTTTGGATCATCATATGGGCAAACCAGGCTAAGCGCATCACATCCGCCTCGCAAGAACACCACAACCATAACCTCATTGGTGCTGCCAGCAGCTAGTGCTTTACCAGCAAAACCTGGGTCGTCAAATACAAGGCCATTAATGCGGCTTCCAGCCATTGCAGCGATTGCGGCACTACAGCCACCTACCAAAAATTGTCGTCGTGACACACTCATTGCTGATTGCTCCTTATTGTGTGGTTAGCGATACTGGAATTCGGGGGCCATCGCCATGAGTTGCAGCATATTATTGAAGCGATCAGTTAAACCAGCCTGATCATTCCAATCTGGGCGGCTACTCAATACCTTGGGTGGCTGCGTCGTGAGGTTACCCTGCGCAAGAAATGCAATCAGTTCGGTGCGCGATGTTGTACCGATTGCATACCCAAACATACGACTGATCCAATAATCCACAATCTGTTGACAGCTTGCGCCATTCCCCAGTGCTGTGGTTGTCCAATCGCGAACGGTAATTGGTGCATTGCCATCCCAGCGGCTAGGAGGCGTCTCGTTCTGACTAATGATATATGGTAGGCTCCAACGACGTAGTGTGCCATTAGTGTTTGCCCAGTAACTCGCAATATCTGGGTAGCCTGTAGGTGTTGGCCATTCAAACATGCCATGGCCACAATCACGCAATCTGCTGAAGAAGATTCCCCAGTTGCTACCTTCTGGATGTGAATCATCGGTGAGTACCAACTCAACGCCCGTAGCCCGAATAAATGAGATCAGAAACTCAAACGGTCGCTTATTCTTCTGGCCCCATGTACTGCCAAATGCAGAAGAATTCAGAATGACACGCACTACCCGCTTGATTTGATCTGGCGATTGCCGATGCGCCATCCATTCGGCCACAGCTGCCTCAATGACACTAGGTGGTGACGTATCTGCGATAAAGCGGCGGCAGAGTTTGGTGCAGATCGTACGAGCAGTACCAATATGATAAGCAGCAAGATCGAAGACATCCTTGCCATCTTTCTCGGCCGCCTGATTACGTGGGATGTTCGGGAAACCATCCACACTAAGCACGGTCTTATTTGCATTCTCGTGCCAATTTGGCCAGTATAGATAGCCACCATTATTGTATTCTGCTGTGGCTGGAAATTGCCAGTGACCATTACGGATCGTCCAACCTGCAAAGCAGCGCGCCGCTTCATATACATCTTCATCAATATAGCCGCGTGCAAAAAGTTCGCCATTATACGAGACAGTGCCAATATTGCGTCGATCATCATAGAACTTCAGGTAGTTATCCGAACCAAGTGTCTGAAGCTCAAATAGCTCGCGCGCATAGTTTTCGTTGCCACCTTCACCGCCGGAAGCACGATTGCTTACATTATTGAGGTCGTACATCATTGCTGTACTGCGCCCAATCGCCTCAAGGAAGGTTCGGAAATTCCCCAAACAGTGCTGTCGAATCAGCGCATGGTACGCTGGAAATACAGTCGCAATCGTTGAATCACTTGATGGACGCACATTAAAGTGATCATGCCAGAATAGCACCATCGCCTGCTCCAACTGACGTAAACTATATGCAGAGCGAATGATCATTGCAACCCGCACTTCATTCGCTGGGCGAATACGTTCTGAGAAGGAGGCATGATCCTTAATAGCCCACAATTGGCTCACTGACTTATTCAGGTTGCTCAATGTACGAGTTTCGTTTACAACCGTCGGTGTGGTGTAGTTGATTCGCAGTTTGGCCTGAGCAATCCGCGCCTCACAGGCACTATCATCAATGCTCCCAGGGTTAAGCTGCCGCTCAATATAAGCATTCAAACCACCAAGTGTCGCAATTTGCTCAATATCGCCAGCGCGTGGGCCAAACCCCATTCGATTTAGTGCGATTAACTCTGGGGTTATACTCATTGGCAGTTACTCCTTGAATAGCGGCTTAGATTGTAACAGCGTACCTCGTAAAATACGGCTTGTGGATGACAGGCTAATCTCACTTGCCACACCGGTGTGTGCTACAATAGTATCTATGGCAGAACAGCGCCCACGTGTGGCTCAGCAACAGCAGATATTCGAATGCGTCAGCCATAGCCCGGCGCAAACTGCCCGAATCGGCCAACGCTTGGGAGAACTGCTTCAGCGTGGTGATGTGGTTTTGCTACTTGGCGAGTTTGGAGCTGGCAAAACGCACTTTGCCAAAGGTATCGCACAAGGGCTAGGCTCTATCGATTTAGTCAATAGCCCAAGTTTTGTACTGGTGAATGAGTATCGTGCAGGGGCGGCCCACCAATATCTACCGATCTATCATGTCGATTTGTATCGCCTGGAAGATACCCGTGAGATCAGTGGCATTGGTCTGGAAGAACTAGCTGATGGCGCTGGAGTTTGTATGATTGAATGGGGCCTGCGTGCCACCGATTGGCTGCCTCCCGAACGGATTAGTGTATCGCTGCACTACCTCAGTGATACCAAACGTACAATCACATTCGAACCACAAGGCGCTCGTGCAATTGCAGTTGTCGCTCAACTTAAACAATCAGTTCTTGGGTAGGTAATAAAACCAACGAATATGCTCCTTGCAATCGACACATCAACAAACAGTATTGGCATCGCAACATTCGATGACACGGGGCTCATAGGCGAATATAGTTGGGACTCGCAGCGTAATCACACCGCACAGCTTATTCCACAGATCGATACCCTGCTCCTACGAACTGGGCGCAAGGCAAGCGATATTCAGGCCGTGGCTGTTGCACTCGGCCCTGGAAGTTGGAGTGGCTTACGGGTCGGCCTAAGTGCTGCGAAAGGTATCGCTATTGCGCATAACTTACCATTGATCGGAATTGGCACCCTGGATGCGCTGGCTTACCAATTTGGACGCACTGGTCAACCTGTCGTTCCGCTGATTCGGCTGGGTCGCGAGCGCTTTGCAACAATTGATACCGTTGGCGGGTCACCACGCAACACGACCCTGGTTGCACTTGGTGCCGAAATTGGTGTGGCAACCCTGTTCTGCGGCGATATTGATCATGAGGTACAGGCGACGCTGAGTACACAACTTGGTAAACGTGCACGATTCCCTAGCCTTGCAGCACGTATGCGGCGGCCTGGCTACCTTGCCGAACTCGCATGGCAACGCTTCTCGAATGGCGAAAGCGACGACCTAACAACACTTGAGCCGATCTATCTCGGTCAACCAGTACGGACGACAAGTAACGGATAATCGACAAGCCTGAGGGATTGTATGCCGCTGAGTGTTCTCCGAATCGAACTTGACACCCAAGCCACCCAGCGTGAAGAACTGCCTACCATTGTTGAGCAGCAGTTTCTCGGTGGGCGTGGCGCCGCTACATGGTTATTGGCGAACCGCGTGCCACCAAGTGTGGCTCCAACTGCCGCTGCGAATCTACTCATTTTCAGTGCTGGCGCACTAGCTGGCCAAGTTCCAGGCATTACTGGTGGCATGATCGCAACCACACGTTCGCCACTCACTGGAATATTAGCCCACTCATGGGCAATCGGGCGCTGGGGTGGTTTTCTTCGCCAAGCTGGATTCGATATGCTTACGCTCGAAGGCCAAAGCGCTGAATGGTGCTATCTCGCGCTCGAAGACGGCAAACTTAGCTTCCATTCTGCCCAGGGACTTGCAGGCCTCGATACCTATGCTACAGCACAGGCGATTCGCCAAGCATTAGGCGGCGATTGGTCGGTGGCATGTATTGGGCCAGCCGGTGAAACCGGAGTTGCATATTGTTCGATTGTCGTTGATGGCATGCACGCCGCCGAACCAGCTGGCACTGGCATTGTCATGGCCAATAAGCGTGTCAAGGCAATTGCGATTCGATCCTCCGCCAACCTCCCCACTAATGATCCAGCCCGCAGCAATGTTATTCTCGATGGAATCGCCAAACGTATCGCAACGAGTGAGCAAGCAGCCAGTGTTCGCCAATATGGTGGCAGCCTCGCATTCGCGGCAACAGCGCACTCGCTTGGCCTCTTCAGCCATAAGAATGGCCAGGATGGTGAGATTCCCCACGCCGCAGGCATCGAACGAGGTGTTTGGTCTCAGCGCGCACGCCGTGAACCTCACGGTTGTGCGGGATGCCCACTTGAGTGCGCTACAACCTACCTACGCCGTAATGGCGAACCAATGGCATTCCCCGAATTGGAAGCATTAGCTGGGTTTGGCGGCGCTTGTGGGATCACCAACCCCGATACGATTATTATCGCGAATGATCTGTGCTTACGCCTTGGCCTCGATGTCGTGGCTGCAAGTGCTGCAATCGCATTTATGATGGAATGCCAACAGCAGGGGCTTAGTCGCGCGGGGACGCTCGCCTGGGGCGATGGCGAAGCGGTGATTGCGGCGCTACGTCGGCTTGGCCAACGCCAGGAAAAGCGCGATGTGCTTTCGCTTGGTGTCGGTGAGATGCAGGATATCTATTATGGCAGCACAAAATTCGCTCCGCAGGTGAAGGGTATGGCATTGCCAGCGCTCGAAGCACGCGCACTCCCAGAGTTGGCCCTCTCATACGCAGCTTCACCAATCGGCAGTGATCACCGCTATGCCATGAGTTATGAAAAGCTGGCATCCGAACTACCCGCCTGGCTACAAGCTATTCAAGGTGTTGTACCCCGCCTGATTTGGCACGAACGCTTTGCCGCCGCCATCGATTCAGCCGGGATCTGCCGCCGCATTGCACTTATGGCCTATCAGGTTGGCCCATCGGAAATGGCAGAATTGGTTGCAGCAAACCTTGGGCGAACCTTAAACGGCATGGAAGTCGCTAAACTTGGCGAACGTATCGTCACCTTCGAGCGGATGATCTCACTACGCTACGAATCCGACCCTGATGGTCTGCCGCATCGCTGGACACACGACCCACTTGAAAGTGGCAATGCGCTTGGCAAATTGCCACTTATCGAGGATCTGCTTGCGGAATACTACCGTCGCCATAGCTGGAATCAATATGGCGAACCGACTCCAATACGCCTAGCCGAACTAGGAATCGAAGTACCTGAGGCAATGAATGAAGAATAAAGAGTGAGGGATACAGGCGGCACCTGTTACCGTAGAATGATATGACACACTATTCTGATACTCTCTTCGCTCCAATCGACCGCGATTTGGCAATGGAACGGATCGGTGGAGGTAACGAAACCGAAGTCTATCTAACTGACGACCGTCGCTATGTCGTTAAGGTCAAAGAGGAATTAGGTGGGAGTGTAGCGGTTGCACTTGAACAAGCACACGAGCTACGCGCCGCGGCAGTAACCTTCGCAGATTGCCTCGGACCGTATAGTTTGCCAAACTACTATCTCATCGCACGTGATAATCAAGGACGTGCGCAAATAGTAGTCATCCAACCATTTGCAGGCCCTGCCCAAGCGCTCTATGATCTGGAATATGCATCACTCTTACCAAGTGAGCGCGCAATCCTCGCTACACAGCTCCGCGACATCATCCGTCGTTCATTGCGCCTCTACCGCACCACCGGTAGCATGCCCGATCTGTATGGGCGTGCAAGCCATAGTCGGGTCGAACGCTCACGGATGCGAAGCATGTGGATGCTACCACAGCGCCTCTGGAGTTTCCTCGTACAGCGTAATCTGCTGCGCTCGCATAACCTTATGGCAGTAACACTTGGGCAACCACAGATTGTTTTGGTGGATTACGATCCCGTGCGGCGCAGTGCACTCTATCGAAAAATATACTACCTGGTTCGTTGGTTACTCTTCTTTCGCGATCATGCGCTCATTCTGATCATGCGGCGCGGCGGCAATGTCCCGCGTGCAGAACAATCCCAGTAATCCCGCACCAAGCGCGAGAACAGGTCACTCAGCCGCGCACCCGCTCACGTACAAGCGTCAACACTTCAGAAATCTCTTCATCTAACCCTACAGCCAGATCCGCAGCACGCGCACGCGTTTCACGTACATATTGCTGATCCTCAATCACAAGCACGTTAATCTCAACATTCAGCAATGCCATTGGCACACAAGCCTGTATCAGTAATGCCCCCGCACCAACATCACTAACCGCTGTACGGTTCCCATAACGAACTAACGGTGCCAAGAGCGGCACCAAATCCACAATCGCACGCGCTATCCGCAGCGGAACCTCTGTTGCTGCTCGGGTTACCCGCTGAATCGCTGCTTTACGCGTCGCAGCATCGGCTTCTGTCTCGCGCGGCAAACGATAGGAAGCCATCAGTCGATTGAAGACATCCACATCTTCTTGTGCAAGCTGCTGCAGAACACTGCGTAACGCCTCAGCGCGGGTCAGGATCGATTGTGCCTCAGCTTCAAATGCCGCATACTGCTTTTTGCCCATCGAGAGATTAGCAACCATCGCGACAAGTGCAGCAGCCATTGCACCACTGAGGGCAGCAGCACTCCCACCGCCGGGTGTGGGTGCCCCACTGGCAAGGTCACCAAGAAACTGGCCAACAGTCTGATCAAGCAGTGGTTGTTGTGTCATATATGTGTCCTAGAGAAACTAACGTCGAATAGAAATCGCTGCGCTATGCGCTATGCGTTATGCGTTTGCGTTTGCGTTTGCGCTTTTGCGCTGCTCACAACAGCTCTCGCACACGCGCGGCAACTTCCTTACGCAGAACGCTATGCTGTGTGCTACTCCGCAAATCTTTAATCAGCACTTGATCACGGCTAAGCTCATCTGGCCCGACAATAATCGCCAGCGGTATACGGCGTACATCGGCATACTTCAGTTGCTTACCAATCTTGTCGCCTTCCTCAAGCGCCGTTTCAACCTTGATCCCATCTGCGCGTAATTCACTGGCCAAGCGCAGCGATTCACCAACCATATCAGGGCTAAACACGGCAACAAAAACCTCGGCAATAGTACGCCGCGGCCCCATACCAAGTTCTTCCATCACATCGTGAAGGCGTTCAATCCCAAATGCTAACCCAACTGTCGGAATTGGACGTCCAGCAAACATCCCGACGAGTTCGTCGTAGCGCCCACCGCCCAGTAGCGATCCCATTGGCGGGTTATCTGTCACAGCCTCAAAGACACTACCTGTATAGTATGAAAGCCCACGCGCCAGGCTTGGCGAAAGCGCATAGCGCTCTGGAGGAACCCCCATTTCGGCAAGCCGCCCAATAATCGCACGAAGATTATCCAGCGCTGCTAGTGCCCGCACATCATTGGCGAGTTCATCCGAGAGCGCCTCTAGTACATAATCTGGCTCTCCACTAATCTGGATGATTCGCAGGATCGCATCAGCAGCGGCTGGCGCAACACCACTCTGTAACAGCGCCTCACGCACACCATCTGGCCCAATTTTGTCGAGCTTATCGATCGCACGATAAACCCCACCGGCGGCATGTTCATCCAGCCCAGAGGTACGTGCAATTCCGCCAATAATCTCGCGGTGGTTCAGAAGTGTCCTGAAGCCAGTGAATCCAAGCGCGCTCAGTGCATCCGTGAGTGTAGAAATGATCTCAGCATCAGCAATCGGCGAAGCAGAACCGACAATATCAACATCGGCCTGCCAGAACTCACGATAGCGCCCACGTGCTGGCCGTTCGCCACGGTATGATTGGCCGATCGCATAGCGCCGCCAAGGAAATGTTAGCTTAGATTGATACTGCCCGACAACCCGCGCCAATGGCACGGTTTGGTCGTAACGCAGCGCAACCTTATCGCCGCCATGCGTATCGAAGCGATAGATCAGCTTCTCATCGTCGCCAATCTTGCCCTCAAGCGTAGCAGCATACTCAATTAATGGCGTCTGGAGTGGCTCAAACCCATGGCGCTCAAACACAGCGATCAGGGTATTGAGAATGTGCTGGCGCAAGATCATTGCCTCTGGCAAATGATCGCGCATTCCTTTAATATTCTGAGGTCGATTCATCTGGCGAGCGCCCTCTAAGCGGGGTGGCGCAGCTCTCTATCACTCCCGCAGCAGTATTCTTGTGCAAGCCGCACAGGTATGATACCACAGGAACCTGCTAGATTGTCAGTAACCGTATGGATTACAATCCGGCGGCTTGTACCTCAATCGAAAGTCGGAGACTCACGATTGGACACGATTGGCTGACTGACAGGCAGCCCACCAACATCACGTCTCGCGACATTGGCATGGTACTTGGCAGCGATATTACGAGCGGCATTCAGATCGGCATGCAGTTCAACACCACACTTCCGACACACAAAACGCCCACGTGAACGACGGTTGTTGCGGGCGGTATGCCCACAGCAGCTACAAGCTTGCGAGGTATGTCGCGGGTCAACCGCAACCACCGTACAACCACGTTCTTCGGCCTTGTACGCGATAAAACCTCTGAGTTGCGCAAACGACCACCCATGAATACGGCGGCTCGTTTCGGTCTTTCGTCTGACCTTGCTGTTCTTCCGAATGCCGGTCAGACTCTCAATCACAATCGTGCTTCCTGGTTGGACTGACCGAACAATCTGCTTACTCAGCACATGGTCACAGTTACGCCGGAAGCGGGATTGTTTGCTCCGCACCTTGCGCAGATGTCGAGCCGCAGACTTCGATCCTGCTTTCTTCTTGCGCTGCAAGGCACGTTTCAGGTGAAACAGCCTGCCTTCAATCGCCTTCCATGCGCGCTTGCCCAGAAAGTGATTGTTGCTCGTAACAGCGGGTCGCACAATGCCCAGATCAACACCCATCACTTGTGCGACTAGCGCAACCACCGGAGCCGGGACACTCACCACAATATGCAACCACCAGCAACCATGTCGAAACAGCAGATCGGCGGTATCCGTTGGGTAGCCCACCCACTTCCCGCTGTACGCAGGAATCGTGAAACGGATCGTCTGACGACCAGTCACGGTACTCATCCGAACCGTGCAGCTCTCCCAATCCACACGGTAGGTATGCACGTTATAGCGCGGCGGACACGCATCCGAGTGCGGCATACTCACCGTGAAATCGGGCTTCTTTTGCAGCTCAAACGCACTCCGCAGCGCCTCAGCAGCCTTGGCACGCGCGGTATTGATCAGATCACTTACCAATGTCGGATGGGTGACTTTCACCGGATAGTACACCAGATAGTGCAACTTGGTGGCATTGGCGATACGCGCATCCCATCCCAATTGCACCGCCTGATTAAAGGCACTGGTGTACTGCTGACCCGTTGCACGGAGCGAATCAGCTTGCGTGGGCGATGGGTTCAATTGTACGCATATTGTTCGTTGCATAGTGCTATTGTACCATACAACAGTATATTTTGCAAGAACAGACGTTCTTATACGGCTCTCAATCGAGCGTGGACGCCGTTCGTTTGCGCCGTTCTCCTGTTCCTCCACTGCCATTGAAATGGCAGTGGAGGAACAGGAGGTGCGTTTCGATGGGCAAATAGGTAACACTCATGAACACAAGAAATGCCGACCAGCTAGCCACAATCTACACTCTTACCCAAGCCCAAGTGCCCGCTCAGCAGCATCGATTTTAGGCACAATCATACGCTTTGCTTTGACATATTCAACCGAAAGGCGTTGGCCAAATTGGCGTAATAATGTCATTCGGTTTCGGCGCATAAAACGCAGCACAAGTCGAATCAGCAAATGGATATAGCGCAGCATACGATCACGCCGCCCAAGTAGTACGATCGCCGGAACAAGAAATGGCCAGCCAGGAAGAATCGGCAGCAGCAAGCCTAAAATGCCAATAATCAAACAAATAATCCCAATAATCCGGCGAGCAAGGCGTACAAAAGGGTTCTTGATAAAACTACCACGCTGCATATCCTACCTCTTTGCATGATTCTAACCAGCGCCAATCCCTGACACTAGTTATAACGTGCAAAACTGTGCAGATGTTGCGCAAAAGCTATAAGTAAATTGAAGAGATCAGGTCGTGGCATGCAGTGGAATCGTTGTGGTTGGGATTGTGGCCCCGGCAAGCTGCCCACACGCGGCAGCAATCGCGATCCCGCGCTCGACGCGTACGGTACAGCCAACGCCTTGTAATTGCAGCTCCTGCTGAAAATCAAGCACACGTTGCCACTCAGATCGGCCTAGTGGCGTACCAGGCACCGGGTTCCAGGGGATCAGATTCACATGGATGAGATGGAGTGGCAGCGCAATATGCGCCCCAGCTTGGGCTTGGCCACGCAACAGTGCTGCCAATGCCTGCGCCTGTTCTGGCCGATCATTACGCTGCTGCAAGAGCACATATTCAAACGACACACGTCGATTCGTTGCAGCTACATACTCACGCGTCGCTGCCATCAATTCAGCCAGCGGAAAGCGCCGATTGACGGGCATCATTTCACTGCGTAGCTGATCGTCGGGTGCATGTAACGATATCGCCAGATTAACTGGTAAGCTTTCACCAGCCAGCC
>JANLSE010000535.1:0-3269 GCA_031362265.1 Roseiflexaceae bacterium
ATCATAACGCGGAAAACGGAACGGCGGTGCGCCGAACAATGCACTTAAGCCGACCTGCCGAATCGGGGCGAGTCACAAAATCGTTTGTATGCTTACCGTTAGTGCTATCTATCGAGGTGGTTCGGCAGGCCAGCTTAGCGCCGGCGTTCGGCAGCTCTAGATGTTGGTGGCGATACGCTATTGACAGTGAGTATGATACTTGTTATACTTTAGGTATGAAAACAGCTATTTCCCTTCCCGATCCACTCTTTACCGCGGCTGAGCAATTCGCTCACGAGCGTGGTCTCTCACGCAGTGAATTGTATGCACACGCCTTACGTTTTTACTTGCAAACGCACCAGGCGCAGGCGATTACCATGATTCTTAACCAGTTGTATGCTGATGAGCCGAGTGCCCTTGAATCAGATGTACGGGCGGCGCAGACAAGCGTCCTTCTGCGTGAGGAGTGGTAATGCGCCGTGGTGATATCTGGTGGGCAGCGTTACCCGATGGAAGCGGCTCTGGTCCTGGGTTTCGTCGTCCGGTGCTAGTGCTTCAGGCGGATTCGTTTACCCAAAGTCGCATTGCCACAGTCATTGTGGTGGTGCTATCGAGCAACCTTCGACTTGCCGCAGCACCGGGAAATGTCTTCATTTCCGCAACCGAGTCTGGCTTACCCAAAGATTCGGTCATCAATGTATCACAACTCATCACGATTGATAAAACGATGCTGGAGGAGTATGTCGGTCACCTCGCACCGCCGACGTTAGTGGCGGTCGAAGATGGCATTCGCTTAGTGCTTGATGTGTGAGTGATATGCAGCGGTACACAGCGTTTTGCTATCGTTCGAATACCTATTTCGGAGATCCCATCTCGACGAACGAGCCGCCGAACAATGCATTTAAGCAGACCTGCCGAATCGGTGCGAGTCTGAAAATGGCGGTGGCAAGCGAGCGTTGGTGCGATCTATGGATGGTGTTCGGCAGGCACCTTAACGCTGGCCGTTAGCCGCCTTCTTTCAGCGCTTATGCTGAGAGAATCGTGTTGTTTTGTGCAGGAGTGGTGGGTTGCTCATCTTGGCATGTGCCATCGTATCGAGTATACTTTGTTCACACCGCAATATGTGGTGTAAGGAGTAGGAGAGGAGTGCAGCGATGACTATGGAAATCATTACGTTGCGGGTTGATTCGCGAACAGCACAAGCCTTTCAGATGGCAACGGACGAAGAACGACGTAAAGTCGAGGCACTGGTCAGCCTACGGTTGCTGGAGGTCGTGCAATCGCGAACGACCCTCGAAGCCGTGATGCGCCGGATGAGTCGGCAAGCGCAAGCCCGTGGACTTACCCCTGAGCTACTACAGGATATGCTCAATGACCCTGAGTGATCGGGTAGTGTGTGATACGAATGTGCTGGTAAGTGCTGCCCTGTTCGAGACATCGAAACCAGCACAGGCGGTTTATTTGGTGTTGGCAGAGGGAATACTGCTGTTGTCGTATGACACGCTGCAGGAATTAGTAGAAGTTATGCGGCGTCCCAAATTTGATCGCTATGTGGATCGAGCTGATCGAGAAGAGTTTTTAGGATTGATCACGTTGGCGGCATCCTTGATTGAGATTCGGGAAGAAATCCATGCCAGCCGTGATGTGAAGGATGACCAGTTCTTGTCGGTGGCGATCAACGGCGATGCGACCGCCATCGTGAGTGGCGATAACGATCTCCTCGTTTTGCATCCGTTTCGGGAAGTGCCAATTGTGACCCCACGCGAGTTCTTGGATAGGCTGGGTCAGCCGGAGAGGTCAATCTGATACACTCCACTACGTGTGGATAGTGATAATGTTCTTCCGCTGATAGGAACAATCATTCCTCACGCTGCTCAGTCACTTACCCACCATACATTACTCCTGCGTGATGGATATGAATAGAACACAACGAAACCAATATGCCGTATGAGGCGATTGAGCGCGTAACCTCCGAAGGCGGCTAACATTGCGTTCAAGCAGACCTGCCGAATCGGGTCGAGTCTAAAAATGAACGTGGCTATCGCACGTCAAAGCCATCTATTGGCGGTGTTCGGCAGGCCCGCTTAACGCTGGCGTTAGCCGCCCTCATCAACCATGTTGCTTTTCTGATACCTTGACAGCCCCTTCTGCCATCGCTATCATGAACACGTGAAATGGAGGGAGCGATGATTCAGTTGATGACCGAACAGATGGGTGACGAATCCTATCAGTACTACCCACTTGGTGCGTATGTGGTACGCGCGATAGGGGTGTGTGGTGGGCGACCAACCTTCAAATATACGCGGGTTGAGATTACTGGTACGCTGGAACGATTGGCTGCTGGTGAGCCGGTTGCGCAGATTGTGACGGGCTATGAAGGTCGTATTTCGTTGGCTGCGATTCAAGAAGCCAGTCAAATTATGACGCGTACGTTTCTCCAAGCGTTACCAGAATTGCATGCAGCCTGATGATTGTCCTTGATGAGCAATTGCTTGGCCGCCAAGTCGAGCTGGACATTGGCCGCTGGTATCGCGGGAAGGTCGTGTATATTCATGCCCTGCGCCCCAATACGGTCGTCAAAGACGACGCGATCCCTGGGATCTTGCGTACGCAGCTCCAACCCACGTTTGTGACCATCAATGAAACGGACTTTTGGCTGCGGATGCGGGCAGATCGGCAGTTTTGTCTGGTGTGTATTGCCGTACCGGACTCGCGCGTTCCCGCAGTATCAGGATTGCTGCAACAGACGTTGCAGCATCCGCAATTTCGGACAAAAGCCCAACGGATGGGACATGTACTGCGGGTCACCACAAGCACTATTCACTATTATGCATTTCCAAGCACGACGATTTATGCGCTCGATCACGAGTAGTGCAGGCGTGCGATGAATGGGCAATCACTACCCCAGGGCGGCTAACAATGCATTTAAGCCGACCTGCCGAATCGGTGCGAGTCACAAAATCGTGGTGGCGAGCGAGCGTCAGTGCAATCTTCAAGGCGGTTCGGCAGCCCGCTTAATGCGGGCGTTAGACGGCAACCCATCCCTTCCGCACCTTGAAACGATGATCCACACCTGGCTCGGTGCACGTGCGAAGCTGAGGACTGCCGTTGGTGGCGCGGGCGCGGCGGTCGCGGCGGGGTTGGTGGGTCAACGTTCGTGGCACGAATCGGGCTGGCGTGGGTCAGCCATCGTGGCGCGGCACGGGCTACGGTCGGGGGCGATGGCATGGCGGCGTGGCTGAGAAGCGGTGGTGGCACGGGCATGGCCGCGTGGCGGTTGGCCCTGCGGT
>JANLSE010000568.1:0-1976 GCA_031362265.1 Roseiflexaceae bacterium
CTCTCGGTGGGGTTTAGCTATGCCCTCATTCAAGGTCGAATCTCGTTTCCACCTTGGCGCTCGTTAGTATCTCCTGAGTGTTCGACCCCGCTAACAGATTTGTATCCGGCCCCTGAGCCGCTCGACCCGTACCCTGCATCTGCTAGCTATCCAGCACCGAACAGCAGGAGTAGTCGGCCTAGTATAGAAGCGTGCCCGACCGCTCAACAATCTACAGCTCTTCAGGAGAATGCCGGTCAGGGTATCGTGGCTCCTGGAATGGCTCCGCTTGTGTCGGTACCTGACGTACAGGAACCGCTACCTCCACTGATTTTCGTTCGACAGGGTAATCTCTGGCGTAGCAATGGTACTAATCAAGCGCCGATTCAATTGACAAAGTTCGATGGCCTCAATCGTTCGGCTGGTGCCCCGATTTTTTCGCCTGATGGGAAGCAGTTCCTGTTTACACAATCGCAGCCTGCACCAGCCGATTCGCCGATTTCGTTGCCACGCATGACACTGCATATAATGGATGCTGATGGCACGAACCAACGTCAAGTCTGGAATCCAGCGCATGCCTTTTTGTGGCAGCCAACATGGTCAGCCGATGGTCGGTCGATCTATGTAGCCGTTAATGAATGGGTTGATCCCACCGCAGCGGCGAAACAGCATCTTGTACGCATTGATCTGAACAGCAATGCGATCGAGCCGCTCGTCCCAGATACACTGTCGGTCACTGCTTCACGCGATGGTCGCTGGCTAGCGTTTGTGCGCTCAGTTGGGGGATACAAAACACAACTTGCGCTTGCGATGCCAGATGGCAATAGCATTCGTGTAATCATCTCGGCTGATCAATTTCAGGAGGTCTATGCACCTCGCTTTGCGCCAAATAGTATCCAGATTCTCTTTGTTGCTGTGGGTGGGCCTGCCGTTGATCCAAGTGGCAAACCCGTTGCGCTGGCCACTCCAGCTATATCAGCAGACCTCACAGCGTGGCTTACGCCGGCTTCTGCCCAAGCACACGGTAACGCCTACGATCTCTGGGTCGTCAATATCGATGGAACTGGATTACGTCGGCTGACATGGCTACAGGCCGACGAGCCAATTGTGGCCTACTCGCCTGATGGTAGCGAGATTGTAATCAACATGGGTACTGGTATTTATCGAATGTCTGCTGATGGTAGCAACCTACGCCGTATCGATCCACTTGGCGACCATACCGGTGGTGGTATTGATTGGGGTTATCAAAAATAATATAGGCGTTTTGCCGTATTGGATGGTGCATTGCAGACCTCTAGCACAAGAATGATATCGGTATCGAAACGACACACAGTCCTGCGCTTCGTTGGCCTCGTTGTGATGTCGTTGTTGTTTGGGGTCGGATGTGTACCTCAAAACCAAAACAATGTGCGCCAATTTCCGGATCAAGGCACTGGTACGGCCGTACATCTTGAACAGGTAGATAGCCCTCATCCGCCGTATAATTCAAACCCACCTACGTCTGGATGGCACTTTGGTGGTGCTATACTTACACCCGGTCGATACACCCAACCTGTTCCTGATACGATAACCGTGCATAGTTTGGAACATGGCATGGTAATCATTCACTACCGCGCGGATGTGGAACCAGCGGTGATTGAGCAACTCACCACACTTGCACGTGAACTGCAACGCAAGAATCCGTGTGTTATCTTACTACCACGCCCAACCACCGCACTCGATCCGCCAATCGCAGTCACCGCATGGACGTATTTTCTGGAGCTGGGGGCTGTTGATGTCCCTGCAATCGCAGCTTTCTACCGTGAGCATGTTGGCCGTGGGCCAGAGCAGGTTTGCCCGGTTGGAACTGTTGAATAACCTAGCGAGGCGGCGCGTCCGCAGCGGCTTGACCTGGTACTGACACTTGATTTGAAGGGCGCGTAGTTGAGCAGCCAATCCGATCGGAGCTAAGCGCCGCAATAATGGGAAGATCATAGCGATTTGACACATGGTTAGCA
>JANLSE010000587.1:0-2688 GCA_031362265.1 Roseiflexaceae bacterium
AAAACACATGTCGAGGTACTTACCGCCGATGGTGCAACCCTTGGCAGTGATGCAACCGGCGATACAATCTGGGTTGATGGTGGCCGACACCTGCATACCGTCGAAGAGATCAGCCGTGCGCCGAGCGCCCAACGCTCAGGCATGACCCTACTCGGCGCGATGGCATTTGGCTTCCATGGAGCTGAGCGTGCCGCTGATGAAGGTACAATTGTGGTTAATGGAACACTCCAGCGAATTAATCCGGGGCGCGGAGTGTTATGTATTCATGCAGATAGTACTGTTGAGCTTGGGCTATTCGATACTCGCACCATCAACACATGCCAGCAGGCCGCAGGTGCAGGGCCGATTATCATGGTTGGCGGGAAGATTGCGCATCCTGGTGTGAGTAACGAGACGGCTGAGTTCGTGCCATTCAACCCATATCGCGAAGATTTTGTACAACTCGATTGGCGCAAGCAGGTTTATATGGGCGATTATCCTAAAACCATCATTGGGATCGGGCGGCATGTGGATGGGCGCAACTACCTTGTGTTCCTCAATTCTGTTGGAATAGATGGTATCGAAGCTGTACGCCAACTTAAGGCAATGGGTTGTAGCGAGGCAATCGGTGGCGATGACGACACCTCAACGCAAATGGTATGGCGCGGCAGTCAGATCGGTTCACGCAAAGTGCGTGCTGTGCCAAGCGCTATTGGGATCTATGCGGTAGAATCAACCCGCTGAGGCAAGTAAACTACAAGCAATACCATTGCATGTAACAGCCCATGTCGATATACAGACAACTATCTATATTCGGGAGGAATGCCCCATGAAGCGTATGATGACACCCGTCCCATTCACCAATGTCACATTGAACGACACATTCTGGGCACCACGTATGGCTGTCAATCGCGAGGTAACACTGCCACGCGAGTATGAACTATGTGAACAAACTGGGCGAATAGCAGCTTGGGATCTGGCCTGGCAACCAGATCAGCCCAACATGCCACATGTCTTCTGGGATTCGGATCTGGCAAAATGGATTGAGGCCGCCGCCTATTCCCTAGCTACCCATCCAGACAAGGCCCTCGACGCACTGCTTGATCTGGTGATTGCCCGTATTGTAAAGGCCCAGGATCCCGAAGGTTACCTGAATTCCGCCTATCTCACCTATGAAAAACATGATATTGCCCAACGCTGGACAAATCTGCGCGATAAGCATGAGCTCTATTGCGCTGGCCACCTGATTGAAGCTGCGGTGGCACACTTTCAGGCAACTGGCAAGCGATCCTTACTCGATCCAATCTGCCGTTATGTCGATTATATTGGGCGTGTGTTCGGGCCAGGTGAAGGCCAGTTACGTGGCTACTGCGGCCACCAGGAAATCGAACTAGCCCTTGTGAAGCTCTATCATATTACTGGCGTGCAGCGCTACCTGGATCTAGCCAGCTATTTCATTGAGGAGCGTGGCCAGCAACCATACTATTATGACATTGAGGCACAAGCTCGTGGCGATGACCCGCGCACATTCCGCTTTGGCAGCTACGATTACTGCCAGGCGCGTCTACCTGTCCGTGAGCAGGAGCAAGTTACTGGGCATGCAGTACGCGCCATGTATATGTATGCTGCTATGGCGGATCTCGCAGGCGTGATTGGTGATGCAACATTGCTTGCTGCGTGTGAGCGGCTTTGGCAGAGTGTATGTGAACAGCGTATGTATGTTACAGGTGGTATCGGCCCATCGGCAAGTAACGAAGGCTTCACCACACCCTATGATCTACCGAACGAGACAGCCTATGCCGAAACGTGTGCATCAGTTGGGATGGTATTCTGGAATCATCGCATGCTCCAGTTTGGTGGTGATGGCCGTTATGCGGATGTGATGGAACGTGCGCTCTATAATGGCTGTCTGAGCGGTGTGTCGCTCGATGGCACACGCTTCTTTTATGATAACCCACTATCCGCAAATGGAACCAAACAGCGCAGCGATTGGTTCGATTGCGCCTGTTGCCCGCCTAATATCGCACGCCTGATCGCCAGTGTTGGTGGCTATTTCTATGCAACAAGTGAAGATAGTTTATGGGTTCATCTCTATGCCAGCTCACAGGCTCAAATACAGATCGGGACAACCCATGTGCAAATTCGGCAAGAAACGCAGTTCCCCTGGGATGGCACTATTCGCTTACATATCGACCCCGACAAACCACAACGTTTCGCACTGCAACTGCGTATCCCATCCTGGTGCCAACAGCATACAATTCGTATTAATGGCACAACTACCACGTACACTATAACCAATGGATATGCCACACTCTTATGTGAATGGAAACCAGGCGATTATATTGATCTCGAGCTCAGTATGCCGGTTGCTACCATTCATGCCGATCTACGGGTTCAAAGCGACATCGGGCGGGTGGCCGTTCAACGTGGGCCGCTTGTGTATTGCTTAGAAGGAAACGACAACCCAACCGCGCCGCTTGATCGGATTAGCCTCACACATAACACATCATTCGAAGCAGAGCATCATGCAGAATTACTTGGTGGCATCACGCTTCTGCGCGCAGCTGCCATGGCCGAATCGACAACAGCCAGTGGACTCTATTACACAGCTGCAACAAGCCAGCAACCAACCACAATTACCGCAATTCCGTATTGTGTCTGGGCTAATCGCGAACCAACCGAGATGCGCGTGTGGATACGCGAGCGTGT
>JANLSE010000630.1:0-13113 GCA_031362265.1 Roseiflexaceae bacterium
TTCCGGTGCACCCGATATACCCGGGGTGGGAAGTATTATCTTTCCAACCGAGATCTGGAATGCCTGCAAGCAAACACGAGTGGTGTGACCAGAACCAAGAATAAATCATTCCTGCGCAAGCATCTCCTAAAACAGTGTCGCTTGTGACATACTCTCGCCTGCGTCACCAAGCAGGTTCCACGGCAGTGGTGGAATACCTGGCCTACCATCCAAGCGGCGCTGTAGTTCACGGCATAGTTCAGGGGAGCGCGCCTCAACCGGGCAATGCATAAAGAAGAATACCTGCGTTCCCTCTGCGAGCCATGTGACCACACGTTCGGCCCATTCATCAAGTAGCTCTGCATTACGTGGCACATCTGGGTGCCCAATATAGCGCACGAGTGCGATCTTACCGCTACGCAGTGGATGCATCGGCACATCGGGCTTATTGTCGCGCGCACGCCGCAAATCCTGCTCCACACCTGGCAGATCACCCAGATCAAGCGGCCGTACATCCATGACCACGCGCCCAACTTGGTGTGCATTGAGCAAATCCATGAGTGCCGACTCATTCGCGGGTGCATACCAATCGATATGGCGGACTTCAACCGCTAAATCGAGGTCAGGTGGCCATGCATCCAGCCAGCGAGCAAGATCGCCAATTTGGCGCGGATGGTAGCTTGGCGGTAACTGTAGGAAATATGGCCCGAGGCGTTCGCCAAGTGGTGCCATCCGCTCACAAAAACGCTGGGTCTCAACAAGGCGCGCAACTAATGGGCCACTATGGCTTACTTCTTGAGGCAATTTCAGGCAGAAGCGAAACTCGGCTGGAGTCTCTGCAACCCAACGCAACACCGTTTCTTCTTTGGGTGTGGCATAAAATGTTGTATTACCCTCTACTGTCGTTAACCGCCGACTGTAAAGGCGCAATAAATCACCAGCGCGGCTAGCTGTAGGGAATAGATCGCCGATCCACTCCTTATACGCCCATACTGCGCAGCCCAAGTAGAATTGGCCGGTTTCATTCACAGGCACCTCCAAATCAGGGCATAGCGCACAGCGACATACTAATCTTGCGTTCCTGCGCTCTTGCGTTCCTGCGCTAACGTCCTCACTCCCCACGCCACACAGGCGGCCGTTTTTCAAGAAATGCAGATGTGCCTTCTTTGGCATCGGCGCTAGCGGCAATTGAACCAAAGAGCGCCGCCTCATACATACATCCATCTTCAAGGCTCATGTCCATGCCACGATTCACGGCCTGTTTGATTGCAGCTACTGCAAGCGGTGCCTTACTGGCGATCTGCTTTGCGAGCGCGATTGTACTGGGGAGCAACTCGGCGGCAGGAACGACCCGCTCAACCAGGCCGATCCGCAAGGCTTCTTGTGCGTCAATGAGATCACCGGTCAGATTGAGCAGCTTACTCATCCCTGGGCCAACCAGGCGCGTTAGGCGCTGCGTTCCACCCCAGCCTGGAATAAGCCCCAGGTTAATTTCTGGCTGGCCAAATTTGGCAGTATCAGCCGCGATCCGAATATCACAGGCCATAGCCAGTTCACAGCCACCGCCTAATGCAAAACCATTGACCGCCGCGATCACAATTTTCTGCATCCCGGCAATTGCAAACCCTACCCGATGTCCATGCTCAGCTAACTGACGAGCGGCATTAGCCGTTGGCAGCGCGCGCAGTTCGTTGATATCCGCGCCTGCAACAAATGCCTTCTCGCCTGCACCAGTAATCACCACAACACGCAGTGCGGGATCCTGTTCTACGGCCTGCAATGCCGCAGCGATTTCGGCAGTAGTAGCCTGGTTGAGCGCATTACGCACCTTCTCACGATTAATCGTGATCAGCGCAACTGGCCCATCGATCTCGTAGCGAATATTCTCATAGGCCATATGATGCTCCTATTTATAGAACAAGAGAACAAGAGAACAAGAGAACAAGAGAACAAGAGAACCAAGAACCAAGAACCGAGAACCAATACAGCGCAGAACCGCAGAACCGCAGAACCGCAGAACCGCAGAACCGCAGAACCGCAGAACCAGAGAACAAGAGAACCAAGAATCACACGAGCCTTTTGCGCTCTGCGCTCTGCGCTACACCCAGAGGGTACCCGGCTTGGCCCAGAGGGCACCCCGCTTGGCCCAGAGGGCACCCCGCTTGGCCCAGAGGGCACCCCGCTTCAATGCTCCCACCGTTCCATCACCGCTCTAACGCGCATGTCATACAATGCGGCCCACCATTGCCCTTACGCAATTCGTTTCCGCGTACACCAATTGCTTTACCACCACGCTTCTCAACCTCGTTCATGACACGTTCGGCCCATTCGTAGCCAACAATCTGGCGTGGCGCGGTCATCACGAAATTCGCGCACGCCCAACCGTCTTTCGATTCATCGATCATGATTGGCTCAACATCCTCGGCCTGCAAAAAATCGAGTGGCATCTGCTCATAGCTCTCGCCAGTCTCCAGATTCTTAATCACTGCCGGGCCGATCTGCATACAGCTTGGGTCGACAATTGCCAGATCTTGGTCGATCAGCACCAGAAACCCATCAATATGGAACATGCCATTAGGCACTGGCACTGTCACCATACGCCGAATCCCTGCCTGCCGCATATACTCCTCGAAGCGCGCCAGCCCAACCTGATTGGTGCGCTCACAGCGCCCGACGATCACTGTATCGCCACGGAAAAAGCTAACGCCACCACCCTCCAGCAAGCCCTCGGGTTCAAGCTGCCCAAGAACCGGAATACCAAGCTTCGCAGAGACACGCCCGATGATTGCTGGATCGCCCTGCCGGCCTGCGATCGCCATGCCAGCTAGCACTGTACCTTTCGGGGTGACAACCGCCAAATCACGTGTATAGGTCATATTCGCGCGCCGCCCGATATAGGCCAATGCCTCAGCATCATCCTTTAGCACCTCATGCACCAGCACAACTTCGGTACCCATCGACTGAAATGCAGCGACAAGCGCATCAAATTCATCCAGAAATCGATCAACATCGGGTACTGCTGCAAAATTGAAATATGGCAGCCGCTCCTCGGTTACCATCGGCAATTCGGCATGTGGGCGGTGCATAAGCACTTTCTTGAGTGGGTAGTGCTCGAAGGCTATTTGGCTAATATCAATCATCGGCGTACTCTTTCTTCATCAGCAATATTTCGTATACGAGCGAGTATAGCATGGCCAGAATTGGTAAGTATTGAATATTTCAATCTGTACACATGTGCTATAATATAGTGCATTGATATCATTAGTATGACGAATTAATCACTCACCAAACACTTGTACTAATACATCCAATTGCCTTTACTCTCAATGTTATCATAAACTTCGTAACAATTTCAATATAGTTACCCTATAGGAAACCAAATATGAACTGTATCGAAATCTGTGCAGGTGCAGGTGGGCAGGCTCTTGGCCTAGAGCAAGCGGGATTCGAAGCATCAGTTCTCGTTGAAATTGATGGGCATGCATGTAAAACACTTCGACTCAACCGCCCAACCTGGAATATCCAAGAAAAAGACGTCAAGCTGTTTAGCGCACGAAATTATGAAGGCATCGAGTTACTGGCCGGCGGTGTGCCGTGTCCACCTTTTTCGGTGGCGGGCAAGCAGCGCGGAGCTGATGATGAGCGTGACCTTTTTCCTGAAGCAATTCGTCTTGTCGACGAAGCTCGACCTATAGCTGTCATGTTAGAAAATGTGCGCGGATTTCTCGACTCATCATTTGCCCCATACAGAGATAGCCTTAGAAGCCAGCTCAAAGCGCTCGGATACGAATCAGATATTAGGCTACTTCAAGCTTCGGATTACAATGTCTCACAACTACGACCAAGGGTTGTAATAGTGGCAATCCAACGCGCATACAGTGAATATTTCAGTTGGCCTAAGCCAGTAACAGCTCAGCCTTTGGCAGTTGGTAAATTACTTTTCAATCTGATGGTTGCAAACCATTGGCGTTTAGCAGAGCAGTGGAGAGAACAAGCCTCTACTATAGCCCCTACAGTTGTGGGTGGGTCCAAAAAGCACGGTGGTCCAGATTTAGGCCCAACGCGTGCGCGAAAAGCTTGGGCACAACTTGGAGTTGATGGACGTGGCATTGCAGACATGGCACCAAGCGAAGATTTTGTTGGCATGCCACGCCTCACCACACGAATGGTAGCACGCATCCAGGGTTTTCCTGATGATTGGCAGTTTACAGGTGGCAAGACAGCGGCATATAGGCAGATTGGGAATGCATTTCCACCACCTGTTGCAGCAGCCGTAGCAACACAAATCCGTCACTGTATTCGAGCATCGCATCGAGTATTCCCTGCTATTGAGGTGCCAACATGAGCGACCTATCAGATAAACGCAAAGGCTCACGTGCTAAGCTTCGAGAATATATTCTCAATCATGTCGGGAAAGTAATGAGTTCTGAAGAGTTGCGTGCTGTGGCCGATAATAAGAGTGAATGGGCACGCAGGGTTCGTGAATTACGAACCGAAGAAGGATATCAGATATTGACGCATAATGACCGTAGTGAACTTAAACCAGGGCAGTATTTGCTCCTAGATCCGATACCAATTCCTGCTTTTGAACGAGAAATATCAAAGGAAACTCGAGCATACGTTTTAGATCGGAATGGCTTCACTTGCCAAATGTGTGGTGCTGCAGCCGGCGAGCCGCATCCGTACGATATAAGTCGAAAAACACGATTGCACATCGGGCATATAATTGACAAATCAATGGGTGGGTCTGATGACGCGTCAAACTTGAGAGCAATTTGCTCCATCTGTAATGAAGGAGCTTCTAATCTAACGCTAGATAGACCAACTGCACAAAAGTTACTTATCCAAATGCGGCGAGCTCCTGGCCAAGAGCAATTAGAGGTGTTGTCGTGGCTTATCAGAAAATTCCCGAATCAAGCTAAGAAACTGCTGGATTCATAATGCCACCACCCGATCTCTCCACCCTGATACTTGATGGCGGTATTAGCCCGGCGGCGTTGCCAGCTGCAGTGCTGAATAGTATTACCGCGTGTGCTGATGCATGCCGAACGACGCTAACACGTCTTGAGGGCGACCGCGACAGGCTACGCGAATCGCTTTCCCGCCGTATTGCGCAGGCACCCGAAGGCCAGATCCGGCGTCTGTGCGCCGTGGATGGCGCGCATGCGACGGTTCCTGCCGCAGGGGCGACCTTTATCGCACTGGTGGCTGCTGCCGTTGAAGATGTACGGCTGACAGATCAGGAGGCGTTGGTACAACTCCTACCACCTGTCGAGGAATTGGAGACCATATTGGGCGGGTTACGCGCAATTATGGAACTACGGCTGTTGGCGCGCCGGATTCGAGCGACATCGAGCGGGCTGTTTGTGCTCGACGGCTCATTCTACTCGACGCTCCTAGAAGTCAATCGGCTATTGGTGCGCGCTGGCAAAGATTCACGTAACCCACGTCCACCCGATTGGTGGAAACCATTCCATAACCTGATTATCGAATTCTTCAATGATCAAGATTGGCGCCTCGTTCTAAGCTCACGGCGAGTGATTGCGCATCCCAAACAGGCCACTGCCGCCGAGGATGTAGCCCAACTTGCACCACACCTCTCTGGCACTGTCACCGATCGCACCTTATGGGGAACTGTTCTGGAACCGGGCGAACACTCACTGCCAGTACCGCTGATCAAACAAGATCGCCCACACCTTCTTACTGGCTACCGTTCGCCAGGTGTGCCAAATTTTGCCGAGCAGCGTGCGATTATTGAGCAGGGCTATGGACAGCTCTACGTCCTCTACTATCGGCCCGATACCACCGGGCCAGCCTATCGGCTCGAATTGCCCGCTGCGCTTATAGCGCGCGAACCGCTTGGTGCAGCACTGGCAACCTTCCGCAGCGCATTACAGGTCTCGGCACTTCAAGAACCGCTACCACAATTCCTTGCCGACGCAATCTGCAAACAGGTTGGCCGCGCACTCGAAGCCACCGCAGAAGGAGCACGCACCACGCTCCAGAACCAATTCGGTCTAGAACTTGTGCAGCGTTACCTCGGGCCATATCGGACAACACGATAAGCCGAAGCGTGCCTGACAACTTAAGCAAAGCAACATTCCCCTCCTTACTGCCACCAAAGAATCAGCCGATAGTCTCAGTCGCGCCACACATATCCATGCTACAATCGCGCCATACCGCAATTCCTCAGAGAACAAACACATAATTATTGAGCTTTGTTGTTTTGTGCACGTTCTGGAATCATCCGAGTGCGTAGCAATCTCTTTGCTCATGTATTCTCTTAATAAGGATTGATTGTATGGCACTGATTGAGGTTCAACAGCTTGTCAAAGAATTTCGCTCCCCGAAACGCCAACCAGGGCTGGGGGTAGTATCCGCACGTTATTCACCCGCGAAGAAAACGTTGTCCGAGCCGTCGATGATGTAAGCTTTCAACTCGAAGAAGGTGAGCTTCTTGGCTATATTGGCCCAAATGGAGCTGGGAAATCGACAACAATCAAAATGCTAACTGGTATTTTAGTTCCAAGCTCTGGAAGCATCCACGTAGCTGGGTTGGCGCTCTTTTCGCCAATGCTGGCTTGGTTCCTACGAAACGCCGTACGCGAGGGCTCGGTCGCAACCGATTTGGCACGGCCGATACCATATCTGGGGCAACTACTGGCCAATCAGGTCGGATTTTCGACGGGCCAGATCCTGTTTCTGATCATCGCGGCGCCATTTGCACTGGTGCTTGGCGGCATGCTGCCACCCGCCAGCCTGAGTGCAGGTCTGTTCTACTTAGTGAGTCTTGTCCTGGCATATGCAATTGCCACATTGATCGGGTTACTGATTGGTTTGGCAAGCTTCTGGACGACCGAGACCGGTGGTGTTCAATCGATCTACGATTTCATCAGCAGCTTTTTTGCTGGTGCATTAGTGCCACTCTGGTTTTTTCCACCAGTATTACGAATGATCGGTTCCTGGCTGCCATTTGAGGCGCAGGGGTTCGTTCCAATGCAAATCTACCACGGTCAGATCAGTGGTGCAGCGATCCTCCCGGCCAGCTGATCTGCGAACGCTTTAGCTCCAGTGCCTTTGGGGATTTGTTCGGTGGTTTGGCAATGCTCATTGCAGCACAAGTCTTGGCTGGAATTATCTGGACGGCTGGTTCAGTTGTGTATTTAGTTTTAGCACTAATTGGCGGCGCGCTTGTTGAAGCTGCAATGCGCTTCCTGCTGGCGGCGCTCTCATTCCGAACATTGAGCAGCGCAAGTTTTCTTAGCTTGCTCGACACGCTATTCAGCAATTTTGGCAACTACCCGTTACGCATCTTCGGCGGTGTATTGGAATTCCTGCTAACCTTTGGCATCCCAATTGCCTTTATGGCCTACTTCCCGGCGGTTGTGTTGCTTGATCGCACCGGCGAACTGGTCGTACACCCATGGTTTGCCTATGGTGCACCACTCGCTGGCGTACTCTGGATGTGGCTGGCAGTCGCCGTGTTTGAATCGGAAACGCGCCAGTATAAGAGTGCAGGGCATTAGAACCGCAGAACCGCAGAACTGCAGAACTGCAGAACTGAACAAGGGAACAGAGAACAAGGGAACAGAGAACAAGAACCGATTCAATGCTTCAATGCTTCAATGCTTCAATGTTTCGATGCTCACATACTCCAACGCTCCACCGTTCCATCGTTCCATCGCTCTGTTGTTCACCCACCCACCATCTTCGTCTTATAGCCCATTGCCGCAAGTGCTGCTGCAACCCGCTCACGGTGATCACCCTGAATTTCAAGCTCGCCGTCCTTCAGCGTTCCGCCTGCACCACACTGCTGCTTAAGGGTCTTCAGTAACGCCTCAAGGGTTGCTGGATCATGGCGCAGGCCGCTGATCACAGTAACCGTCTTCCCTGCGCGGCGTTTACGATCACGTGCAATCCGTGCCGTTTGTTCACGCGCCGATGGGTACGCTGGCGTGGGCTGCGATTCCACCTCCGCATCCGAATCTGGATCGGTGGTATAGACAAGCCTATACGCAGGTTTCTTATTCATCACATGCGCTCCTACAAACAGCTAAGGATCGGAGCAATGAAGCATTGAAGCGGGGTGCCCTCTGGGCCAAGCCGGGTACCCTCCGGGTGTAGCGCAGAGTGCAAAGCACAAAAGGTTGGTCGTGCGTTGTGCGCTATGCGTTATGCGCTTCTTTATCACCTTGTCTCCTTGTCTCCTTGTTCCACGTCTCACGCTACCGGCGCAATCGCCAGCACCCGCAGTGGGCTACCGCTTCCATCAACAATCTTGAGCGGTGCAGCGATCACAATCGCCCCGGTTGCTGGCAACTGATCGAGATTACACAAACTCGCCAGGCCAAACTTCCCAGCGGCATGCATAAATGTGTGGTTTGGGAAGGGTGGGTCGAACATGCCCGCTTGCCCAGCATCGGTTCCAACACTCTCAACCCCAACACCCAGGATATCACGCTCATTCGCCAGCAGCAGTGAAGTGTCCTTATGGAATCCAGGGCTATGTGGACCGTCTGAGCCAACATTGAGGAATGCCTCACGACCCTCACGCTTACTCCAATCAGTGCGGAGCAGCACCCATGCGCCAGCTGGAATGCGCCCATGAGCGGCCTCCCACGCCAACAAGCCATCTGGCGTGAGCAGAAAATCGGGATTCGCAGCCACCTCAGCCGAGACATCGATCACACAGGCTGGCCCAATGAAGCGTCGCGCAGGAATCGTATCAGTTGCATTATCCGGTAGATCGCGCCCCGTCACCCAATGGATTGGTGCATCAAAATGCGTGCCAGTATGCTCGCCAAGGGTCAATGTGTTCCAATACCAGCCAGGCCCAGCCGCATCATAGCGCGAAATGACCTGCATCGAGACCCCTGGCGAAGAGGCAAAGATTGGTGGCAACCCTATCACTGGAGTTTCTGGCCCTAATGGCTGTGTTAAATCCACCACCCTCAACGACCCAGCGTTCAACTCTTCTACCAATTGCATCAATAGGTTCGACACATCAACATCCTTTCTTATTTTGGGGTGAAGGGCAATATCTTGCAATGAACGCACAGGTACCGGGTACCAGACCGGGATGCCCTTTGGGCCTGGTACCCCGGTGACGCAAAGACGCAGAGCAGTTATATCATCTTACATCCTTGCGCCTTTGCGACCTTTGCGTCTTTGCGTTTAAACCTCCGGTCGCGTGCGATATCTTTCAATCTGCGCTACCTGCCCGCCGCAGCCAGCGCGCAAACTGAAAGCGATTCTCCAGCAGCGGCAGATCTGTCACAAACGCGGCTGGCCCTTTTGCTTCCACTTTTGCAACAATCGTGGTTAAATCTTCTGTTTGGAATGCCAGCGAACATGCCCTGGCAAACTCGTCTAAATCGCGAACGGTTTGTGTCCGTTGGATCCCTGCCGCCGCCGCAATTCCGGCCAGATCGCTCCCGGTTGCTGTCGCCGTAGGGAACCCACCAACCGAAAGCAGGCTCTCATTATCGAAGACAATATGCACAAGGTTACGTGGCCGATAGCGCGCCAGGGTCGTCAGGCCACCCAAGTTCATAAGTAGCGAGCCATCACCATCGATCACCACCACCTGAAGCTCAGGGCGGCTCAGGGCAATCCCCAGCCCCATCGAAGATGCCAGGCCCATGGCATGTTGGAGGTAAAAGAAATTCGGCTGGTGCCCAATCGATTGGAGCTCTGCTGCCACAGCACCCATGATTGTCACAACCACCCGCTTCTCAAGCTCTGGGTAGATCGCACGCAGCGCATCGATTCGTAACATCACGCAACCTCCTCCCACATCAGATCGCGGCAGAGCAGTAGCGCCACTGGCTTGAGCGAAGATTCCGCTAGCGTTTGCGCCTTACGAATGCGCGCCGCAACATGAGCAGGATCTTCGAGCCGCACATAGGGGATACTCAAGGCCTGGAGAACAGCTTCAGTCACCGAGCCACCCTCTGTCTGCCAGGGGTCGCGCTCACCAAATTCACCACGATAGCTGATCAGCATCAATAGTGGAATGCGATACAGGCGAGCCAGCGAAACAATCCCATTCACACTCTGCAAGAACCCATGATTCTGCATCAGCATGGCCGATTTCACCCCAGCCAGGTGTGCTCCCGCCGAGATTCCCACCCCTTCCTCTTCCTTGGCCAGGCGCACAAGTTGGGTAGTTGGATCATCTTCGGCCATCCGAATCAAGTGTACCAGCCAGGTTTCGGGAAGTGCTGAAATAATCTGCACCTGGCACGCCTTAAGAGCCGCATAAATCAGCTCTGAGTTCGCATACGAAACAGGCATAGACTAGCTCCATTAGGGTGCTGGTAGAACAGCATGGTAGTGAGGCTCGAGGAACTTGATCTTCACTCGTATCAGGCAGTGCAATACAAAGCCTCAATATTCCCAGCCGCCGATCCTGACTTCTGGCCTCTATGAAAGGGTGACATATTAACCAGTATACCAGATCACAGAGCCGCAATTGCAAATAAGCATTGGCCAGGTTGGCAAACGCTAGAAGACCGCATACAATATGCAATAGTGATCGGCGAACGGCCATGTGAAGAGGTAGAATATGGATATCAGCCAGATTCGCGCTTATATTCTGGGGAAGAAGGGCGCGGTTGAAGATTACCCATTTGGGCCAGAGGATATGACTGCAAAGGTTGGCGGGAAGATATTCGCGTTCGTCAACGACAGAACCAAACCGTACAGTATCTCACTCAAATGCGAACCCACCCATGTACAGTATCTACGTGACACCTACACGGCAATCAGCACAGCGCCATACCTAAGCAAAATACATTGGAACCATATCATTATTGATGGAACGGTACCAGATGATGAGCTGATAGCAATGATTGAGGAATCGTATCGCCTAGTTGTTGCAGGGCTGACCCGCGTACAACGAGTAGCCCTCCAGCAATAAATCATTCAGCATGCGCTATTGTGTTGGCAAGGTTATTTGCGTTTGCTAAACAGATAGACAAAGAACCCGATAATTACGATACTCCAAAAGTTAATCGCCCGATCAAGGAATGTTACTGCCAGCGCCAGATCCTTGCTTGTCCTGACAATACTTACTAGCACCGCCGTAATTGTGCCCTCAACCACACCAAGCCCAGCTGGCGTAAATGGGATTGCGGTAAGCAACGAAGATGCCAGCGCCACAAACACAATCATCGGAGCGGTGAGTGACAAACCCTCATGGCTCAGTGACGCGATCACAAAGTACAAGCGGCAGCCCTCCAACAGCCAGACCCCAGCTGTCAGCAGCGTCAATGTTGGAAGAATTTTGGGTCGAAACGAGCTCAGCGCAGCATGCTCAAATGGCTCATAACCGCGCATCAGCCTAGCTGGCACAAACCGGCGAATAACCGGGCTTAGCCAGCGCATACTCGCCAAACCAGCCACAATAATAATCACGAGCACAAGCCCTGCCCCAAAGATGATATTTGTCTCTGGTGGTAGTTGCGTGCCGAAAACAAACCAGCCCGAAATCACCAGGAATGTAAACAGGCCAAGCATATCGAATAATCGCTCAGCAAAAATCGTTCCAAATGTCGCAGAAAATGAGACCTTGCCATTATGCTTAAGCAAATAGCCACGGTAGGCATCGCCAAGTTTGGCAGGCACAATACAGTTCGCAAACCACGAGAGATACATATACTCCATTAGTGCTGGCATCGAAGCCCAGCTCTTACGCCCTTCCTGCACTGGTACCCCGGCATTCTCAAGCAGGATACGCCAGCGAAATGCGCGTAGTGGGAATGTCAGGTAGAAGACACATAACCCCAATAGGAGCATACCCCAATCGGCACCACGGATATATCCCCAGGTATTTGCGACATTAATATCCAATCCACGAAACACAAACAGGATGATCGCAATTGCCAACGCAAACGATACCCAGGTTCGTGGGCTACGCAGCGATTTAACGAGTGAAAAGCCCTCGCGCTCGACCTCTTGCTCAGCAGGAGTATCGCTTGGCGGAGGACTCTCCTCCTCCGCATCGGTTACTGGCTTGGTTGAATCATTGATCATAAAGTAACTCATTTCTCGGAGGCGCAATACGCCTATTGCTCCCATATGGGATCTCTAATAATGGGATATCTAGTAATGGATGGACGGTAGCACCTCTGCTCGATACCATTCCCAAAAATGCTCTAACCCTTCGCCAATATTTGTGTTTGGTTCCCAGCCAAGCAGCCGCCCAGCTTTCTCAATCGACGCATAGGTAATTGGTGGGTCAGCTGATGGTAACGGTTTAGCCTCAATATGTGCCTGTAACCCAGTTACTTGCTCAAGTGTCTTGATAAAATCGCTGAGCTGCACCGGGTTTGAATTCCCAAGGTTGAATAGCTCAAATGGCAGATCCGCATCAAGCGCTGCAACAACGCCACGCACAATATCATTAACAAACGTCCAATCCCGATAGACACCTTGGCCGCCATTGAAGAGTGTGATTGGGTCACCCTTTACCATTGGTGGAATAAACAATGCTGGCGTCATATCTGGCCGACCACGTGGGCCATAGACAGTAAAAAAGCGTACGATCCGAGTTGGCGTACCATAGTGTCGATGTGCGGTGAAGGCGAGTACCTCAGCCGCTTTTTTCGTTCCTGCATAATACGAAAGCGGTTGGTCGGTTGGCGTCTCCTCTGTCCATGGTGTAGGAGCCATTCCATAAACTGACGAAGTCGATGCCAACAAGAATCCTTTTGCCTCATACCGGCCAGCCAGTGTCAATAGATTCAAGGACCCGCGCACATTAACTTCTTCATACAGGAACGGCCGCTCTAACGAGGCGCGCGGATTCGCCATGGCGGCCAGATGAGCGATCTTCTCTGGGCGATGTGTAGCGAAAACCTGCTCCAACGTATCCTGATCACGAATATCCGCCTCAACAAGCGTATATCCTGGGCGGCCAAGCAGCCCGCCAAGATTCGCACGCTTACGCTCTGGGCTATAGTAGTCGTTAAAATTATCCAGCCCAACCACCTGATCGCCGCGCGCGAGCAGTGCTTCAGAAACATGGCTGCCAATAAACCCTGCGCCACCAGTAACCAGATATCGCATAAGCCTTATATTTCCTCTGTCGTCTGTGCTAGAGCTGTTGCCATACCCCAGGCAGCAGCACTT
>JANLSE010000640.1:0-3711 GCA_031362265.1 Roseiflexaceae bacterium
TAGCAATGACACAACCCCTTTGAGCATCTTATGCATTAGCGCTCGCTAGCACTGGCTGACACAGAGCTAAGTAAGACTGCGCGAACATTCCTCGTACAACCAGCATGTGGCAGTGCAATTACGGCGACAGCAACCCCATCACTGCAAAACCCAGCCAATCCAGCACCCTAGAGCCCTTCACTTGCGTTCCTCCGATACTATCCTGGCTCCAGGTAACGCTCTCTCTGCTCCTCTGCTTGCCACTCCCGCCAATCACGCTCCTTGTCTTCGCTTGGCTGAGCGTTCGATTGAGCTCACGCCGAAGTCTCGCGGCATAGCCTTGTTCTTCCAATGCTTCTGCTGCTCACCCACTGGAGCATCTGTCTGGCGCGCCCTGCGATGCCTCCGGTGCCGTGTGAACCACTTGACTGATCTGGCAACCCTAGCACCAGGCGGATCTGCGGCAACCCTCCTCTGCCGCCTGCGAGTACGGCCTCCACCGCACCGTATTGCGGGCGCTTGCGCTTGCGGTGGATCCACCGAACTCACGCGTTCGACGCTGCGCGGGGTTGACACTGATCCTGTTTCCCGGCGCTATTCTGGTGCCAGGTCAACTGGACCACACACAAAGGAGGCACCCACAATGGCACGCAACAACAGCTTCACCCTACGCGGATTTGTTGGCAACGATGCGGAAATCAAGACGACGACCTCGGGCAAGACTTTGGCGCAATTCAATCTGTGCGTCGAGGAGCGCTGGCAAGCGCATGGCGAGCAGAACAGCAAGAAGGAGTGGTTTCGTTTGACTGCCTGGGGACGCCAGGCGGAGATTGCCGCCGAGCGGATTGTGAAAGGCACATTGGTCGAGGTGCATGGGCGGCTGGAGAATCGCAATTGGAGCGATGGCAGCGGCCAGAAGCACTACACCACCGATCTGATTGTCCTGGAGATCGTCTTCATCGACCGCAGCACCGGCCAGCCGATTGAGCAGCCCGTAATCGTCGCTGAGGAGCCAATCGCTGAGGCCGAGCCAACTCCAGTTAAGCCGCGCCGCCGCAAGTTGGCTGCGTAGGTCGCCAAATGGCGGGTGCTGACACCATCACCCGCCACACTATCTCGTCACAAGGAGCCCCATCATGGCACAGCCCACTACGCAAGCCACTCCACTCACTCGCGTTCGCATCATCGGCACGCTGCGGCAGAAGTTACCACTCTACCGCGAGTGCGGTGTCACCCGCGCAACGATCCTGGTGAACAACTCCACCGTCCATCTGCGCGGCCACGATGCCGCCGCAACGCACTCTATAGCGATTGGCACACGCGTTGAGATCGTCGGCACGGTGCGCCGCATTGGCAGGCGTAATCTGGTTGGCGAGATTGATGGGGAGATTGTAGACTGATCGATGACTGAATCAATAGGTAGCCTTGGAGATTCTGCTTCCCAAAAGCTGCACGACACTTGGCACGGGTGGTATAATAGTACAGGTGTTTTGAGAGTCCGGTTCAATATTGGCCATATATGTTACCATTTGAATTTATCGTTGATGGCCCACCTATTTCACATCAAACTCGCTCTGCTGCTCGACTCCGGTTGTGGCAACAAACGGTACGAAATGCGGCGCTTCAACGTTGGCCAGCGGGAACTGTGCTTCTTACCGAACGACTCCAATTCAGTGTGACGTATTATCATGATGGGGTCGCGGTGCGAATTGACAATGACAACCTAGTTAAGCCCATTCAGGATGCCTTGAACGGTTTTGTATACGCCGATGACCAACAAATTACCGACACCGTTGTTCGCAAAACGGATTTGAATGGCAGCTTTCGCGTTCGGGGTATGTCCCCAGTTCTTGCAGAAGGGTTCTGTCGTGGCAATGAGTTTTTATATATTCGTATTGAAGCGGCCCCAACACACGAGGAGCTCATCTAATGACGGTACAACCCATATCTCGTGAGTCCCAGCGCCTGCGAGAAATCGCGCGTGAGTATCGGCAGCGTGGATACGACGTGCAGATTGAGCCGCAACCTGATCAATTGCCTGCATTTCTTGCGCCCTTCCGGGTTGATCTCGTGGCCAAGAATGCTGAGGAGCATGTTGTTGTTGAGGTGCGCACGCAAGAGTCGTTGACTGACGCGCCAGAATTAGATGCGATTGCCAGAGTGTTGGATCATCAGCCAACATGGCGCTTCGAGTTGGTCGTAACGAATCCGCGCGATCGTACCGCGCTCACCTTCAAAAATGCGATTCCACTCAACGATCGTGATATTGTGTATCGTTTGCGTGAGGCTCGCCAATTGTCTGAGCAAGAACATGGCGAAGCAGCATTCCTCCTCGCGTGGTCTGCGACCGAAGCACTTCTGCGTTCGATAGCTGATGTAGAAGCAGTACCGATTACCGGCCATAGCGTACAGCAGGTGATGAAAAGTCTCTACACCTATGGGGTGCTCGATAAAACTCAATATCAAACACTGCAGGATGGCTTGCAGACGCGCACAATGGTGGTTCATGGCTACAAAGAACCTCGTGCACTCGTGAGCCTGGTCGAACAAGTCCTGGTAATAACAGATCAACTTCAGCAGCGCTATCCGATTCAATAAGTTCTGAGGAACGTATTGTGGACACGGCACGCCACTATCAACACATCATCGGACAGGTGCTGTCACGTTGCGTAGGCATGACCTACAAGAACGGCGACATTCAAAATGAACTCATCTTTGATCATGAACATGGACGCTATGTGGTCATGTCAACCGGCTGGCAGGGCGTTCGGCGTATCCATGGGTGTCTCATCCACATCACGTTCCAAGAGGGGAAAATCTGGATTCAGCGCGACGGTACCGAACATGGCATCGCCAATGATTTGGTCGCTGCTGGCATTCCCCGCGATCAGATAGTGCTGGGTTTCTATAGTGCAGCAACACGCCAACATACCGAATACGCAGCAGCCTAACGTTGGCTGGAATGATCTCAAACGCGTGCAATCACTCGTGCTCTCTGTTGCCTTGCGTGGCGACAACATCTCTATTGAGCATGATGGCACGCCACCTCCTGGCATTGTTGCCTACCTGCTCGACCATGGTATCGCGCAATCCACAATTGTGCTGGCATCGCAGCACCCGCACAAGCGCCGTGACACTGCATTTGCGGTAGCGTAGACACGGGTCTGTCGCGGTCGTTCTGTGCGAGCGCCATCAATGTGCTTCCCACGCATGCCAGCGCGATGAAGCCAGCCTGCGGCAGCGTGGTGGTGAATTGTTTGACCGTATTGCGAACACGTACATGAATGCGTATACTGTTCTATGCACGGCATCATTGAGCGATTTGAACTGCACCTGATCTCTGTTAGCGGAAGGATATCGGTATGACGGATACGTTGCATCGAGCACTCGAATTGATTGATCATTTGCATCCGATTGAGCAAGCACAGCTTCTGGAGCACCTATCACGACGAGTGGCTCGGCAAATCGTTGCACAAGATTTGGTTGTTTCTCCTCCGCCAGAAGATTCATGGGTAAGGCTTGAAGCATTTCGGCGTGATATGGAAGCACTTGGTGACTTCGCGCCTCATTTCGGTGCTCAGCTCGATGCAGATCGTCAAGCGCGTCTAGTAACTCTCGGAGGAGCACCTGATATATGATTGCGCCTTAGTGTTTGAACAGGCTCTAAGCCCTTCACCCTCAGCCGCTCAGGCGATCCTGATCCAATCCTCGCCCAACACTGCACCTCGCGCT
>JANLSE010000647.1:0-1680 GCA_031362265.1 Roseiflexaceae bacterium
TCAAATAGCGGGCCGCATCGATGGTATGGATCGCCATATCGAGCAGTAATACATGCGCCATCTCATCACGGAAACCACCAAAATGTGCGCCAATATAGAAATCCGATTTGAGAATACCAAGCGACCCGGCACATTCTTCTATTAAAGCACGGTAGGCATGTAAGCGGGCATCATAACGGCGACTCTGGCTGACCATATACAGCTTGCCATGCTTCTCGGATGCAGCGACCATCGCCTGTGCACGGGCGAGTGTATCGGCCATGGGCTTCTCGCCAATCACCGGGACACCAGCGGCAAGTGCCATAATCGTCACATCATGATGCGCCTCTGGGATGGTCACATCGACCAAGAAATCAGGGCGGAGCTCGGCTAATGCGCGCTCCAGATCGTCGCCGGTATGCCCGATTTCCAGGCCAAGATCTGCCGCCGCCTGAGCCGCAGCACCTGGGCGAATATCCACCCAACCGATGGTTTCAACCTGATCGTATTCGTTCAGGTTCTTCGCCCATGCGCGGCCCATCCCACCTGCGCCAACCAGTAACCCGCGTAGTCGTTGCATCCCATTCCTCGCACTATGGATTGTTCTGAAGAGATTATACACCCCTAGCGCACAGCGCATAGCGCATAACGCATAACGCACAGCCGCCACATGCTAGTCTTGCGCTCTTGCGCTATGCGCTCTTGCGCTTACACCAGGCTCCGCACCACTTCTACGCCGTTTATCGCCATATGGTGGAGGAAGAGCACATGGTGAAGATCTGCATCGTGCGCTTTGATACCAAGATCACGGGCAACACTGACAGGTGTGTCGAATGTGTCGACGGCATCGGCAGGAACGATGATGCGCCGAGTCAGATTGCCAGCATTGGCTTCGAGTCGCAGTTGCATGGCTGCCTGATATGTACACAGATCGGTGCAATCGCCAACAATAATGAATGTATCGACGTGTGGCTTGGTGGCGAGCCAGGCTGCCAATTCGGTACCAATCGCTGAGCTAATCGAATTTTTCTCGATGGTCTTAATTGCATCGTAGAATGGTAATTCCTTCAGTTGATCAACAGCTTCGCTTTCGGCGGTACCCTTCAGGCAGTGCGGCGGGAACGCGCCAAACTCAGGCGTCTGGGGATCGTGGGTATCCTGGGTGAGTGCAAATGTGCGGACTCCCAGCCGATAGGCATGTGTAAACAGATCCGCAACAGGCTTAGCGATTCGCCCTACTCGATCACTCGCGAGTGGCCCACTCACACAGAAGCCATTGATAACATCAATGGAAATGATCGCAACACGCTCTGGCTGCCGCGCCACAATCTCTGCCAGCGATGTTGTACCCAATTCCTCATACCATGTTTCTAGGTAGGCCAGAAATGGCTGCGATTGTTTGATAAGATTGAGAGGCATTGAAGTGCTCCTTTATAATTAGTGTTTAATTGACACTATTGTAGCATATCGAAAAATGAATGTCAAGGGCTGTTACAGATGTCAGTAACCACAGCCATTAAAATGGCGTGGCTTGTACCTCAATCGGCAGTCGGAGACTCCCGATTGGACACGATTGGCTGACTGATAGGCAGCCCGCCAGCATCACCTGTAGCGACACTGGCATGGTACTTGGCAGCGATGTTACGAGCGGCGTTCAAATCAGCATGCAGTTCAACACCACACAACCGACAGACAAAACGC
>JANLSE010000670.1:0-3406 GCA_031362265.1 Roseiflexaceae bacterium
ACAACGACACCTATAATGCGTTCCTACGCCATGTTCGTGAGGCATTTAACTTCATTCCCTATGCACCGATTCTGTTCCTTTCGGCATTGAATGGCCAACGGATTAATGAAGTAATCCCAACTGCGCTCGAGATTGTTGCTGAGCGTCACAAGCGTATCTCAACTGCGCAAATGAATGAACTGCTACGCCAGGCCACCTATGCACACCCGCCAACAGCAACCCATAAGGGAGCGCATCTGCGACTCTACTATGCAACCCAGCCACAGACTGACCCACCAGTCTTCTTGTTCTTTGCCAATAATGCCGAGATGATCCATTGGGGTTATGCCCGTTATTTGGAAAACTGTATCCGTGAAACGCATGGATTCCAGGGAACACCAATTAAGATTGTCTTCCGCAGCCGCGAAGAAAAACAGGAGCGTGAGGAGAAACGCTACAAGCGCTCCGACCGTGGCACCCGCAAACAGCGCCAGAACCGACTTGAGCGCACAGTAGAAGTGCTTGAGGAAGACGAGGAATAGCCTGTAAGCATTGAAGCATTGGAACAATGAAGTATTGGAACGACGCTTTGCGCTCTGCGTTTTGCGCTTTGCGCTTTGCGCTTCATTGCTTCACTGGCACCCACATGACTGCATCGGCCCAGACACTCAAGCGAGCCTCTTCGCTTTGATTGCTGAGGATGACAGCAACACCCTCTCCACTTGTGAGATCATAGGTTCCGAGATCGGCCCAATCATTGGCGTAGGTACGACCGTTGATCAGAATCTGGGCTTCACCGTTGGCTGTTCGCACGCGGTAGGCTAGGCGTTGTGGATCTTCCAGCCCGCTTAGTGCATAGGGAAGATAGGCCAACACCCGGTAACGCCCAGTTTGTGGAATTGTTGCACGCCAAACCGCTACGGATGGTGCACGAAGTGGGCGAAGCCGCCAGGATTCACGCTCACTCGCACCACGGATCGATGCAATAAAGAAGGCGCTTCCACCATACCCGGTCGGAACTTCCTTCCATCCCTCACCAGCCCGAAAAAACCCGCTATCGCCAGTGTCGACAACAACCGCACCAACTGGGGCAGGGCCACAAGGGGAAGGTCGATCTGCCCAGAGCCAGGAGCTTTTCACGCCCGATGCATTCGCTTCCCATGGATCAATTCCACTGCCACACCAACCATATGGATCAATATCACGCCCGAGGTATTGGGTGCCAAAGTGCAAATGTGGCCCAAGCGCGCAACCCGTTTCGCCGATCACACCTAGCACATCGCCAAGGGCAACACGCTGGCCAATCTCAACATCAATACGTGCAAGATGCCAGTAGAGCGTTCGATAACCATTGCCGTGATCAAGAACGACCGCGTGAGTGGCACAACCGTCATCGGCATTACCGGCAAACACAACCAAACCAGCGGCGGCGGCAAGCGCCTTATCTGGCGCAGCAGCAGCATAATCCCAGCCATCATGGCCATCATAGGCAAACGAGGCGTCGGTCTCTGCGCGGCCCCAATAGGTAACAACCGATCCATTTGGATCGCGGGTAAGAAACGGTGCGTCGTGATCAAAGAACGACGATACTGGCACGACTTTGGCAGTCGGGCGATGCAGGAATGGCGCGGCTGGCGCGGGCCAATCAATTGGCGCGATACGCGGATCTTCAAACAATGTTGTATAGGCTTGCAGAAAACGATCCATACGAGCGGAAAGATTGCCGGGCGTGGTCGTTTGCGCTAATACCCGTGCGAGCACATATTCGCTTAGTGTCCATCCTGCTGGTGGGGTTGCCTGTGAATCATCAGCGTAGATCAGTGGCTCATTGGTTGGGTAATCGCGGCGTGCATAAAACATCTGCTTTACAACCCAACGAATCTGGCCTTGGATGCCACGCCAGTTACCACTATCACCACGAAAACCGATTGCCCAAGCGATCTGATCGCCACTCGGCGTAGGATTCGAAATCAGACGATTCTGAGCTTCCAGCAACGCCAATAGCACCTTTGGGTTCACCCCATAGTAGCTGGATTGGCCAATAATTAGCTCAGGTAATGTGTGGCGTCGATTCCCAACCGAAAAGCGCATATCCTTCAATCGCCCTGGCTGAGCATCTAGAAATGCTTGAATCTCTGGCGTGTAGAAGTTCGGGTCGTAGAACAAGCGTTGGTCATCAAAGAACGCGGCGGCGCCAGGTGGCGGGGTTGGCACAGGTACTGTTGGGGGCAACGTAGGCATAGGGCTGGCCACCACAAGCGGCGTAGCTGTGACAGTAAGCGTATTATTTGTAGGCAGGATAGCTGCAACACTTGGCTGAGGGGTAACCTCAGGTGTAAGAACGGGCGCAGGTGTGGGTGTACATGCGGCCAGAGGTATGAGCGCCAACACGAGGCGCGCCAGATTACGAGTAGATCGATTCATCGCTAGCGGAGTATAGCGGAGGATGTAGAACAGTGCAACTTAGCATGCACATAAGTGCTTGCGCCATATGGGAGGATGGGAGGATGGGAGCGCAAGAACGATGAAACGCACAAGCGCAAGAACGCACAAGCGCAAAGCGATGGAACGATGGAATGATGGAACGCGCCATCACCTAGTCTCCTGGTCTCCTGGTAAGGAAACACTATGACAATGAATCTACGTCCGATTATTCGTTACTGGCCGTTGATCCTGATGATCATACTGGGGCTTTTCCCATTTGGCTGGTTTGGTGAGCTCTGGCCACGCTTTGGTGTACTGCTTGGAATCATGTTTCCTGGCGTCTTCGGCCATGCAATTGGCCATACGTGTATGTTTTTCCTGATTGGTGGAGCACTCTTGCTAGCGTTTCCGGCCTTGTGCAAACGGCCAATCGTTTTCTTTGGTATGATGGTGTTGATTGGGCTGTGCCAAGAAACATTTCAATTGGCCTACAAGCAACGTCCGCTTGAATTTGATGAGTTTCGCGATCTCATAACCGATATGATCGGATCTGGTATTGCGTATCTCTGCTTACGCCACAGGCCGCGCACCTGAGCGCATACTGAGATACGCGTGATGCGTATGCTGTAAACCATAATGAGTGCGCAAACCAGGTTTACTACGCACGTTCTTCATAACAGGATCTCAGTTTAATACATTGAATGGTTTACATATGTCAACTCGCCGCATGTTTCTGAGAGCATCTATTAGCGCCGCAGCAACGCTCCTGCTTGCCGCCCATGCACGTGCTGAGGATGCTGCCCCGACCGCGCTATCCTTTCGTTCGACACTACCGGTGGTATTTGGCCCTCAACCATCACCGACCCCTGAACCCACCCCTGAGCCAACTCCCACACCGGGCGATGCCACAATATTGGGTAATGCAAGTGGTACAACCGATCAGGCAATTGCCTGGTTAGCTGCGCGAGCTGATCCAAGCTATGCGGATGATGCAATTGTTGAA
>JANLSE010000007.1:0-2762 GCA_031362265.1 Roseiflexaceae bacterium
TATTCGATCTTCATCACCCCATAGTTTTTAACACTGTGCTTATCACTGCTCGGGTCGCGCATGTTTGAGTATGAGTCAATCTCGTGACATGCTTGGTCAACAACCGATTCTATTTTGAAGAGATTGCCCGCGGCGAAGGTATACAGCCTGATTGCGCCAATCGGCTGCTGTAAATTGGTCAGCTTGATCCCGATTTGCCCATCAACTGGCTGGTTTGTCCCGACACCCAGGCTACCTCCCGCCTCGATTGTCGCGATATGTTCTGCTGGAATCCCGGCAAAGTATGTCTGGAAACAGTCCGCGCTAGAAGCAGCCGAAGCTGCGGCGGTTGCGCCAGCTGTGGGCTGGAGTCCAGCTGTCGCTCGTATGGGTTCCGCTGACACAGCAGCGGCTGTAGCTGGCGGGATCTGTGTGGGATTAGCTGGCGCTATGCCAGGGTTGGAGTGAACCAGGTTTTGCGCAATGATCAGCACTGCTACGAGCCCGATACTAGCAGCCACCAGCACCATGCGCCCTCCTCGCCAGCGCGTGCCGATGGCGGGAATGGTGCTCGCGCTGCTGGTAGGCTCATCATCAGGATGATCCTCAATCGCGATCTCCCAGCTGCGCAGCCTGCTTTTTATACGCTGGATATTGCTACGCGCCTCGACAATGCCATGCATGAGTACGGGAGGGGTAAACGCTATGGTGTGCCGTGCCTGCTGCTGCAAGAGAATTGCCAAGGTCTCACGATGGGTGCGCAAGAGCGCGTGCTGCTGGCTAATCTCTTCTTGGGATGGCATGGGCTCCTCCCATCGCTATCAAGCGCGTTTTCACCAAGCACGTTTAGGGTATTGTGGCATGTCCAACCTGTATGAAACCTACTCCCCAAGCGCAAGCGCGATGGCCTGTTCGGTACTGAGTAATCGACCAGCCGCCCAAGCGGTGGCAAAGGTATTTGGATTGAGCCGGGCGCGAGCCATAGCGATAGCACGATTATGCATGAGTTGATCATCCGGCCAGATTGGGAGTGCTGCGGCTTCACGTAGCACCTCTTCCGCACCCCAAAGCCGTGCCGCCTGTTCGATCTGCCCGAGTGTGGCCAGATCGCGAGCGATACCATCAATGGTAAAGCAGATACCCTGCTGGTAGCCAAGATCGCACGCCAGCTTCAGCGCATCCGCACAGATCGCATATGCACGAACCGCGTCGCCCTGCTCCCGCAAGGCTTCCGCTTGACCAACCATCGGTGCAATGCAACCGCGTCGGTTGCCGATTGTTCGCCGTAATCCCAAACACTCGGTATAGAGCGCTTCGGCCCGCAGATAGTCTTCCTGTAGATGCGCGATTACCCCAAGGTAGTTGAGGACAGTCGACGCCCCAGAGAACAGCCGGTGCTTTTGGAAGAGTGTATATCCTTCCTCAAGGAGTGGCATGGCACGCTGATACTCGCCCTGCCCGATGGCAATATACCCAAGAAGAACCAGCGCATTGGCAATCCTAGCCTCATTCCCAAGTTGCTGGCAGAGTGCCAAATCCTCTTCAGCGACTTTGGTTGCGGCGACCAAGTCGCCCTGAATATTGAGCATATCACCCAAATGGTCGAGTGCGAGAGCCATACGCCACCGATCGCCAAGCCGACGACAGATCTCAAGGCTATCGGTACAATCCCTAGCGGCTTGCGCATACCTACCCTCACCATACCCAACGAATCCCAAAATATAGCGTGCATCAGCGACACCGATCTCATCGCCTAGCTCACGCGATAACGTCAGGCTTTCTTCGAGTAGCACGCGAGCCTGGCTAAAATCGCTCAGTGCCGTTGTAGTCGCACCGGCAGCCAAGAGCAGCTTTGCCCGTATACTTGGCGGTAATGCCAGTTTCACGACTAAACCACGCGCTAGCCAAGCGCGCCCTTCACGCCAATGCTCGCGGAATTGCCAGAACCACCAGACTGCCACCGCAAGTCGTGTGAACGAAAGCATGTCGTCCCCATCCACATACCTGCGAAGCGCGGCACGCAGGTTATCGTGATCGCGCTCCCAGGCTTCGCTAAGCTTCAGTTCATGGATGCCACGTAAATCAGGCTCGCGCGCTTCGGCCAACGCCAGGAAATACGCGGCATGTCGCTCGCTCACAACTTCATCCTCACCGCTCGCCTCTAACCGTTCTAACGCATACTCGCGGATCGTTTCCAGCATGGTGAAACGCGCCTCGCCATCCGTTCCAGCGCTCTGACGTACGAGACTCTTATCGATCAGTGCCGCGAGCAGATCAAGGGTCTGCGTATCGTCACAAATGGCCTCGGCGGCAGCCAGATCCCAGCCACCAACGAACACTCCCAAGCGACGAAAGACCGCTTGTTCCGCTTTGGGGAGCAGATCGTAGCTCCAGGCAATCGCAGCACGCAAGGTTTGCTGGCGGGTTGGTAGATCGCGTGACCCAGTGGTGAGGAGATCCAGTGGGTGACCAAGCCGCTCCAGAATGGCCTGGGGTGTGAGGAGGCGCAGACGTGCCGCTGCCAGTTCAATTGCCAGTGGCAAGCCTTCCAGCCGCCGACAAATCAGCGCAATCGCGTTCGTTCCAGGTGTGTCAACCGCGAAATCGGCCCGTGCTGCCCGAGCGCGTGCCAGGAAGAGTTGGGCTGCCGGGCTGCTGAGCGGGTCGCTGCTCCCTTCGGCGGATGCCACCAGGGGCGGAACCGCATAGAGTTGCTCACCCTGGATGCGCAGTGCCTCACGGCTGGTGGCCAGGATGCGCACCAATGGCGCAGCAGCCAGGCC
>JANLSE010000042.1:0-2699 GCA_031362265.1 Roseiflexaceae bacterium
GACAAGGTGATCTTGCTCCAACGTTCCAACGCTTCACTGCTTCACTGCTCCAATGCTACACCCAAAGGGTTCCCGGCTCCAATGCTCCAATGCTCCAATGCTTCACTTTGCATTATCCGACTCCATGCGCTCGCCGCGTAGCAGAAACGCGCGGATATCAAATGGGCCGGGGCGCTCGGGGGCAAGGTGCCCTGAATCCACCATAAGATCGAGCGGGTTATGGCGCGTCTGCATGGGCAGCAGCACCTTCTCGTGGCGGCGCGCCGACTCATACACCGCGTGTACCATTTGGAGTGCCTTGATGCCATTTGCGGCTTCGCCACGGAAATCGGCACGTTTGCCTTCAATCCAATCGGCCAGTTCGGTCATCTGTGCGGCAGGTGCCTCATGCCACTCAAACTCATCGCCATGATCGGCCACGTGATGGAATACGCCATCTGGCTCATGGTGCTGCCAGGATCCGCCGGTGGATTGGTTCATCAGTAGCAGATTGCGGGTTGTGAGTGTAATCATGCCATCGGTGCCGTATATTAGCGCGCCTTGATAGACAGTCGGTGTGACATCGCTTAGTAGCAGGGCGATGGCGTTATTTGTGAAGTGGAACACACCAATCGCGCAATCCTCAATACGGGTGCTGCGCTCGTAACGGTCGGTTTTGCGTTCGATATTACCCATCACCCAATCGCAATCCACATCGCCAAGCAGGTAACGATACATGTCGGCCTGATGGGTACTATAGTTTGGCAACCCATCGGCGGCGAAGCTCTGGATAGTACGAACTGAGCCAATCGCGCCCTGTGCGATCAGGTCGCGCGCAAGGGTGTAGGCTGGCACAAAGCGGCGCTGATGAGATACAGCCAGTTTGACCTTGTTGCGTTGACATGCGACCATCATCTGCTCTGCGCGCCCTATTGAATCGGCCATGGGTTTCTCGCAGAGGATGGCGCGTGGCCGTGCCGTGGCAGCTGCAATCGCCCATGGTGCGTGGCTTGGATGCCAGGTGCAGATCGAAACAACATCAGGTTGCTCTTGCGCTAACATCGCGCGTGCGTCGGTATAGTGACGAGGCGTAATCCGAAACGTAGCATCCTTCTCGGCCATTGCTGCTTCTTCTAAATCGGCCAACCCGACGATTTCATAGCGCCCGCTATCTAGGTACCCACGTAAATGAATCGTTGCGATACTGCCACATCCAATGATGCCAACACGTAGTTTGCTCATAAGAACCTCCCTATCAGCGCCAGCGTACCACGCATAGCGCACAAGAAACTGTTAGTGAGTCAAGATCTTCTCTATCAGCGCAGAGCGCTTAAACTGCCGTAAACCCGCCATCGACACATAGCTCTTGGCCAGTAATCATACGGGCCGCCGGGGAAGCCAGAAACGCGACAGCTGCCGCAATCTCTTCAGGCTCTGCGATCCGGCCCATGGGGATTTTCTCCAGATTTCGCGCAAAATCAGGGTTACTCAGTGCTTTCTCCAATAATGGGGTGCGTGTAAAGGTAGGTGCCACTGAGTTGACTGTGATCTTATGCGTGGCCCATTCTGCTGCCAGCGTGCGCATGAGATGTGCAGCACCGCTTTTTGAAGCACTATAGACACTGCGTAATGGCGCGCCAACAACGCCAGCCTGTGATGTAATCGTGATGATGCTACCCTCTACCTGGCGCTCGATCATACTACGGGCCACCATGGTCGTGAGAAAAAATACCCCTTTGAGATTCGTATCAACGATATAGTCGTACTCTTCCTCAGTGTATTCCAGCGCCGACTTTGGGATATTGGTTCCAGCATTATTAACAAGCACATCAATACGGCCATAGTGCGCCAGAATGCTATCCACAAACTCACGCATGCTTGCGATCTGAGTGATATTGAGTGGCCATGCCTCAGCTCTGCCACCACTAGTGCGGCAAGCCTCAGCTACGGTTACACACTCGGCTACAGTTCGGCTGCCTAATGCAAGATCAGCGCCCTGCTGCGCACAGGCTTCTGCAATCGCTTTGCCGATCCCACGCCCAGCACCAGTGATGGCCACGATTTTGTTTTTAAGGCTAAAACTTAGTGGTGTGCCCATGGAGGCTGAACCTTTCTGACATCCAATAAATCCACGATACTGCTCTTGAATCTAGGCCGCGAGCCAACCACCATCCACTGCAAGAATTTGGCCGGTTACCCAAGCTGCCGCTGGGGAGGCCAAAAATAGCGCTGCTCCGACAACGTCTTCGGGTGTGCCAATGCGCTTGATCGCCATTCGATCCAGCATGCGGTCAACATATGCCTGGTTGGCAAGTCGGGTCGCCATTAATTCGGTTGCCAGCGGGCCAGGCGAAATGCCATTCACTCGCACTCCGCGCGCACCCCATTCGAGTGCCAACGAACGGGTCAGATTAATAACCCCAGCCTTGCTGGCATTGTATGCAACGGCCTGGTGGACATAACTCCCCACATGACCATGGATTGAGCAGATATTGATGATCGCTCCATGTCCCTGGCGCAGCATAGCTGTTCCGGCTGCCTGGCAACACAAGAACGTACCGGTCAGATTCGTTCCAATAATACGATTCCATTCATCAAATTGGAGTTCTTCAGCCGCTTTAGGAATATTGACACCAGCGTTATTGATCAGAATATCAAGTGCGCCAAATGCAGCGAGTGTCGAATCAAACAGATCACGAACCTGCTGTGGGTTACTAATA
>JANLSE010000076.1:0-4545 GCA_031362265.1 Roseiflexaceae bacterium
AAGATCCCGAGCTAAGTTTGGTCACTCTCGAAACTACTGCTGAACGCCTCACTGAGCTTATCGCAGGCGGAGGTCGTACAATTGCGATTGGGAAGCGTCAAATCGATCCTCCGCGAATCAATGCAGTTCGTTTTGATGATATAACTATCTGGTTTGACCTGGTGGATGGGCGTGTCCTTGGAGTACCGCTGGATTGGTTTCCTAAACTGCTGCAAGCTGATAATATACAGCGTGCTAATTGGCAACTCATCGCTCATGCAACTGGTGTCGCGTGGGATACACTAGATGAGCATCTTTCGATACGTGTATTGATGAATTTGCCATCTTAGTTGCTAAAACAGCTACCTATACATCTACACAACATTGTGTGCATACATCCACCAATTGTGTTTTGTGCGCATAGAAGAAGAGAATTACAAAGAGCAACCACATGATGCAGGTGATCCCTAACCTCCCATTGATTGGGCGCGCGGTTGAGCTTCAAGCGATCGGGCAGCATCTTGCATACGCACGCCAGTACGGTCTGCGTGTGGTTGGCGTTGCGGGCGAGCCAGGGATCGGTAAGAGCCGACTACTGACAGCTGCTATTGAACAGACTCTTGTATCGCATGGGCAGGTGCTAAGCGGTGGAGCGACTCAATCCGAGGGTATGCCGCCGTATCTCCCATTTCTCGAAGCGCTCGGGGATTATGTCAGGCAGGCCGATACTGGCGTGCTGCGTGAACAGACAACATTTGATGCAGGTGTGTTGGCCGTGCTCATTCCCGAACTGGTAACGCGGCTTGGGAGTATGCCTGAAGAGCAGAACATCCCCGTTGATCAATTGCGGCTGCGGATCTTTCGTGCGATCAGCCTATGGTTGACCCATATTGCAACACCACATGGCTTGCTGCTGGTTCTGGATGACATGCACTGGGCTGATTCTGCATCACTCGATCTGCTATGCGCCCTCGCGCGTAACCATGCCAACGCGCCAATCCTTGTGCTAGTTGCATATCGTTCTGCTGAAGCAAGTGAATCGGCAGTGCTACAGCGTACGCTTGTGGCGCTCAATCGCCAGCGTATACTGCATACGCTGCTTCTTGCACCACTTGGCACAAAACAAATAGGTGCGCTTGCCGCCGCCGCTGGCTTCCCGCTACACCCTGCGGCACGCCGCGCATTATGGCAGCATAGTGAGGGCAGCCCATTTGTGGCCGAAGAATTATTACGCGGCTGGGCGGCGCGTGAAGTATTAACATATGATGGAGTGCGCTGGCGCTTAGCTGATACCCAAACGAACACATTGCCAGCAGGCATCACCCTTGCGGTACGCCAACGTTTGGATATGTTGCCAGTACCAACCCGCGAATTGTTACGTGTGGCCGCGCTCTGTGGCCGCAGTTTTGAGAGTGCACTACTCGCAAGCTGTGTTGAACAGCATGTTGAAGAGATTGAGACCTTGCTCGGGCCAGCACTGCATGCCCAGATTATTGAGTTACATGGTGCAGTCTATTCATTTCGACATACAACACTCCGCGAGATACTTGCTGAAGAACTGACGCCAAGTCGTAAACGACGGATGCATACCCAGATCGCGCAGAGTCTTGAACAGCACACCACCCCGAGTGATGCCCGTCAGGTTGCAACATTGGCCTTTCATTTTGCATCAGGTGGTGATCCAGAGCGGGCAGTACACTATGCAGCTATCGCTGCGGCTAACGCACTAGCTGCTGCTGCTCCCGATCAGGCAATCGAGCAACTCCAAACCGCACTGCGTCTCCTGCCTTTGAACAATGCTCAACGTGGTGCATTGCTTTTGCAATTAAGCGAGGCTGCCTTACTCAGTAGTGATGAGTATCTGGCCCTGAATACACTGAATGAGGCGCGCAATTGGTTTGCTGAGCAAGGCGATCGGCATGCTGCTGGTGATGCTGCCTTGCGGCTTGGCCATGTGTATTGGCGGCTAGAACAACTTGATCGCGCTCAGGGCGCATTTGAAGATGCGATTCAACTGCTGGATACATCAGCTTCCACACAACTGGTACTGGCCCAGGCAGATTTAGGTAACCTGTTGGCCATGAGCATGCACCGCTACAATGAGGGGCTTGCCTATGCTCGAAAAGCGCTGTTGCGCGCACAACAGTTGGAGGATGAGCATACAGTTGCAATCGTACTGCGCACACTGGGGAATTTATTAGTGCGGGCGAATTATTTGGCGGAAGGTGTGCCACTCCTTGAGCAAAGCCTGAGATTGGCAGAAGCGCTTGGTGAAATGGCCTCCGCCGCTGAGTCATGTATTCTGCTTTCGCATGCATATGCCTGGAATGCCGAACTTGATCGCCTGCCAGCGATGACCGAACGTATGTTACACCTGGCACAGAGTGCTGGTGATCCATATCAAATGCGCCATATTCTGACATTACGTGCCAAGCTGGCAATTGTCCAAGGCCGTTGGAGTGATGCCGAACGCGATATTCAGGAAGCCCAAGCGGCTGTTGATGATGTTTCTAGCCCGGAGCCACAGGCGTTTCTGCTCCTCATCCGTGGGGAATTGGCCTATGAGCGCGGTGAATTCGAACAGGCTTGCCAACATATGTCTGCCGCAATCGCGATCTACCGCGAGCTTGGCCCTGGCCTATTAGTCTGGTTTTTAGGCCTGCTTGGGCAAGCTCAACTTGCGTATGGCGACCTCAGCGCAGCCCGTGCACTTATGGTAGAGCTTAGCACACTGATGGATTCAACGCCAAAGCATGCACTTGCCTATGCTGAACCACTCATCCAGCTTGCACAACTCGCTATGGGCCTGCATGAAGAAGCGCGCTATTCGAAGATCTTTCGCGAGTTACTGCCGTTCTGTAACCAATGGCACAATGTCTTGAGCGATACGGTGCTAGGTCAGTTGGCAACTGCTATCGGGGATGTACGCGCGCCGGAGGTCTTGGCCAGCGCAAAAACCACTGCGCTTCGCCTGGGTATGTCCCCTGAGTTAGCACGTATCGCCGAGGCTCAGGCTGATCTCGCAGCCACACAAGGACGAAGCGGGCTAAACGATGTCCGCCGCCATTTGGAGGAAGCATTTACGCAGTGGAACCTGCTCAATAACTATACGGAAGTAACCCGTCTCCAGCGCCGTTTGGCTGCCCTTGATGGCGCGCCTGCCTCAGTGCTTTTGCCTGCCGGGCTAAGTGCGCGCGAGGCGCAGGTCTTGCGCTTAGTTGCCACAGGCAAGACCAATCGCGATATTGCGCAACAATTGATACTGAGCGAGAAAACCGTCGCCAACCACGTCGCCAACATCTTAGGTAAACTGGGTGTTGAGAACCGTGCCGCCGCCGCGGCGTTTGCAGTTCGTAATGGGTTGGTAGGGTAAATAAGTGGCGGCTACTAGCATGCATCAGATGGACACGATCTTACTATGCCGTTGCTTACTGCATAGGCTGTGCGACTAACCTAGCGACTATTCGTATAATACAGAGTGCGATTATCTGCTTACCCAATAGACGAAAGATCTCACAATGAGTGATAGCACTCTATCAACCAATTCACCGCTACAACTGAGCGAATCGCAGTTCCGCACACTCGTGGATAATATTCCAGGTGGGGTATATCGCTGCGCAACAAGTGATGGATGGCCAATGGTATTCATGAGTGATGCGATCTTTGCCATCACTGGCTATCCCGCGCACGATTTTCTGTACGATGGTGTGCGCACATTTGCGGATCTTATCCACCCTGATGACCTTGCAATGGTAGAGCATGCCAATACTAAAGCATTGCATAGCAAAAAGCCATTTGAGATTGAGTATCGGATCTTTCGTGCCGACCAAAGCCTCGCTTGGATCTACGAGAAAGGTCAGGGAGTCTATGACGAAGATGGTGTCGCGCGCTGGATTGATGGCGTGATTTTTGATATTACTGAACGAAAGCATGCTGCTGAGCTTCAGCGCCAAGCGAGCCAGCAGCATGCGCTGATTCAGGCTCAGGCCGCCACGATTGCCGAACTCTCTGCTCCGCTCATCCCAATGAGTGAATCGGTACTTGTGATGCCATTGATTGGCTCGATCGACGCTGCACGTGCCGAGCAGATTCTTGTGGCGTTGCTTGAAGGCATCACCAATCAGAATGTTACGGCAGTGATCGTAGACATAACCGGAATAACCTTGATTGATACGCACGTTGCTGGGACGTTGATTAATGCTGCGAAGGGTGCACGCCTGCTTGGTGCAGAGATCATTCTTACAGGTATCCGCCCTGAGGTCGCGCAGACAATGGTGAGCCTTGGGGTGCAATTTGAGGGCATTATTACCGAGAGCACACTTCAGCGCGGGATCTCCGCTGCGATGCGCGGGCAGTTGCTCTAATAGCGCTGTGCTCCAACCTCCGATAGGTATTTATACCTACGACAATATGTTGCCCATTCCAGACTGTGCTCCACAATTGGGTATTCACTCCGATGCTTAGCTCGACTTTATCCATATCCGCCTTCTAAGCAGCGAAGGCCAGCGCGTCCGTGAGGCGGTCGAGCAACGCCTTCGGGATTTTGACGATATCGGGTTCTGCGGG
>JANLSE010000098.1:0-9839 GCA_031362265.1 Roseiflexaceae bacterium
GATCTTATTGGCCGCACCTTTGCGCATAGTGGCGAAGAACTTGCGTGGCGAGGCTATGCGCTTCCATATGTGCAATCTACTCTGCGCCCATTCGGTGCAAGCATTCTGGTCGGCCTATTATGGGGAATATGGCATATACCACTCTTTTTCAGCCCGGGGAAAGCACAATATGGTACAGACATTGCATTATTTCTGGTATGGATAATCGCGATGTCATTACTTCACACACTGCTCTATAATAAAACGAATGGAAGTTTGCTTATGTCAAGTATCTTCCACGCCGCGTATAACACCACAACAACCTTTTTTCCAGGAGTACCCATTGGGCTTGATGTGATTGTCACCTGGCTGGTTGTGGGTACGTTAGTATGGTTTTATACTTCATCGACGATCATTGGCAATACGACACGTTGAAGAATCAGGAGATAATGGTTGTGTAACTAAAGGGCCACGGCAAAGGCTAAGGTGTGTTCTGCGGAAAAATTGTCGCGAGTAAGAGCCAGTGGGCATGTTCCCTATTGCGCCAGAGTATTAGCGCTGAAACATGCCCACTGCATGCTGCAATCCTTGGGTATAGGCATCGATCAGGCGATCCCACATATAGAACTATCGGTTTTGAACCAGAGAATACCAAGGCATTAAGAAATTCGTCAGTACCGCATTACCACGCATAGGCTTTGGGTGCTTCACCACCCGGGCCGGGCCAGATCTGGTCGAGTCGCTCCAGGCTTTCACTCGACAATTGAATTGCCACCGCTCGCAGGCTACCATTGAGCTGCTCCAGTGTACGTGGCCCGATAATTGGTGCTGTAACAACCGGGTTGTGCAGCAGCCAGGCCAGTGCCACATCAGCTGGTTGCTCGCCCAACTCATGGCAAAAGGCCTCATAGGCTTCCAGCTTGGCCCGATACTGCTCAACCATCTTCTGGGCATGCTCACTCGATCTACGGCCCTCGCTGGCCTTCTGCAGTACACCACCAAGCAGCCCACCACCGAGTGGACTCCAGGGAATCAGCCCTAGACCATAGTGTCGGCAAGCTGGAATCACTTCGAGTTCAACCATGCGTGCATTGAGGTTATAGATGCTCTGTTCCGAGACAAGCCCCATAAAGTGGCGCGCACTTGCGTTAGCTTGCGCGGTCGCAATATCCCAACCGGCAAAGTTGCTGCTACCAACATAGATTACTTTGCCTTCGCGCACAAGTTGCTCCATCGCCTGCCAGATTTCCTCCCATGGAGTGGTACGTTCGACATGGTGCATCTGATAGAGATCAATATGATCAGTTTGCATGCGGCGTAAGCTCTGCTCACAGGCATGGCGGATGTGGTAGGCTGAAAGACCGCGATCGTTTTGTCCATCTCCCATCGAACCATACAACTTGGTTGCTAAAACGATCTGCTCACGCCGACCACCCTGCGCCAGCCAACGCCCAATTATCTGCTCCGTAGTGCCCACGCCCAGATGCCCACCATAACGATCAGCAGTATCGAAGAAGTTGATACCTAACTCCAGCGCCTGATCCATCATCGCAAAACTATCGGCCTCACTTGCCTGAGGACCAAAATTCATTGTGCCCAAGCACAACCGACTCACCCGTAAGCCAGTACGACCAAGTTGCGTGTATTCCATGATGTTCTCCTTGTGCGGATGCACAACGTTCAGGGTCGCGTTTATTGCCCAATGCATCACACGACTCTGGTATCAACAACCGATAGGTATATTGTTGCTTATTCAGCTGGTATGTAGAGCGAGGTGATTTGGCGCTTATGCTAGCAACTCTTATCGAGTATAGCACGAAAGGCAGCTGCAATAATCTCCCGCGCGAACATAGCAGCTGAATACGACACCTAGAGTCGCACCTGCCGCAAGCGCAGCGGCCATTGTGGCAATAGCAGCCACCTTGGGCATCGTACCATTGACAGTTCCGACTCGTATTCCGAAGCGGTCGAGAATCAACATGGTTCCCAAGGCTGTGAGCACCGCCACAAGCCCTGTGCTCATGGCAAATATCAAGCTAGCACGCCAATTCCGTAGCACAAGGCCGAGCAATAAATCAGTGTTTAGCGTGACACACAACACAATCATACTAAGCACAAGCCCAAAACGAATATGTATTCCATCTGGCGACCAAGCAGGCGACCAATCATCTACTTCACTTTTTGTCAATATGCACAGAAGCGCCTCAGTTAACCCACCATTGGCTCTTTGATATAATGCACAGTCTGGCGCGATACCCTCTCTATGCGATCGATGCAAGAATGGAGTGGCTATGGGCACGAGCACACAACAACATGTCATCACTGAAGTGGCGCAGATAATACCTACCTGGCTAACAAGTATCCTGCAGCGCCATGACCCCACCTACCCAACTGTTACGAATGTGACCATAGATACAGCCCGTACAACCAATTTCAGTAGCGTGGTACGGCTTCATCTTTCATCCCGCCTGGCAGTAGGAGAGCGGCGAAAACGCAAGCAAGTGGTGGTTCCATCTTGAACGGATCATGCTCGCATATCAGGACTTGAAATGTGTTGAGTTGACCATCGTCTAGCCCAACGTATGTTATGAACTCATGAGAAATTGACATCTTACATAGAGCTTTTATGTATACGAGGCCCATATGACACAGCCAGTCGTCCATATTCGCCCTGAGACGCCTGATGACCATGCAGCTATTCACACCATACTTGTTGAGGCATTTGGCCAAGATCCAGAAGCTCGGTTAGTCGATTTACTTCGCGCTCACAACGAAGCACCAATTGCATTGGTAGCAACTCTGAACGACCAGGTTCTTGGCCATATTATGTTTTCGCCGATATCTGTGGCCAACGCATTTACAGGTTTCCGGGGTGTTGGGTTAGCACCTGTGGCGATTATGCCAACGTTTCAAAATCAGGGCATTGGCTCACGGCTCATCCAAGCGGGCCTCGAGGCCTGTCGAATGGCACACCACGATATCGTTGTGGTGTTAGGGCACACCAACTACTATCCGCGTTTTGGTTTTTCCAGAGCCATAGATCATGGATTATTAAATGAGTACAATGCACAAGATGCGTTTATGGTACTGGAGCTCAAGCAAGGAACACTCTCGCGTATCGATGGCCTGGTGCAATATGTATCAGCGTTTCGTGAGATGAATTGCTAGCCGTTATTGAAGGCATCCCACAGAGCGCATAAAATCAGCTCTATACTGTACAAGAACAATCGGATAGCTGCGGAGCGATGTTATGGCCTACCAAAATCGTGTCGATCCATGTGGCCAGATCGTAGCTACAGCAGCGCGCGGCACCCTGATGGGCAATCGAGGCTGCCTGCATGATCAGGGAGAACAGCCCATACGCCAATACCAGAGTCGACGCTGGATCATTTGTGTACTGGATTTCAAGGGTCGCACACGTAGACCCATGCCACCCGGCCATTATACATCGCTCTTCTTCCTCGATGAGGCCAGTGCCTTGGCGGCGGGCCACCGGCCATGTGCTGAATGTCAGCGTGAACGCTTCAATCTGTTTCGCTCAGACTGGTTTGCAGCCAATGCTGCACTACTTGGTTCCTTGCCACATTCAGTCGATACCATTGATCGAATATTGCATGGTGAGCGAATCAGCAATGAACGCTTTCAACGCAACAAAACCAAACGCACCTACCCCGAACAGCTTGATCAATTGCCTAATGGCAGCTTCATCCTGCTTCAGGCTGCTGGCATTCCATACTTGGTGCTAGGCGATACACTGCGACCTTGGCATTTTGAGGGCTATGGCCAGCCAATCGCGCGTCCATCTGCGCTCGTGCATATACTTACACCACGCTCCATCGTGCAAACTCTGGCGTATGGTTACATACCGACTCTACATGCAACTACCAACTTGATCTAAACAAGATGCTAGTGTACTACCGAGACATAGAGGCGATTGAGTTGGAAGCTCATGCAGCCTCTGTGCCTCTGTGCCTCTGTGGTTATCATGCATGGTTGATAGCACCACAGATGCATTGACAAGATAGCTAGCGCGCCATATCATCGCTCAGCACGGTTCCACAATTCGGAGGACATCAATGATCATTGCGCTCGCATCGCCACGTACCGCCACAACTCTGGACGAGGGTCTGGATAACGTGAAATATCTACTATCCGAAGCTTCAGCCCAAGGCGCAGAGATTGTGTGTTTTCCAGAAGCCTATCTTCCCGGTCTACGCGGGCTGGATTTTGAGGTCTACCCCTTTGAACAGCACGATCAGGAGCGCGTACTCAAGGCCGTATCCGAATGGTCACAAGCATACCAAATCGCTACTATCCTTGGGATGGAATGCCTCACCAGAGCTGGCCGACAGATTGCTGCTTGTGTTATCGATGACCAAGGCCAGATTCAGGGATACCAAACCAAGAACCAGCTTGACCCTTCCGAAGATCGATTCTACGTTCCCGGCAATACCCGGCGGCTCTTCGAGATCAATGGTATCAAATTCGGAGTGACGATTTGCCACGAGGGCTGGCGCTATCCTGAAACGGTACGTTGGGCAGCAGTACGGGGTGCCAAGATTGTCTTTCATCCGCACCATGCCGGAAGCGATCGCGAAGGTGTACAACTGACCCAATGGGGTACCGCCAATGCACCATACTACGAGAAGGCCATGATGATGCGCAGTATTGAGAATACAATCTATTTTGCCAGTGTGAATTATGCGCTGCGGTTTCAGGATGCCGCAACAAGCCTGATCGACCCAACTGGCCAATGCCAGGCATATCTACCCTATGGGCAGGAAGGCGTGCTGGTGCAGACAATTGATATTGATAGGGCAACCGGGTTGATCGCCAGCCGCTATGCACCTGAGCGCTATCAAGCGGATAATTCACAAACTGGCGCATCCCCGGCCTAATAAGATTACTGTTCTACGAATAGAACCCAACACGTTGGTAGAATGTTAGCCAACTAATGTTTCGAAGCGGAACAGTTTCTTCGCTCGATCCGATAAACCGCCAAAGGTTTGCTTGGTAATCCCTAGCGTTTCCTGTGGGTAGAACGCGCCATCCCACCAACCTCTCCCATAGATCAATGCCATATTTGGCCGAATCTGATTCGAGACGTTGGGTGTCCCACGGTGCCACATGCGAATATCCCGGACGATCAGCGACCCCTTCGGTGTTAGCATGCGTACTGGCGTAAGGTTCTTGGCTGCCTCCTGAACATAGCTACCAGTATAGAATTTCTCCGGGGTCAGATGCGTATTTGGCCAGGCCTCAAGCGACCCATTCTCTTCGGTGACATTAATCAGTGGGTAGTTCACAACTAGCCCAGTGATCGGCATAATCGCGTCGGATTCAGGGTAGAATGGGGCATAATCTCCATGCACCGTCTGATATTCCGAGCCTGGCATGGGCGCATCCACTGAGAAATAAAACATACGGCAATCATCGCCAAGGATACGCTCCACAATTGCAAGGGCATAGGGGTTTGTAATAACCTGCGGATGAATATATGGGGCGCGAAAGGGAAGATCCATACGGATACGGTTTTTGCGAAACGGAGAGGTATTCACCTCGGTCTTCTCCGCGTCTGTCTTAAGCAATCTGTCAACAGTCGCCAGAAGATCGGCATTTAAGTCATCGACTAAATCGAGTGGTAATGCATTCTCCAACACAACAAATCCATTCAACCGCACCTGATTGACTGCTTGCTCCAGTGTCTCAGGCGCCAATTGCCCATTGGACAATTCCGCTGGACTAAGCTTCATAAAGCCCATGTGCATGCCTCCTTGCAGCGAGCTAGGCTATATCTGCCTGCTGCCCATTGTTTGGCTCATCTCCCAATTCCGGCCCACTTATTCTAGCAGAACAACGTACAGCGCACAACGCACCACACAACGCATAACGCATAATATACAACTGCTACGTGCTAGCCTTGCGCTCTGCGTTCTTGCGTTCTTGCGCTCCATCGCTTCATCGTTTCACTATACGCGCAGATCGATATTGTGCGCTACAATACCCATACCCCAAATGTGTGCGTGCTAATTGGATCGCGTATTTGTATCAAGGAGGATACGTGCTATGGACACCAGGCATCTTGTCGATCCTGAGCTCATTCCAATGTTGGAAACCTTCCCTGCACTAGAGTTCACTCCCGAAACGTTACCAATGATTCGTGCCGGAATGGCTGCTGTGTTTGAACAAGGCAACACGGTTGCGCCAGATTTCCCAGACATTGCAGTGACAAACGTACTGTGCCCGGCCCAGCTGAAGCACCCGAAGTGCCAGTTATCATCTATGTACCAAAAAACGCCAAGCAGCCACTCGCCGCGCTACTCTGGATTCATGGCGGTGGTTATGTGCTTGGTAGTGCCGAGCAGGATGATCTTCAAGTTAAGAATATCGTGACTCAGGTTGGCTGTGCGGTTGTGTCAGTCGACTATCGGCTGGCTCCAGAGACGATTGCACCTGGTTCGGTCGAGGATTGCTATGCGGCACTGAGTTGGCTGCACGCACATGCCAGTGAGCTTGGTGTCGATGCAAACCGGATCGCGATTGGCGGGGCGAGTGCAGGTGGCGGCATGACAGCCGCGCTTGGGCTACTAGCCCGTGACAGAGGTATGATTCCGCTTGTATTCCAGTTGCTGATTTACCCAATGCTGGATGATCGCACAGCGACGACAAGCGAGCCACATCCGTTCGTCGGTGAATTCATCTGGACAGGTGCATCGAACCGCTTTGGCTGGAGTGCCCTGCTTGGGCATGCGCCAGGCGTTGAACACACCTCGCCCTATGCAGCAGCAGCCCGCGCAGCCAGCCTTGCTGGTCTACCCGCCACACTGATCACCGTTGGCGCACTTGATCTCTTCCTGGAAGAAGATCTCGAATATGCACGCCGCCTGATGCGTGCGGGTGTTCCAACTGAGGTGCATGTGTATCCTGGAGCCTTCCATGGTTTCAATCTCGTACCATCTGCGCATATTTCACAAGCCTTCGAGCGCGATATGTTCGCTGCATTACGCCGAGCACTGGCCTAAATTTCTTGCATAGGGTCGGAGGTTCGGAGCATTGTAGCAAACTAAGGCTGTGCGCACTCGATACAGCAGGCGTCAGGATTCAGGTGCGCATGGCCCTATTCAACCAAACGCTCTTCCTAGCAGCGGTCACGGCCTTTGCCGCTTACTGCCGTGCTTTCAAAGAAGGATGGACATGAACACACAATCAGCACTAGCGGCGCTTGGTGTCACTGCTGACACACTAAGCACAGCGGAGAAGGAAGCACTCGATCGGGATGGATTTCTGCCGTTGTATGGGATTCTAGCTGCCGACCAAATTACCGCTATGAATACGCGCCTAGATCAACTACTCACGGCAGAAGGCGACCTCGCAGGCACAGAGGTACATCGCGAGAGCGGCACCGATCGCTTGTCAGATCTCGTCAATAAGGATGCCATCTTTACAATCTGCTTCACACATCCACGTGTGTTAGCTGGCATCGCACATGTGCTCCAGGGCGATCTCAAACTCTCATCATTGAATAGCCGCGCTGCACTGCCAGGTGAAGGCTTACAGGCGCTCCATGCCGATTGGCACGCGCCGGTTGAACCCGATGCCTATATGGTCTGTAACTCGATCTGGTTGCTAGACGACTTTACAGAGCAGAATGGCGCCACACGCGTTGTTCCTGGGAGCCACCGTAGCGGCAAATCCCCGCGTGACGAACTGCCCGACCCACGCGCAGTGCATCCACATGAAATCAAGCTGCTCGCACCAGCTGGAACAGTTGTGATCTTTAACTCACATGTCTGGCACGGTGGTACATTAAATACGACTGAGCAGCGCCGTCGGGCACTCCATTCCTATTTTTGTCGGCGTGATCAGCCGCAACAACTGGATCAGAGCAAGTACTTGCGGCCAGAAACCAATGCACGCCTCAGCCCGGCAGCACGCTTTATTCTTGATGTATAACCTGCCACTTATACGCAACCATTAGCAATCATGCCAGCCGATTATTACAGGCGAACCACTAATGGGATGAAGATATCCCTGGTTGATTTGATCGTGATTGTAAACGTCTGCGTCGCAGGGGCTACGATGCCATTGGCCGCAGTGATCGTGATTGGCCCGAACACGCCACTTATCGTTGGCTTACCAGACACTGCACCAGTGGCTGGGCTCAGCGTCAGACCTGGTGGCAGTGTTCCTGCTGTGATCAGGTAAACGGCTGCTGGGAAGCCAGTAGCTGAGAAGGTGTGGATGTAGGGCTGGCCGAGAAAACCGGATGGCACGGCACGGCTGACAAAGGCCGGCGCGATTCCCGCTACACATTTCTGAACAAGCACATCGTCGATATACCAACCCTCTTTGCCCACCGAGTTATCGCTGCCAAGCCGAAAGCGCAACTGGATGGTTTGGCCGCCGTATGCCTTCACATCTACGACCGAGTTCAGCCAATCCTGTGGGTCGCCGCACCAGCCCTGCTGCCCTCCAAGCGGGTTGTTTGCGTTCGTCTCCACAGCACCATTGTATGGATCGGTGAGCAGCTTGGCATTGTCCACCTGAGTCCAGCTCTGGCCACCATTGGTCGAGATCTCCAGGATACCAGCATCAAAACAGCTGTTGGCTGATTCTTTTTCTATACTCTGGTAGTTCTGGAACTGAAGTGTAAGCGAGATCGCGTTACTTGGCAGCACGATCAGCGGCGAGATGAGCCGTTGATCACTCACCGTGGGGGAGTCGGTTGCTTGGAACGAGCTCGCACCACCGAAGCGCCGAGTGCTTGTAATTGCCCAGGTATTGCCGATGGCACCAGCACCACCGCTCATCCAGCCAGCAGCTCCGGACTCGAAACTCTCGTTGTAAATCGTCTCGCCGACGATCGTGTTGGGTGGGCAGTTGCACGGGAAGCGTGTAGCCATAAAGCTGGAAGGCGCTGATGGCATACCTGCACCACAGCCATTCGTCACACGCACGCGCCAGAAGTAACGCACGTCGGGCGTGAGATCGCTGTTTGGCGTATGGTTTAGCCCGGCTACCAGCGCACTGTAGGCGATACTTGTAAAGCCAGGGTCTGTCGCCACCTCAAGGGTATAACTGACCGCCTGTGTGGCTGCGGTCCAACTAAACGTGGGCCGTAACGGCTGCTGTATGATGCCATTGATCGGCACAGTGAGTGTCGGCTGGCTGGGCACAGCAGTGAAGAGCTTGAGGTTAATCTGGGTATTCACGTTAGCGGTGGTACTGGCGGCGCTGATGGTCATGGCGTAATTGCCCGGTGCTGCGGCGGCGGTATTGCCAATAGTAAGGATGCTGGCTGTCGTACCGTTCGGTATCGGATTAACGCTAAAACTAGGGATGGTGCCAGCCGGATTGCCACTTACCGCAAGGGTTATCGCCTCGATAAAGCCAGGTTCACGCACAGCATTTATTGTATAGGTTGGGGCATTGGGCGCGCAGATTGTGAGCGCAGTCGGGCTGGCGCTAAGGTCGAACAACTGGTTCTTACCATCGATCTGGCTTGTGCCACTGCCGAGTGGGTCGAGCCAGTTCGAGAGCCGAGTTGCATCCGTACCGCCACCGGTCCACGAGGTGAAAATACGACCATAGTAATCGGATAAATCGTTACTACAGGCCGCGCCACCGCCGTGCAGTTGGCCAATGATTCGACTATTCTGATCGAATAGCGGCGAACCAGAGGAACCAGGCTCGGTGGTGCCGAGATCCCAGTCAATCACCCGAATATGCGTGCCATCACCAGGAGTCACTGTACCAAAGTATGATGAGGTCGTCGTTGGGTTGTTCTCAAAGGTAATACGCTTCTCTTCGGCATTCGGGTGATGGATGGCGACAGCAAGGGTAGCATCCACACCAGATCG
>JANLSE010000103.1:0-1755 GCA_031362265.1 Roseiflexaceae bacterium
GTACGGCCGCCAGATGTTGTATTGCTCCCCTGTGCATTGGTTGTACGGCGATACAGATCAGCAGGCAAGCTCAGTTGAAACCCACCTTGAGCATCTGTCGTGCCACTGCCATCGGCAACCAGCGATGTACCGCTTGAGAAGCCATCGCCGTAATACCAGAGATCGGCGTCATCGAGATTATCGAAGCGGTAATCCGAATAATCCTCCGGCCCAAAGAAGAGTGGCTCACTCATGAGCCGCCAGCGCACAGGTGCATTACCGAGGGCACCACCGGCAAAGTAGTGAGCACTTACAGCAGTCGCAAGCGTTTCGCCCTCAATCACATCAGTGCTGGCTGGTTTGACCTCAATCTCGAATGTCGGTTTACGGTATTCAGCTACTGTAAAGCTGCCATACACCGTTCCATCAGGCACACTATCCAAACTCATAATCAGGGAATAGCTGCCAAGCGCGGCGCTTTGGTCGAGCGGTAGATCGGTGTTGAAGGTGCCAAACTCACTAAGCGTCAGGGTTCGTGTAAGAACGGTATTACCCTCAGGGTCACTCACAATTAATATGCCACTTTCACCTGCTGGCGTTCGGTACTGTTCTGTCGTAGCTGGGCCACCAGATTCGCGAACACGTAAGACACCACGAATATGCACGGTTTGATCTGGGCGATAAATGGGGCGTTCGGTCGTTGCGGAGCCATACAGACGGCTGCTATAGTAATCGGCTGGAAGGTTGAAATCCCAAGGATTAATCCCATTGTTCCAATCGGTTGTCATAAATGCAGCAGGCTGGGCGCCAGGCGACCAAAGGTAGATGCCGCTATACAGATCGGCACTCGTATATGCCGCCTGTAATACGCCATCGGCTCCAGTATGCCCAATGTTCTGTGGTGTCGCGACCTGTTGCTTCTGGCTATCGTACCCTGCGACCTGCAATTCGAGGTTTGCCACTGGTTTGCCGCTTGCCAGATCGACAGCCCATACAAACACCTGATCAACACTGCGCTTGAGTGTTAATGCATATGGGCTAACTGCCAAAATCTGGCGATCATTGTTGGTTTTAGAATTCACTTCAAGAAAATAGAGGCCAGCATCAAGTTTACCCAGGTTGAGTAGGGCAATCCGCCCCTGGTTTCGCTCGCCGGGAGTTGGCAGGGTACCTTCGCGCAGAGCCGTACCATTCGCTGGCGTGAACGTATCCCACAGATCATAATCACTGGCGAGGCCAGCAGCCTGCTCAGGGGTAATACGCACCAAGCGATAGGCAACCTCATCGATGTTAACAACCTGCACAGGCACATGTGTTGTACGATAGGCATCATAGGCTGCGATCCGGCCTGCCGTGCTAATGATTGTCAGCGATGGATCGAGTGGTGCGGTACGAAATGCAATCACACGCTCATTACCGATCGGCACGCCAAAGCGATCCATGGCATCTGCACCAATCGTTACACGATAATCGGTCTCGGGTTTAAGATCCAGATAGAGGAATATGCGGTTCTCATATGTGGATGTCACAACATCAGTCGAGCGTGGCTCAATCACTAGATTTCGCTCGACGCTCTCCCAGTTCATTTCGGTAGTAAATGTCAGGTCGAGTGAGCCGCCTGGCGCTGCATTCTGTACTCCATTCGCTGGGCTACTCTCAAGTATATCTGGAAGCGGCGCAACCCGAAATGTTGTCGAGAATTCCTGTCGCAGGCTCCCATTGCCATTTGCGGATGCGAGGCCAGCTGGCGCAGTAACCGTATAGGTCATACCGCGG
>JANLSE010000109.1:0-1944 GCA_031362265.1 Roseiflexaceae bacterium
GTCTCGCGCACTGCTATGACTACCAATCGCTGCCACCAGCCGGGCAATTGTGGTCGTGAGTGGGATCTGCCAGGCCTCAATCCACTGCGCATTCGAGATGAAGAATTCCAGACTGCGCGAGGGCGTCACATTGTGAATGCGGAAGGGGATCACGAGCTTACGCTTGGCAATTGCACGTTCGACCTCGTTGCGGACGTATTGCGACTGATTGGAGCTTTCCGACAGAACCAGAACCAATATCGGGCATGCTTCAATCGCGCTAATGATTTGTTCAGCGTAATCCTGGCCAGGTGCGATGTCGCGGGGTGCCATCCAGCACGCCAGGCCAGCAGACTCCAGGCCGTCGCGTACTTCGGTAGCGGCCGCCGTATCCTGAGTCGAGTAACTGATAAAGACGTGTTTGGTCATCACGCGGCCCTCGCTAGAAGTTCTCAAAAACCACAGCACCCTGCGGCTTAGTTAGCGGTGGCTGATCAGTGCCTAATACATTATGGTGCGTATAAATCCATGCGATCGGTAAACATTGCTGGCGGGCCAGCTCCACCATATCTGCCGTTCCACCATCACCACGAGATGGTTCTCCATCCCAGAGAGCAATCAGCAGATCGCAGTTCGCAAGCATATACTGGCCCGCCGCGACATACCCTTCCGGCCGTGCAGCAGCTTCCGGAAAACACACGATCTTATTCGCGTGAGCCAACAGTTCACTAAACTCCTCGCGTGATTCGGGTGTTTGAAAATCCTGTAGGTACAGCTCCTCTGGCAGCGGCAATGGCACAACCAGACCTGCGCGCTCACGACGGAGTACACGCCTTGCCACGATCCGGTCGCTACCTTCAGCCAGCGGTGAGATCACCGTTAGTGCGGCTCCCAACCATTGCACTTCAATCCGTACCAGCACAGCATCAATAACGGGGATCAGTTCACCCAACCCATGCAAGAAGCGATGGCCGGTCACACCGATCACAATCGTATCCAAAGAAGATTGAAGTGAATTGTTATTAGCTGGCATCACTCTCGCGCACCTTAATCAGTGTGTAGCCAGCCCGAGCCAGGATCGCTGGAATGCCATCGATCTGATCGCGGTTTTTCTGTTTCTCGCTTTCGGGCAATTCATCTTCACCCAGTGCAGCAATTTCCTCAGGCGCATACTGATGGGTGCGCTCATAGAGTGTAAGGGCACGCCATGGCAACAAAGCGGCATGTGTACGGCGTTCAAGATCAGTAACATTTCCAAAGCGCCAGCCAGCAGCAATTCTAGCCTTCACCCAGCGCTCATGTTCAAGTTCAGCTAGCGCTTCCCGATCACCAGCTGGGAAGTCAAAGGACGGTTCATCACTGCGTGCTGGCCGCATAACATAACCAGCATAGGCTAATTTGCCAGGAATATCGCGAACGGTCTGGCGATTTTGTTCCTTTACCTCATCGCTAAGATCGGCGTAGGCCAATAATGCAACCTGTAGCGCTCGGCCAGATTGGCCACTCCGATAGATCTCATGGGCAGCCTCGGCCAGCTTTTCCAGAAGCTCGCCTGTCAATTCTAAGCGCTGTACCAAGCCAAGGAATTGCCGCCCATCTACATGGAGATTGAGCTGCGCCTCGGATGGCAGTGATGAACGCTCAAAACGATCCATAGTTGCGAGTGTGCTGGTCGCAATCAGCGCCTCCATGGATCGTGCACCATGCTTGTAGGCCGGGATCTCCAGAAATGCGCGTAAGACGCCAGAGTCGATCTGCGGGATGTTAATCCCCTGCTGGCGGCGCATGATTTGCGGAGCGTTGATCTGGAGCAGCGTACGTAAGAGGATAGCACGCCGGATGATTGAGTAACGATCATGGGCCACATTGCCATGCTTCGGGTTAGGGCCTGAGACATCGACATACCCTTTAAGTCGGCTGACAAAATCCGGCCCCTTGGCTGCTCGATAGGTCGGATCACCTGAG
>JANLSE010000177.1:0-11665 GCA_031362265.1 Roseiflexaceae bacterium
CATTCCTTATGTGCTGGCGGATGTGTGCGAATCTGGTTAGATCTTACCACAGAGTGTGCGGAGACATGGAGACACGGAGAACCCATATGTATCAGCCTCTGTGCCTCTGTGGTTTATCATAAGCATACACCAGGCCAAGAGCTGCAAAAGAGGCGAGGAGTTGGGTGGTGTGCCAACTCCTCGCCTCTATCATTGTGTCGCGGTGTGCTGTGTGGTGGTATTTGTTACTCAGCTACTGGCTGCTGACTGCGCTCGGCTGCTAATAGCGCACGCTTACGCTCGATGCCCCAGCGATACCCACCAAGATCGCCGCCGCCACGCACAACCCGATGGCAGGGTACAATCAGCGCGGTAGGATTGCTGCCACATGCCTGCCCCACCGCCTGGGCTGCGCCCGGTTTACCTACTGCGCGGGCTATCTCACCATAACTACGCGTTTCGCCACGTGGAATAGCACGAAGTGCCCGCCAGACCTGCTCCTGGAATGCGGTTGCACGTACATCAACGGGGAGATCGAGATGTGGGCTCTGGCCCTCAAGATGTGCCACAACGGCATTTAGCCATGCGCCAAGCTGTGGGTCGTCGCTGCGTGTGGCCGCAGGTAGTTCTGCCGAAAGCGACTGCTCTAGTGATTCATCTCCATCTCCAAGCGCCACAAAGCAAACCCCTCGCTCAGTTGCTGCGACGAGCAGTTGGCCCAATGGTGTCGGCGACGTAGCGAACTGTACATGCTTGCCAGCGCCACCATCACGATAGGCTGTGGGTGTCATACCAAGCCGTGCTGGTGCATCTTCATAGGCACGGCCACTCGAAAGATAGCCAGCCTCGTAGATTGCAGTGGTGACATCCAAGTTTGTTCGGAGTTCCTCACGTAGCCGGCCTGCGCGGCGTGCCTGTAAATAGGCACGTGGTGAGATCCCAACAATACGGGTGAAGAGACGCTGCAGGTGTGATGGGCTCATCGCAAAGCGCTGCCCGAGTTCGGCAAGTGTTGGCGCGATATCCTCAACCGTATCTAGGGCTTGGCATACTTGCTGAATCAGAGTAACCTGTGCATTACGCTCCGTCGGGCGGCAGCGTTGACATGGCCTAAACCCCGCCTGGGTTGCCTCACCGGGAGCTGCAAAAAAACGAACATTGGTACGTTGCGGGCGGCGCGATGGACACGATGGCCGGCAGAAAATGCCAGTCGAGCTTACCGCATAGACGAACGTGCCATCCAAGCGTGCGTCGCGATTCAATACAGCCTGCCAGTAGGTTTCGGTATCAATCATCACTTCCATCACTTCCTCCATTTCAGTATGTGTTGATCGTACCGCATACTGAGTGATTTCGCCATCCGCGGCTTGTGCTGAAAGTGTATATGAACAAAAAACGCGACACCCAGGGATATCCTGGATGTCGCGCACATTTCAGGGTAGAATGCCATTCGCGATAACCAGCACCTGCTAGATCAATGATACTTTGACACACACACGGTGCGATCCTCTGGACCGATCTCTCACCCCGTCTATGAATCGGAATATTGCGTACCCAAAACCCAATTTCTTGCCCAATAGTTTCTCAATGTGCTGTAATGTTGCTGCTGAATCATCTATTGAGGCTTGGGCTGCCACCCATTCGCCGGTTACCGCGCCAAACCTTGTACACGGTGCGATGTTTACCTGTGGGTTGTTCCGAATACGCCTAACCTTGGCTGATTCCCCGTTTGTCCATAGATATAACGCATCGCCATCCTGCGCAAACCACATGGGGCTCTTCACGCCTACGCCGGTTTTGCGAAATGTCTCTAGGCTCAAAAACTCTTGACCGATAAAGTGATTCAACTCCGCCACAATATGCTCCTATTCGCTGGAAAGAGTGCGTCTAGTACGGAATTACTCTGCAATAATAACTTCAGGTTGGTTGGTTGTGCGTAGTGGCTTCTCCGGTAGGAAGACTGCAACGATAATGAATGCCAGTGCTACCAGCCAGATCGCATATGAATAAATCTGGGTGATGCTATTTGAGAACGAGAGTTTCAACGCATCACCGATTTCGCTACCAATGGCGCGTGCCTTTTCTGGGCCAACAGCTGCGGTAAGAGCCTTCCCGATCTCGGCCTGTCGATCCGTCGCGCTTTCTGTGCCAATCGATTGGCGGAAGCGTGCTGGGTCGAACGCGGCCTGCAGTGGTGCTGGAAGCTCTGCCACAATTGGTGTCAGATTCTGATTAATTTGTGTTGTGAGTGTCGTTGTGAGCACAACACCAAAAATCGTGGCGCCAATCGCTTGACCAAGCTGCTGGAAGAATTGCCGATTAGCGGTTGCTGAACCAATCACCTGGAATGGTGTGTCATTCTGCATCGCAAGGTTGAGCAATGGCAGAGCTGGGCCGATTCCTAGGCCAAGCAGCAACATACGCCAGGTCACATCAAACATTGTACTATCAACATTTAATTGGGTCATCGAGAAGAACCCGATTACCATCAGGGCAAAGCCACCAATAATAAAGGGCTTGTAGCGCCCAACCCGCGCCACGATCTGCGAAGCTGCGATACTACTCACTACAAAGGCCAGCATGAGTGGAATCTGCGCCGTGCCCGCTTCAGTAGCCGTCATGCCAATCACATTCACAAGAAACAGTGAGAGGAACAGGATTGCACCAAAGAATGCGCCGCCATTCAGGACAGAGGCGATAATCACGGTTGAAAATGTACGGTTGCGGAATAGCGGTAGTGCAATAATTGGCGATGGTGCACGCATCTCCACCAAGAGGAATATCACTAAGCCAACCGCTGCAGTTCCTAAGAGGCCAAGCACCAAGGGCGAATCCCAGGCGTACACATTCTTATCGAGTGTTAGCCCAAGTAGGAATGGAACAACCGTAACGATGAGCAGGACTGTGCCCCATATATCAATTGGTGCACGAATGCCACTGTTCAAGCGTGGCATTTTGGTGATGATAAAAGCAAGCGCGATTAGCCCTAGTGGTAAGTTGACATAAAAGACCCAATGCCAACTGAGTTGATCGGTGAGCAACCCACCAAGAAATGGCCCAACAACGCTAGAGAGGCCAAACACGCCGCCGAAGATGCCCATGTAGCGCGCACGTTGCGCAGGGGCAAAGAGATCAGCTGGAACCGCAAATGCGGTTGAGGTAAGGGCCGCTGCACCGATGCCCTGAAGAACACGGAAGCCGATCAGTTCAAACATCGAGTTGGCAATGCCACACAGTGCTGAGCCGATCAGGAAGACAATTACTCCCCAGATCAGGATCGGCTTACGGCCCCACAGGTCGGAAAGTTTGCCATAGATAGGCACCATTGCCGTACTTGCCAGCAAGTACCCGGTCGAGATCCAGGCTACAAGATCCAATCCATGCAGATCGCGCACAATTGCTGGTAGCGCAGTGCCAACAATTGTTTGGTCGAGCGCTGCAAGGAAGAGACACAGCAGCACACCTGCAAGAATAACAATCTTGGTGCGCTGGTCAAGGATATTCGCGTAATCAATTCGTTCGCCAGATATAGCCGTTGTAGCTGCCATTGTTTCGATTCTTTCTCCATTCAATGATCATAGGGCTGTACTGTTATCTTCTGTTATCGGAAACACCTAGGTTGTGATTATGAACTCTTTGCGGCGCCGTCGCTGGCTTGCTTTTCCAAATGTGCTACGACTTCGCGCATAACATCTAGCACTTGCCCAAGCAGCGGTTCAGGAAGCGTACTGAATTGGCGGCTGAGCTCGGCAGTGCGCGCTGCGCGCACCTCATGAACAAAATGAACCCCACGCTCTGAAAGAGTAACCAATTTCTGGCGGCGATCCTCACGACACTCACGCCGTTCAACAAAACCGCCCTCCACAAGCTGATCTACAATCTGACTGGTGGTTCCAAGCGTCAAATTGAGATGATCCCCAATATCCGAAATGGTTGCGTTGCGGCGCCGCGCCAAAAACATCAGTGCAACCATGCGTGGCATTGAAAGATTCTCACGCCGCAGCAACTGGAGTAAATCGTCGGTCAAATGATGCATGATAATTGCACTAAATTCGCCGATCACACTACCAACTTGGTGACTTAGTTGTGTTTGTTCTGGCATATTGTTGGTGTACCCAATAGTTTGGACAATCAAACTATTGGGGATTATAGACGATTTGGAGAACCACGTCAATCAGTCTAGTGGAGTACATGCAAAAGAGCGATACGGCATGCCGCACCGCTCTTTTGTTCTTGTGAACCACCGGCTGAGGTTATGGCCCGATGTAGGTTGTTCGGCGTGACACGAATGCATCGAAATATTCGGTGCCGCGAGTAGTTGTGTCAACACCCGCAACTAAGCCTAGTTGTACCCGATCAATTCGGCGTGAGCCATTTGCTATTCCCGTAAGATTGGCCTGTTGTACATTGTCGATCCAGAATGTGAGCCCACCATTGGTTGCGGTTGACGACGTTGCTGCACGCCAATCGATCTCGAGTACATGCGGCGCATCGCTGATGGTAAACCAATTGGTTGTGCTCCAGGTTGTACCATTATTGAGTAACGCGGCACGAGCCTGGTATGTACTAGCCGAACGTCGCATCTCGATCCGGGTGACAATGGTTGTGGTTCCGGTATACCCGTAGAACAGGTAATGAGCGTCGTTATTGCCCATCGTGATGCTATTTGGGTCGAAGTAGAAACGCGCACGATACCGCGATTCAGCGTTAGGTGTATCATCCGTAACGAGCATGTTTACGTTGTTCGCAACAAGCGCTTGCATACCGCGTGTTCCAACTAATGCCGCCGCCGCACTCACAGTTAAGTTGCCACTGTTGGCTGCGCTTGAACTCCAAGCACCGAGATTGCCATTCTCAAATCCATTAGCGAAAATCGCATCGTTAGGTGCTAAGGTCGCAGTTGGCGTTCTGGTCGCGGTTGGTGTGTTGGTCGCAGTTGGTGGCACACTCGTCGCGGTTGGTACAAGTGTCGCGGTTGGCGTGTTCGTAGCCGTCGGCGGCACGAGCGTCGCGGTTGGTGTGCTGGTGTCTGGTGGCGGCACGAGCGTCGCGGTTGGCGTGCTGGTGTCTGGTGGCAAGCTAGTGGCAGTTGACGTGTTCGTTGCCGTTGGTGGCACGGGTGTCGCCGTTGACGTGTTCGTTGCCGTTGGTGGTACGCTGGTTGCGGTTGGTGTTGCCGTTGGTGGCACACTCGTGGCGGTTGGTGTTGCCGTTGGTGGCACAGGTGTTGTGGTTGGTGTGCTAGTTGCCGTTGGTGGCACAGGTGTCGCAGTTGGGGCAACGATCACAGCATTACCACCGCCGAAGTTATCCGCGAGTGAGTTTGAAGAAGTATCGAACCACAACCCAATTGCGCCACCACTGGCTGCATATGTCCATGCACTGACGTTTGCTGTTCCGAGCAAGACGCCGTTGCGATACACAGAGACAAGCCCAGCTGCATTGACACGTGCGCCGAACTGATCACCTGCAACAAACGGTGCTGCGATCGGGCTCCCACGTACTACCCAGCCCTGGGCGGTACTGTATGTCCAGACTTGAACTTGCTTTGTCGATGGTTTGAACCACACCTCGATCACACCAGGGCTGTAGTTTGTAGTGCTCTGCGATTTGAGTAGCAGGTCGATCTCGGCACTGTTAGGATCAATTGTGGATAGGGTGACAAACGCCTCCTGATTTGCGCCAAATACGCTGCCCGACCAATGAATATTGCCACCAGTGCCAACATCGAGTTGGTTTGATGTTATCGAATAGCTACCAGTGCTGCCACCCCAGCCAGTTCCCAATGCGCCATTTGCGCGATTAAATGTATCGAGTACGCCTGTGACCGGGAATCCACTTCCTGTAGGCGTGCTAGTTGATGTACTGGTTGGTGGAATTGGTGTGCTAGTTGATGTACTGGTTGGTGGAATTGGTGTGTTGGTTGCCGTTGCTGGTAATGCGGTATCTGTCGGGCCAGTGGTTGCGCCGATTGCTGTTGCACTTGGAGTGCTGGTTGATGTCGCTGTCGAAAGATCCGGTGTGTTTGTTGGAGTAGAGCTAGGTGGGATGGGCGTGCTGGTCAGGAGTCCACCATCAATTGGGAAACTGGCGAGCGTGCCAGCTGAGTAGCGACGGATGCTATATTGGGTGCTATCAATGGTAACAGATGAAGCAGTGTGGTAACCATCGGTATAGTTGACCGTTGTTGTGCCATCACTAATAGCAGTGATATTGATAGTTGTATCGATAGCCGCATGCCATTGGGCGGTACTAGCATCGTAATACCAGGCCTGAATATGCAGATTCGTCGCATCAATTTGCTCCCAGCGGGTGCGAATGATATCGCCAGGTTCTGGGATATGGCTGGTTGGAGCGCTCGTAGCACTTGGTATGGGCCAGCGTGAAATAATCACGGGATTCCCAACCCAGCCCTCTAATGCGAGATCGACCGTTCCATTCCCATTCCCAATTGGGATGATTTCGAAATTCTCTTCGCGGTTGATTTCTTTGCGGAACCCAATCATCGGGCCAAAGTAGCTATTTGGGTTTAGCGTAGGTGTTCCATTTGGCCAGCCAATTTCGATTTCGCCCCAACCACTGTTCAGGTTAGGTGCACGATCAAGATTCATGCCAGATTGAAGCCGCGAATTGGCGGAGTAGAGGCCATGCGTTGGGTGCAGAATAAGGCTCTCTTCCCAGGTTGACCAGTCGATTTGCCAGCGCGCTCCATTCTGATTGCGGTAATCTATTGTCTGAAATTCGGCAGTATCACGCAGATCTGGGCCAGCTGGAAACGTCCCGTTTGTCGCGGGATACCATTGATCGACATATACTGTGAGCGCTGCTGTGCTGGTTGTGTCCACAATCCCCAATGCTGTGCGATTATATGTTTCGCTGACCATACGCCCCTGATGATACCAACCATAGTAGGTTCCGTCGATCAGGAATGCGAACGCGCGTTTGACACCTGGCCCTTGCTGTGAATGGAGACCGATTTCTAAATCAAACCAGCGGTCGGTTGGGATAACCCCATAGACCGGGAATTCGCGCAATTGGCCATTATTCTGATCTGTGCCAACCACATAGAGTTGCCCTGCACTCCGAATACTAAGCTCCCAACGACTGGTGGTGCCGGTTGCCTCGAAACGTGCCAGTGTAAGATATTGGCCTGCGCTAATTTGCGCAACTGTGGCGGCTGGTACAAAGATACGTGCATTTTGCCAGCGGTACGTACCTGGTCGCTCCATCCATATATGGCTTCCAGCAGCGTCGCTAAACGTTGTCGAGAGGGCTGCGACACTACCACTGCTACTTGTTGCGAGACGTGCAGCGCCAATCCCAATATCAACTGGCGTTCCTACCTGGCTAACACTGCCGCTTCCAGCTGTATCACGACTGACTTGCCAAGTGGCGGGGGCGTTCTCAAAAGACTCTTGTGGAGCTACGGCTTGTGCTGCAAGTCCTGAGTGGATGGTGATTGGCGATATACCAAGCATGTATGCTGATATTAGCGCTATTGGTATTGAGCCAAACAGAATTCTGAGCCAGACTTTCATGAGCACAATCTCCACAATAAAGCCAACACCATAGTGCAGCAGATCAGAATTCAGCATTGAATGGGAATCGGTTATCTATAGTGTCGCAGAATCATGCGAAAAGTAACATTACCGTAGGATTACAACGATTATCGAAAGGTCAGAATTATTACAAACAATTCATAAGTTAATATGAATAACATATCACCTTCTGAGGATGAATAGATGACTTATTGCGCTTGTTTCCATAGATATAGCTTGGTAAATGCGGTTGTTTTGAGTTTGTGATGATTATATCGCTCATGGATTATGCGGTGAGTTGGCGTCGGGTGTATTCCTGCGGTATGATAGGCCCCGCGAAGTGAAAGGTCTGTTATAAGAACATTGGATAAAGTTGGACATTGTTATGGTAGGAAGGCATGCATGACTCATGTTGCACGGGTGCGGAGGTACTACGAGCGTAATACGCGACTATTTCGAGCGTTTGGTAATGATGCAGCAACCCATACTGTTCATCGGGCAATCTGGGCTTCTGGTGTAGAGCATAAAACGCAAGCACTCATATATGTCAATGAGCAGATCGCTGCCGAGCTGTCAAGCGATTCTAGCATAATGAACACGCGAAATTTGCATGTTATTGATCTTGGATGTGGTGTTGGTGGGACAATTTGTCATCTTGCGAAGCGCTTTTCTAACGCATTCTATGGGGTAGGAATAAGTATCAGCCCAACCCAGATACGGCTTGCGCAGGGCTATGCACGACGTTTAGGGCTTGATCGGTATTGTGTATTTATGGAAGGAAACTTCTTACACTTGCCATTCGTTCATGCATTTGATATTGCAATTGCGATAGAGGCACTCGTTCATGCGCCAGAGTCGGCTGGGTTCCTTGCGCAGGCTGCAAGTGCATTACGTATTGGAGGGCGGCTGATTATTTGTGATGACTTCTTCAGCAACCCTCAGCCGGATTCGTTGGTGGTAGATGCCTTCCAACGCGGCTGGCATGCGCCAGGTATTACGACTGTTGCGCAGTTGGTTGCACATGCCAAAACCCAGCAACTCAGGCTAGTTGAGCAACGCGATCTGACGCCCGATCTGCGACTTTTACATTTACCGCACGAGCTTGTCTATCTCTTCTTGTGGCTGGGGCGTTTCATTCCAGCCGATTGGACGTTTACACAGAGCTTGTTAGGAGGTCTTGCACTCCAGTATGGGCTTAACCAAGGGTTATTTTGTCATCAGTGGTTGGTATTTGAGAAACACATATAAATGTGAGCGATAGCAATTCTACGAAAACCAAGAACTAATACCAAGCTACAATTGGTGTATATTGGATGAATCCAGCATAGGAGGCAGTAGTGAGTTCAGTTGAGACAACAAAACGGCATCCCTCCCTCACAATTGAGGTGTGTGTTGATTCGGTCGAATCTGCAATTGCATCGCAAGCAGGTGGTGCTGATCGGGTCGAATTATGCGATAACCTGATCGAGGGCGGCACAACCCCTAGTGATGGCGCGATTGTGATCGCACGTGAGCGGCTTTCGATCAAGTTGCATGTCATTATTCGTCCACGTGGCGGGGATTTCTGCTATTCTGAGCTTGAGTATGAGATCATGCGGCGCGATATTCTTCGCTGTAAGGAGCTAGGCGTCGATGGCGTCGTAATAGGGATTCTGACGCCAGATGGTGATATTGATGTGGCTCGTTCACGTGCGCTCGTCGAATTGGCACGGCCAATGGCGGTAACATTCCATCGTGCATTCGATATGGCACGTGATGCGTTTCAAGCCCTTGAAGATGTGATTGCAACTGGTGCGGATCGCTTGCTGACATCGGGCCAGGAGCCATCGGTGATTGAGGGGATCGATATGATTGCTGAGCTTGTACAGCATGCAGGCGCACGTATCAGTATTATGCCAGGTTGTGGTACCGAGCGTAATATGCACAAGGCAATTGCGCTGAGTGGTGCGCACGAATTCCATGTAACCGGCTTTGGTACCGTAGAAAGCCCGATGCGCTATCGTAACCCTCGGATCTACATGGGTGGCGCGCTCTATCCGCCTGAATATAGCCGCCAAGTTGTTGATCCAGCTAAGATTCGCGCACTACGTGGGTAACGGCAACGCAGGAGCGCAGAACGCAAGAGCGCAAGTGCGCAGAACGCAAGTGCGTAAAGTGTGTGAGAAGCATTTGCGTTTTGCGTTCTTGCGTTCTGCGTTTATTGGCTAGCTTGTAATACCTCGGAGAGTTTGCGGACTTCGAAGCCCATAGCGCTAAAGTGATCGAGTATGGCTGGTAGTGCATCGGCGGTGGATGGATTACCACAATGGGCGAGAATAATCGCGCCACGCAACTGATCTGGCGAGAGTTTAGTGGTGACCCGTTCAAGCAGAAATTCCGCAGTTTTTGGCTCTCCTACCGAATCTAGGCTGTCGAGAGTCCAGTATATTGGGAGGTATCCTGCCGATTGCACAATCTGTAGGACATGCTCATCGTAGGCCCCAAAGGGTGGCCGGAAGTAAGGCTTGCTGCTGACCCCAGCAATTTCATACATTGCTGCTTCAGTATCGGCAAGCTCACTACGAATTGCCTGATCATCAAGTTTGCGTAGGTCTGGATGGTTCGTTGTGTGATTCGCGACCTCATGCCCATCGGCCACGATCTGGCGAGTAAGATCGGGATTCTCACGAATCCATTTGCCAGTCAGGAAGAAGGTTATCCGCACGCCTCGTGCGCGCAACGTATCGAGAATCTTGGCCGTTGGTTCAGCACCTGCGCCCGCATCGAGGGTGAGTGCGACCCAAGGCTGTGCGTTTGGCCCACGCACGATAATTGTTGGTGGGTTTTGCAGTTGGCTTGTGCGCCCGGCGAGCTGCGGAACAACTATCGCTTGGCCAACCCGTGGAAGACCAATAATGTGATTGTAGGTCACGATCAGCATACTATCACTACCGCCCATCTCGGCAAGCTGCACCAGTGTTTCACCCTGCTGAACGGTATGCACAGCGTAGCCAATAATTGCTGGCTGTTCTGGAAGTGGTTCTACCGTGCTAGTTGGCGAGTCGATCGGCAGTGGTGAAGCAGTAAGCGTGGCGATTGGCGTAGGAGGTTCTGGTAGGGCAGTGGGCGAAGGCGGGAGAAACGGTGGTTCGGTTGGTGTGAGCGTGCTTGTTGCAGGGAGTGGTGATGGATTCACCCAGGTTGCTGTTGGTGTTGTAGGTGCATCGATTTGCCCAGTGGGTGCCAGCGCTTGGGTACTTGGCCGCGGCAGCAGGTCATGCCCGATCCAACCGAGACCGATCCCTGCAATGAGTGCTAACGCAATGAGTAGGATAAGCGTATTGTTCGTGTTCTGTTGCATTAAGACACTCCGAATTGTGGGCGGTGGATGCTGGCATGCCTGTGAATCAATAACGTCGTGTCACTCTGATTAGTTCCACTATGCCTCCTGCACAACAGGTATCAACGTTTCCCGATCTTCCCTTTGAGCAGTGTCAGGAATTGTTGTTGGGCTTCAGCATCACCAATCGCACGGCGTGGGATGATCGAATAGGCCCACGACCCATAGATCAAGATAAAGATCCGTGGCGTCTCAATGAGTTTGATATAACGATCCCAGCCGCGCTGTACCTTTCGATCACCAATGACAAATGTAATACCTTGGTCGGCGAAGATTGCATCATAGGGTGGTGCATTCTTACCACCACGCGCGCCCATCCAAGAGAGGAAAAGCGGGAGTGGATCGAACCATGTGTAGGCTGCGAGTGCTAGCCATATGATCGTTAGGATTTGCATGCCAGGTGTGAAGAGTGACCAGACGACCACACCGAGCGAGGCAATACTCAGCAATCGGTAGACAAGATGTTTGCGTGTGGTTGCCTGATAGCGGCGAGCAGCTTCAAGTTGCTCAGCGGCATCTGGCCGGTAATTCAAGGTGAATGGCAAGTGTTGTTGCGCCATGTGGCACCTTCTTATATGAATGACTTGATACAGCGATAGCCGATAACCTTATAGCACCGATCTCTACTAAAATGGGTACACAGCCAACTTAGGGGATGATAATTTCTTGCCCAGGGCGAAGCGTATCGGCCTGCTGTGGTGTCAGCCGATTAGCAGCCAATATTGCCTGTACGGTAACCCCAAAGCGTTCGGCAATACTACGGAGCGTG
>JANLSE010000197.1:0-2355 GCA_031362265.1 Roseiflexaceae bacterium
GATTCCTGCCACCGCCGCTGAACCACCAACTGCCGCCGCAACCGCCTTCCAAAGCTACCAACATCCTTCCCCAACCTCGCACGTGCACTGAGCCAGTTCTGGATCATCACTTCCAAGGTACGAAAGGGTTGAGGTGCCGCCCAACGATCTGCCCATAACCCGGCCTGCCGAACACCACCAATAAATCGCACCGACGCTTGCTCGCCGCCATGGTTTTTAGACTCGCCGCGATTCGGCAGGTCGGGTTGATGGGCGTGTTGGACGGCAAGCGTGGTTGGCTTTCCCATCAGAATCTTATGTGTGTGGCCTTTCGGTCGCACGTTGTTACCTGAACCGACACGAGAAAGGTATGCGACTCAACCTCATATGGGTTGGTTTGTTTTCAAGCAATGCACTCCGCTACCAAACTACAGTTTGATCACCTGGCTGCCTGATCATGGGGTCGCCTGTCTCACCGTTACGATTACTGGTCGGTCTCAGGGGGAATATGGAAGCCATGATCGCCCCCATAGCATACAGCCCGTTGGCGGCTCTCCGCCAACTCCCATGATATAGCCGTTGGTGGAAATAGCATATGTTCGTAGGCCAATGCCATTTGCCGGGCGGCTTCCACAGCGGGAACGCGCCCAGTTGATGTGCCTAATCCGGGACAAGCAATCGTCGTAATCGATGGCAGCGCTTGGCGATTATGCAGGTGAACTGTTAGTAACATCGCCCACATCGCACGATAGACATTATCCGTTCGTGTGATCGCCATCGGCACGCGCATCGTTGGCGTGTGCGCAAGATAGGGATGTGTGGGATGGTTCGTTTCAAGAATGAAGGATGTCCCAACCGGCTGCTCGCCCAAATACGTATCCAAAATATGTTGCTGCACCCGTCGTTGCACATCTCCCCCAAAATAGTGCGTAATCGCCGCATCAACGCCACCATCCATTAATCCGAATGAGTTTGCGGCACTGACCATACAATCAAACGCGGGAAGATGCTCGAAATACCCATTGACCACCTCAACATTGGGGAGCGAGGCAAACGCCGTTTGAAAGGCACGGCACAGAGTGGGATTCGGATCGACAAGAATGAGGTGAAGCGCGACCACACGAACCTCCAGTCAACCAACGCCGAGGGAGCAATGGTGCCTATAGTAGCATATGCAAGCATCTCAGGTGCGCAAAGCATGATTGCTTGCCGCCCAACGCTTGCATTAAGCGGCGTGCTGAAGATACGATTGATTGAACGCACGGACACTTGTTTCCACACCAACCTCGCAAACTCGCCGCGATTCAGCACGTCCGCTTAAATGCACTGTTGGGCGACTGCTGCGATATGACACCCATCCAATACGTAAGAAAACGGCTTTCTCCTGCGGAATACCTACCCATGTGCATGCTTCAGCCATGCTATGGATAGGTCCTACTTGTCCGTCGTTATCGTAGAGGAATAGTTGTTCAGAGAGTGGCAAGTCTCCTGCAAACTGCCCCGTATCAAGCGTTCCATGGGCACATACCGAGCATACCTCGCTCCCACGACCCCTACGACCCACTCGCTGCCCGGATCTCGCGAACGATTGCCTCGACCTGTTCCGGTGACTGCCCTCGCTCGATCAGTATCCGTGCGGTCACATCCAGCATATGCTCCGCAAAATGTTTTGCTAAATCGGCGCGCAACCCTTGTCCAATATACAACTTTAATAGGGCGTCGACACTCATATCTCGCTCGGCTGCCATCCGCTCAAGCGATCCATACGTATCCGTGGGGACACGCAATGTGACTGTTTGGCTTGGTCGTGGGGTAAACACCAAGCGTTCTGGAAATTCAGGCTGATTCATACTGTTTCCTTTCACTCGTCGTCGCTGGTCGTGCCGAGATAATGCGCGTGCGATCACCTCGCTCCGTCGACACGACCAGCACCAAACGCTGCGTCGTCGAATACCCGAGCGCAAAATCGCGCACTTCTTCAACACCCTCAGGTGTGGCATCACCGTATTGGCAAAAGGGATCAAAGAACACTTCAGCGGCCTCCTCAAAACCCACACCATGTTTCTCAAGATTTGAGGTCGCCTTCAGACTGTCCCATTCAAATTCGCTTCCTTGGAGACGAAAGACCACATTCATAGATGATCCTATTCGCACGCAACCGCTGCATGGGATGTCACTCCTTGGAATCATACCACATGTTACCGTAAGGAACACGTGCATGGCGACTCAGCAGCAAGCACAACGTTCAACTGCAGTTGCCGAACGCCTGCGCTAAGTTGGCCTGCCGAACCACATTGAAGATCGCGCCGATGCTCGCTTGCAAACACCATTTTTAGACTCGGCCCGATTCGGCAGGTCAACTTAAGCGCATTGTTA
>JANLSE010000202.1:0-2371 GCA_031362265.1 Roseiflexaceae bacterium
CACCGAGCGAGCCCATCAATGCAACTTGTGGTTCGCCGATCATGCCTTGGCGGATCGCCCAAGCCGATGCGCGCACACCTGGTGACTGGCGTACATTTTCGAACACACCAAACGTCAGCCCCTTGGATTTCGCCAGATCGACGAGCAACTTGGCAGCTCGTACTGAGACAGCCAGTGGTTTCTGTGAGAGCAGATGTAGCCCTGCATCGAGCGCAGTTTTGCCAACCTGGTGATGTAACGAGAGTGTTGTGAGGTCATTGATCGCGTCGACTTTACCGCTGGCGATGAGATCGCGGTAATCGGTATAGACGCCAACTTCGACATCATCCTGAAAATCGCTGAGGTAGGTATGTGGCGCAGCGAGCGGATCACCAGTAGATGGATCCAGCACTGGTGGTCGCGGGGTTGGCCCTTTGCCACGGGTGTGAAACATCCATGCATCTTCTTCTTTACGGGCGCAAAGTGCGGTGATGCGAAAATTGTCGATCCCCTTAGCGCGTAGCTTGAGATAGCCCTGTAGATGGGCATTGAGAATACGGCCACAGCCGACGATGCCGATTCGGATCATGCTGATACCTCATATGTGAAAGCGATGGAACAATTGAGCATTGGAGCCGGGTACCCTTTGGGTGGAGCATTGGAGCATTGGAGCATTGGAGCATTGGAGCATTGGAGCAGTATGCGCTTCGATGCTCCGATGCTCCGATGCTCCAGCGCTTTACGCTCCTCTAGCGTAGCGCGACAACTGGTAGTGGCAGCGACAGGGTTCGCCCTTCTGCGGCGGAGACGATGCCAGCTTCAAGTACCTCCTGGGCCATGAGGCCAACCTCAGCGCTACACAGCCCACTGATTGGCTTACCAGAGCGGATATGATGCAGAAAGAATTCGGTGGCATTACGCTTTTCGCGGTCGGGCAGGCTCACACGGCGCTTCGTGCCATTCATCTGCTTCTCGTTAGCGAGCCATAACTCCTGGCCATCGGCGCGAACAACGGCGGTGCCCTGAGAACCATAAATCATCGGCTCATAGCTTGTCATATGCCCAGATTGAGTCCAGGAAGCGGTTGTAGTGCTGATCGCACGGGCATGCTGCATGATAAGAACCGCATTATCTTCGGCGGGCAGATCTGCCTTGCGTAGCCGCCCACTGACGCCTGTGACCCGTGAGGGGCTTCCGAGAATGGCACAGGTGAGAGCGGCACCATAGCAGCAGTAATCCATGAGTGCGCCTGCCCCATTGCGCTGTGGGTCGTACAGCCATTCCGCGAAGAAGGGCGAGCAGCCAAGCTCACGCGGGCCAGCATGTGCAGAACGGTATGTTACCTGGAAGATTTCACCAAGGTCGCCGGATTTCGCCATATCGATCGCCTTTTGGAGTGGTGCCCACCAGGCAATTGGCCAGTTCACCATCAGTTGCACACCAGCATGGCGCGCAGCACCAATGGCGCGTGCAGCACCGGCATATGTTGAGGCCAGTGGCTTCTCGACCATAATATGCACGCCGAGTGCAGCAGCCATGACCATCAAGTCGACACCCCCAGCATTATCGCCATAAACATAGACAGCATCAAGTTTGTGCTTGTCCAGTAGCTCCTCGGCACTTGCGTAGGTGGGGCAGCCATATTCTTTGGTGATCTGGGCACGTAACTCAGGGTGGGGATCGGCAGCAGCAACAAGTTGACCATTGCTACTGGCAGCGAGATCCTTCAGATTGCCCCAGATATGATCATGACTGAGGCCAAGGATGCCAATACGACTTTTCTCCGCCATGGGAAGCTCCTTTGCTTACAGCGAAACGGAAGAGAGGACTATAGAACCACAGAACGGTACAGAATGCTCAAATCTCATCCTAACTCTATCACCGCTCTGTGCTTCAATACCAGATAGTTCCAATTGTAGAAGCGAAAATCGCATCTCGATCTACGGTGTTTTGACGTTCTGCGCTCCGCCTACTTTTTGATCAATGGCAGCCGGACACGCGCTGTGAGAACAGGTGGTGGGCCAGTGAATTGGATTGAGCGTACCGCCCCAGTTGTCGAACCATTACCACGTGCGAGGTAAAGTAATGTGCCACTTGGTGTAACACCAAGATCGACAGGACTACTTACGGTGAGTGAGCTAGCAAAGGTTGTCACAGTGCCACTAAAACTATCGCGCACCCAGATACGGCTTGAACCAGCATCAGCGAAGAAATAGTCGTTGATATAATCCGCTGGGAAGTTTGCTGCTGAAGGATTATAGAAGGTGCCACCGGCAATAACATCGCCCTGGAACTCTCCGTTACCATGTGAGTAGGTATAGATTGGGTAAGTGACATTCGCAACGCCAGACGGTTGATTACCTTCAGTTTGCGGCCAGCCATAATTGGCACC
>JANLSE010000218.1:0-3045 GCA_031362265.1 Roseiflexaceae bacterium
CCAAGCAGAGCTGGCTGAAGATTATCAGAATCGGTTTGCCAACCCATATATCGCTGCCGAACGTGGCTACCTCGATGCAGTGATCGAACCGCGTGAGACCCGCCCAGCCCTGATTCGCGCACTACGCCTCGCCCGCAGCAAGCGCCAAACGTTGCCGCCTCGCAAACATGGCAATATGCCACTCTGAGCCGTACGCACCATCTCGTATTCTGTATCGCGCATGGCTGTGATACATGAGTCATCTACGCGCTACCAGATGTGAGCGAACATACTATCATATAGCGCAATATTAGTGTATAATCGGTTTAAATCGACATGGAACCTAGACCGGTGATGGTACTAACACAACAATCAACTGGGGAAAACCATGCACCAAATCACATTTGCAGCGATGGAATGCCAGATAACGGCATCGCTTGATACGCAACAGACCCAGAACAAATTCCTATTGGGTCAGATACCTGTGTGGTTCAAACAATGGGAATTGTCATTCTCGCTTGCAAACCCGGATAGCGAGATTTCACTTCTCAATGCTTCGAATGGTCAGGCAGTTCATGTAAGCCGAACATTCTGGAGTGTACTACGCATTGCAATCGATGTCGCCGAGCGCAGCGAAGGATTTATGTCGCTACTCTCGACGCGGCGCGCAAGCCCACTCGATTGGCGTACCATTCAACTCGATCCCTTTACCAGCAGTATTCGATTACCGCGTGGTGCCAGATTGGATCTCACCAATATCGCCCGTAGTTGGGCTGCAAATATGGCCGTACAACGCTTCGCCGAATATGGCCCAACCATGATTGATACCCAAGATGAAGTGGTTGTCAATGGGCCTATGGCGGATGGCTCCCCTTGGCAAACATCTCTAGCAAATTCGCCGATTAGCCAAAAACAGCTTGGCTATCTTATGTTAGGTTCAGGAGCTGCTGCAACTTCAAACCGTAAATGCGTGAAACATAACCAAGAATCCCCACACGAACCAGAGGCATTGATTGACCCACGCACAAACAAGCCATCCCGCACGGATCTTGTCTCTGCCACCGTTATTGCGCCAGATGGCCCAACCGCCAATATGGCAGCGCGGATCGTGCTCATTCTTGGCAGCCAGGCTGCGCTCCCATGGATTGAAGCCCGCCCACATCTTGCTGCACTCTTCCTCAATGAGAAGGGGGCCATTATCACTACTCGTAAAATGACGAATATGCACTATCAACGTGCCCATCAACTTGGCGCCTAATAGATATTGGGCCTTTATATGCACGCTTTTCTCACCATTTGAAACATGCACATTGCATGCATCGTGCCCTATATGGTAAGATGACTCCTGATTTCGGCATTTGCAGGATATCCAGGAGGCGCGCTTGAGTTCGCCCGACCAACTCCCTGTCGAACCTGAACCATCTGATAAGTCCTTTACATTGCGCCTTAACCGTGATTCGCTTATTCTCCTTGGTGCAGTGGGGTTTCTTGGCGTTGCCATCCTTCTGGCTGCCGTTTTTGGTAGCCCAGCACCAAATAGTGCGAGCGGTTCGACACCAACCACCACAACTGGTGAAGTTGCCAACCTAACAACTCCAACGACCAATCAAGCCATAGATGAGACACCACTTAGTGAGCCGACCGAGCCACCGGCGACCTCACTACCCGAACCAACACCGATCCCGATCGCACAGGCACCAACTGCCGCTGTAGGGTACCCAGCACCAGAATTGCCAACCGCAATCCTGAGCGCAAATGGCATCACAATCACACCACCTGTCTTCGCCCCAACCGTTGTTATCGCAACTGCCGAACCACAACCAACCCTAGAACCGCCAGCCACAATCGTGCCAGTTGCGACACCAGAGCCAGCGCCCATACCAACCGTGCCATTGGTTGCCAATAGTGCGAATAGCCCACCGCCAACACCACGCCCACCACGTCCAACGAGTGTTCCGCTTACTATTCTGCGCGGCACAAACTACTGGACTCTCGCAAAGAGCCCATATACAATCGAACGTAATCTGGCGATTGCGCCAGGTGCAGCACTGATCATTGAACCTGGTGTGGAGGTACGAATCGCGCCAGGCATTGCAATCTCAACTGAGGGCAAATTATACGCGCTTGGCAAACCTGGCCAACCAGTTCGATTCATCGCCAGTGGAACGCAGCGCTGGGATGGCATCTTTGGCCGTCCCGGCAGTGAGATCATCCTTGAACAGAGTGAAATTCATGGCGGTGGTGCCGGTGGTACCCTGATTATGGTCGAAGGTGCAACTCTTGGCCTGCGCAATGTGAAAATCAGCGACAATGGTGGCCATATTCGCAGTGAATTCAGCCGCCTCGAAGTACGTGATAGCGAGATTTCGGGCAATGATATGCCCTATGGCGCTGCGCTCGAAGCAACTTTCAGCGGTGGATTAGCGACGATCATTGGCAACCGGATTGGTGGGAACCGCCTAGCGCCTGGCGCTCCGCAAGTGCTGCTACATAACGAGAGTGATTTTGAGGGCCTCAGGGTGGATGTGCAACGCAACCTGCTGATTGGCCAGGATGGCCCGGATCTCACCCTTTCGACAACTACAACGCCACTGAGTGGTAATGTGCTCTGTAATGCCCTCCTCAATGGAAGCAATGGGCTGAGTGTGCGCTCGGAAACGGTGCAAGTACCCGGCTTCCCACTCAATATTCGTGATAATGCGATCGATGATCATATCCCGCCGATTATCCCGGTCTATCTGAAGTATGGGATTGGGCGCGGCGCCACTAGTGAAGTCCAGATCGATATGCGCAATAACTGGTGGGGCAAAAGCAATGGCCCCTATGAGCCAGATCGCTGGGCCGATGGGCGCGGCGACTCGGTTGGCGAGAATATTAGCTTCGATCCATGGTTACCAGATTGGCCAAGCTGCACACCGCGCCCATGATCGATGCGCTTGTGCATACCGCAATCGAGCAGCGGGTCTTTCCAGGCGCAGTAGTGCTCCTGGCACAGCAGGCCCGCACCCTGCATCTGGCAGCTTATGGCTCCACAATGTACTCCGATCCGGATTCCCAAACCGTAAC
>JANLSE010000296.1:0-2473 GCA_031362265.1 Roseiflexaceae bacterium
GGTCGCGCTTCAATGGGGTGAGATGTCAGTCCCTTTGCCCCAACCAACCCCAGGCGGCGCTGCGATCAAGTTGAGTAGAACCCCAGGCAACAAGCGCAATGGCTAGCCCAACCGCCATAACTGCACCTGCAATACGCGCGATTTGGCTGTAACGCCAGATGCGCACGATCAGTGCAATTATTCCTGCGGCGCAGATTAACACCACATATGGTAACAGCGTGCGTTTGACAGTGAGGCCAAAGAGAATCAGTGCACCCAGAATCGCGATCTGCTGCCAGGTTGCTCCACGCCGCAACATACGCAGCCAAAGCCAGCAGATCAGGCCAGCCAGCAGATTAGCTAATCCATCATTCCCGATCGCACTATCAATTATGGTGAGCATTGGGTGCAACGCAACGAATGCAGCTACGGCAAATGGAATCAAAGAGTCCGGGTTCGCAACAGTGAGTTCCTGTGCAGCAGCATATGCGCACAGAACCAGGGCTGGAATAAGTGTAGTATTCAACAAGCGTAGCAGCGTTACCTGTGCGTCGACACCCCAATTTGGAACGAGCCGCACTGCTAAGGCTGCCAGCGCAAAATATGCTGGTGGATCACCACCTACTTGGCGCGGCATCCAGAAGAGTTCAGTCGCTTCGGTAAATGTTTGTGGGAAGCGGTCGGGTGTCGTATCAAGCACATACGACCAGAAGTTATGCTGATCAAGTGATTGAAGAATCTGTCGCTCAAGCGCAGGATTTTGATCGAGTGACTGTGGTACCCGGCCAAGCTGTGCGGTGAGTGCAACATACTCATATAACATTGGCTCATCTGGCGCTTGCCATAGTGGAATGAGCAATGCATAGATCATACCGTGGGCGAAGGCGAACGCCATAAGCAGCACAACCCAGCTCTGTTCTAGGCGTTTTGTCATCCAGGACACCCATGTATATGCTTTAGTGATTCGCGATATATACGAATTAATCATGTGTTCTGTATCTATTCACATCTAATAGGTATATGCGATGCGAATGTTAGCGTTCCCATCGCACGACGTTTGTATATCGCGAGTAGTAAGGCTCCTCATTATACGGCAAATTACATATGACGCTGCGATAGGCTGAGCATGGCTTTGCAATGACTTATAATTCAGGTTGTATAAACACACAGACTGGTGATGCAACTGCTGAAATTGGCCCAGCTTGTAGTTCACCAGTAGCTACATCAATATGCATGCTCTGAATCGAATCGCTATCCTGGTTTGCGGCCAGCAACCAGCGGCCCGTCGCATCAATTGCAAAATTACGTGGTGTTCGTCCAGCGGTTGGCAGATGACCAATACTCCGTAAGGTTCCATGTTCTTCATCAATCGCAAATGCTGCAATGCTATCGTGGCCACGGTTCGAGCCATACACGAATCGCCCTGATGGATGGACATGGATATCGGCACAAGAATTGGATTGCGTATATGAATCGGGCAGTGTCGAGAGTGTTTGTAGTTCATGCAAAACCCCAGCTGCCGGTTCGTACGCGAGGGTAGTTAATGTTGAGTTGCGCTCATTAATGCAGTACAGGCGGTCGGCTCGCAATGGGTGAAATGCCAGATGGCGCGGCCCTGCACCGGGTGTGAGTTTGACCCAGGGTGGATCGTTTGGAATCAACATACCACGTTCACTGTTGAGCTTATAGACAGCAATGCGATCAAGGCCACAATCTGGCACAAGAACCCACTGACCCTGTGGATCGTGCAGAATTGAATGTGGATGTGGCGCATCGTGGTGAGTTGGCACACCAATATGCGGAACGACATGGGTTGCTGCGCCAAGCGAGCTATCTTCTGCAATTGGGAATACACTAATATTCCCACCACTATAATTGGCAACGAGGAGCCAGTTCCCACTTGCATCAACTGAAACAAAACAGGGGTGTGCGCCATGAGTTGGCTGCGTATTTAGGAGAGTTAGTGCAGCACTGGCTGGGTCGATCGTAAAGGCACTCACCGCACCACCGGGCTGTCCCGCATATTCGCCAATTTCCTGGACAGCATACAGAATCCGCCGATTGGCCGAGAGTGTCACAAACGATGGGTTAATCACATCCACGCCTACTCCAAGCGGATGTAATACGCCCGTTTCTGCATCAAAACGATAGATCAGAATGCCTGCTGCCTTCCCCGCAACATGCGGTAGTTGCTGGGTGTACGTACCTACATAGATGATCGACATGGCATACTCCTAAGAACCATATAAGCGCAGAACGCAGAGCGCAGAGCACAAGAACGCAGAGCGCAAGAACAAGCGGACAGATCAGGAGGACAAGGAGACAGGGAGACAGGGAGACAGGGAGACAAGGTGACAAGGTGATCTTGCTCCAACGTTCCAACGCTTCACTGCTTCACTGCTCCAATGCTACACCCAAAGGGTTCCCGGCTCCAATGCTCCAATGCTCCAATGCTTCACTTTGCATTATCCGACTCCATGCGCTCGCCGCGTAG
>JANLSE010000313.1:0-5212 GCA_031362265.1 Roseiflexaceae bacterium
GCAGTACGTGCCTCAAATCGATCGCTTCATCTGGCTGATGCAGTTCTGTGGAACCGGTGCCGGCGGCTGCCTGACCGGCGTCAATCGAGTCCGAATCGCCGCTGCCAGTCCGCAGGGCATCATCGACAGCGGCGGCACGTCCTGGACATATTGGGATCTGCTCTCGGCGACATTCAACCTGGGAACGACCACGATGGACTATCCGGATCTCTCGGTGGGAGACAACTTCCTCTACTTCAGCACCGATGCAGTCGGGACTGGCCTGCTCGTAGTGAGGATACCGCTCAATGAGATTCGTGATGGTCAGACGATCAACATGAACTACACTACACCTTCTGACAGCGGGTCGGCTTATGGCGGTCATATCTCGCAGAACACCGGCGACGAAGTGTTTTGGGCCGGGCACCCCCAAAACAACCAACTGCGCGTTTTTTCCATGAAGGAAGGCTCAGGGCAATACTTCTGGCGGGACATTAACATTGATAGTTGGCCGAATGGCACGATCTCTTCCATCGCGCAAGACGGCACGACGGATTGGCTGCAATTCGGTTTTCCGGGAAACGCCGTGCTCGGTATCACCAGGCGCAACAACAACGAGGTGTGGTTCGCGTGGACGGCTGCGCAGGGCGGTGGTTTCCCGCGCGCTCATGTCCAGGTGGTCGAGATCGACGTCACAAACTATACGAAGATTGCCCAGTGGCAGATTTGGAACAACGACTACGCCTTCGCGTATCCGAGTCTCGCGACGAACGCGAACGGCGAAGTGGGCATCTCGCTGGCGTGGGGCGGCAACCAGAATTGGGGAAACAATGCCGTCGGGATCCTAGGCGACTTCATCGTCTGGTACCCGGAGCTGAGCGATACGGCAATCACGCGGTGGGGCGACTACCACAGCGTACGGCGGAACACGCCAAACACCCTGATGTACGATGCAAGCGGCTACGCGGTGTTCAAACAGACACCGCCCGCCACCGGGGTCCGCTTCGATCCGTATTACCTCCAATTCGGAAGGGACTCGGTGGTAAACGGTGGCTCCAAGATCAGATAGTTCCGAAGCGTGCAGGAATTGTTGTGCCTTGCACTTGTCGCGTTTTGGGCGTCTACAACATTTAGCGGTATGGGCAGCAATTTCCAAAGAACCTCTAGAGAGGTTTGAAAAGGAGTGGCCTAACAACGGGTTGCAGGCGACGTTGCTCCGCTGACTCTTTGCAACGCGCCTGAACCGGACCGTTGGGCGCACCCGAACCACACCATCGGTTGGGGAGCAAACTGCATTGTTGCTGGCACGGGTGTCGTTGGTGGCGGTCAGGTTCGTGGCGCGGATGCGGGAAAACGTGGCGGAACTGCTACCGACGCTTCGTGCAGTGCGCTTGAGCAGTGGTGGCGGTCGCGTTCGTGGCAGCGAATCCGGAAAACGTGGCGCAGCGATCATGGGAGGGGTGGCGATGGTCAGGGTTGGCGCGTGCGTGGGCGCGTCCAACAAGGCACTCCTGAGAAACTCCCTGCTTTTGTGAGCCATGGACATGCGGCGAGACGCGGAGTTTCTCTGGTGGGGAGTCACGCCCGCCGTGATGAGTGGATCAAGCCGACCTGCCGAATCGGGGCGAGTTTGTGGCGTCGATGCGATTGGTCGCTCGGTGCGATCTACGAATGGTGTTCGGCAGGCCAGCTTAGCGCCAGGCCGTTCGGCGGCTCGTTGCAATCACGCCTGACCGTCTACAAATTTGTAGGCGTGCTGGCATCAACAATAATTGTCCCCGCAAATGCGGCCAGATTGCAGAAAGGAGAAGCACTTATAAGCCAAACAACCTGACCTGTTCGCACAACCTGTTGATCATCCGCTATTGGTGCGACTCATTCTGAATCGCGCCCTATCCAAAGGAGATAATCATGAAGTACATTACAGTTGTTCGCGGCCAACTCAAGTCGGCAAGCCAACAAGAAGCTCAAGCTATCCACGACGCGATTTTGGAGCAACTGCCGGCCGTGGGGCGGCCTCTGGGGGCTATCGGGCATATGCCTTACTTGAATCCCCAGAACCCCAAGGAGTTTCTGGCAATTGATACGTGGACTAATCTGGAAGGTCTGCAAAAATTTATGAGTGACCCCAAGGTGGGCGAAGCGTTTGGCACCTTGTTTGAGGGAATGCCTGACGTCACCATCTGGGGCGAGTCGGGTTGGTCTTCCTTCTACGACGGGTAAGCCCGGCGGCATTGCCCGACACATTCACCCGCCCCTGTGCCGGGCAGTGGGGTTTTATAGCAGATTCCAGTGTGAACCGTCAAAGACACATAGCCGCCCAACACGGCATGCAGGCGACGGGGCTACGCCCTACTAATTCGGGCGAGTCGGAATGACCCGCCCCGCGCCTGATGCCCACCGTTGGACGCGAGGGGATTGCACCTCGAAAGCAAGTGGCGATTTTTGTTGGTGGTTGTAAGGGAGTGCTATCTACCATGAGCGCACGCGCTTGTGAGCGGGAGGTAACTTGCTAACTTGCCCCCTCCCCTATTCGGACAACGCCATGTGGTATACTTGAGCGAGAGCGGGCGTCGATACTGGCGAGAAAGAGAGGAAGCGTATGACCATAGCAACACTCGAACAGCTCGAAACCGCCATTGCCCAACTGTCAATCACGGAACAATTGTGGCTGATGGAGCGGTTAGTTCATCGCATCCGGAAATCCAGCCAACCTGCCTTGCAGGTAGATGCACATGCGCTTGCGGCCATGGCCACTGACCCAGCAATCCAACATGAAATGCAGCAAATAAATACGGAATTTGCGATTACCGAGATGGATGGATTGGATTCTGCAGCATGAGTGTCCAACGCGGTGATATCTATTTTGTGCATTTGAATCCGGTGCATGGGCGTGAGCAAGCTGGCCATCGGCCGGTGGTAGTGGTCTCGATTGATGCTATTAATCGGCTGCCGCTCGTGGTAACTGTGGTGGTTGGTACGAGTGGTGCAAACGTGACCCGTGACTACCCAACCAATGTACGGATCGCACCAGCCGAGAGTGGCTTAGCGGGCGAAAGCGTCTTTTTGTGCTTTCAGGTGCGCTCGCTTGATGTGAGTCGATTTCCTGGCACGCGAGCAGGCAAACTCAGCGAGTCTGCCATGGAGCAGATTGAAGCAGCCATGCGGTATTGTCTCGGTCTCTAAACCAACATGACTGCTGCCTGAGCGCGTGAGACGTGAGTTGATGGTGCACCATTCTACGACCGGCACTGATATGTTACTTCAGCATGGTGTGAGTCTCGCTTGATGTCGATCCCTGAACGATGACGACTGCGAAGGCGCGTCCAACAATGCATTCCACGCCGACCTGCGGGAATCGGGGCGAGACTAAAAAGCAGAAATGATGTACGGCTTAGGGCGGGCAGTCGTTCAGGGTGATAACTGCCCGCAGGCGGATGAATGCGGGCGTTGGGCCGCAGTATCAAGGTCTATGCCAAATTGAAATACCAAGAACTCGTAAGCAACATGGTCGCAACCTTCCATTTCCATCCAATCTCTGGTAGTATTCTGTCAATTGAAGGCAGGCAATACGCCATTTGCGTGGAGGGCTCATGGACAGCGAACAGCGACAGCATCTTCAAGCGTTGCGAGACATTTATTCAAAGCGCCTTCGGGTGCTCGAGCTACAGGCTGCAAATAAAGGGCAAGATACACCTCCACATATACAATTAGAGATTGAAGAAATCAAGCGTAAAATAAGATCTGACATTGATGACGCCCTTGCTGACAAAGAATCATTGGTGGATAAACAGCACAGCCAGGATGCCCGTCGTGTATCTACATATCAGATACGTTTCTCTCATTGGCTGAGGATCAACTGGACGATTGCCCTATTATTAACTGCTATAGTTATAGGAACAGGAGTTATCTTATTGCTAGTTTTCCAACCGCATACATTTAGCAGTAATCATAGCAGTCGGCTGTATTTTGATCAAAACGGCGACCATATTAACCTTGAGGTTTGCGCTGATAATTTGCCAGGGCAAATCGTGTTCGCTCGCCTTTCTCGATCTGGCCGATCGTTTGATATGTTGTTCCAGCGAGCATCTAGTCGTTGTGTGATGTTTTTGGATATGGATGGGGACGGTCCAACCTTGGCTAATACAACCTATACGACAAAGGCCGCATTGAATCAGCTACCTGGAGATGGATGGCCAATACCATGTTACGAGGCCACCAGCGGTCAAGGATTATGCGACAGCATACCGTAGTAGTGTCTATAGCAATTCCACACGAATCGTAAACCTGCTATTTGGCCGCCACATCAGGACGCCTTGTTGTAACCGTTCAGGGTATCTTGTGCGCAATGCGGTTGTGCTGTGGTGGGTCATGTCAGTCTCGTAACCAGTCAGGCCATCCGCAAGGCCGCCCAACAATGCATTGCACGCCGACCTGCGGGAATCGGGGCGAGACTGAAAAGCAGAAACCAGGTGAGGTTCAGGGTGGGCAGTCGTTCAGGGTAGCGACTGCCCGCAGGCGGGTGAATGCCGACGTTCGGCGCTCGGTGGTTGATGCTGGCGCACGAGCAAACGAGGAGAATCGGTGGTAATGGCCAGATTCGCGAATCTCCAACGTGGGAGGAGCGCACGGTTGATCGTGGTGGCGGATGCCTGCCCCGCAATGCAAGCGCTCGTGGTGCTGGCTTCACGCACGGTTGGGCTTGGTGGGTGGCGCCCGATTCCAAGGTCGGACCGATAAGCACCGTCGCGCGTGGCCGATGGTGGTGCCGATTGATTGCGTGGCAGCCGATTCGGTGGTCGGACGGGCCAGAGCCGTGGCTGGTGATTGTGGTGGATGGCGTGCGCACGGTGATCCAGGTGTGGAAGGAGCCGATTGAATCTGCCGCCGCCAGTCGCACGCTACCGGAATGTGCTGCGACAGGTTGCGATTGGAATGGCGATGGAGCGCTTCAGGGCACGGACAAGCGAACGGCGCGCCGAACAATGCATTTAAGCCGACCTGCCGAATCGGGTCGAGTCACAAAATCAACATGGGAAGCGAGTGTTGGTGCGATCTATCAGCGTGGTTCGGCAGGCCCGCTTAACGCAAGCGTTCGGCGCGCACCAATTGATGTTGGTGCACCCGTACCGCCAATTGAAACAGTGGCACTGGCCAGATGCGTGAAGCGACAACGGGAAAATGTGCACGCGTAATGGTGATGGCGGATGCCACCGGAGCACTCGCGATCAGC
>JANLSE010000373.1:0-2469 GCA_031362265.1 Roseiflexaceae bacterium
GAACCGCTCACAAGCAGGCTGGCCAAAATGATTGGCAAGGCCCAATACAAGGGTCTAGCGATAACGACCTCGATGCCAATTTCAGTATCTCAGCTTCACTAGATGGTTTCTCGTTTGGCCATATTGCTGGTGAGCGGTTCACAAGCGATGGTCTTGTGACGCGCTATTCTGTCTATCAGGCAAACGCCAATGGATGCTCGGGCGGACTGGTATTGCGTGATATCTCGACGGGTAGCACGGAAGTGACCGACGAGAACCCAATCAGTGGCACTATTACCCCAACGGGCTGCACACCGCAGCAGATGCAGGTGACACTCAACACGCCACCCGACGCAAATACGGCAAAAATCCCATATGTTGCTGGTTTTGCCAAGGATGTGCCGGTTGGTGTGGCTGGCAGCCAGTGTGCGCAGACAGTGTATGTGCATCTCTACAAGGATTCCACTACTGTCTTCAGCACAGGTTCAATCTTCTCGAAGAGTATCAGCCTTGATCCACCAGGTGATGTTGATGCAGTCGTACTTGCACTTAACCCAAATGCCAGCCTGAGTACCGTCTATACACCATTTGCTGGTGATGCGGGAGCCTCATCTGGTGCATCGGGTGGTGATCCCGCATGGACAAGAACACCAAACTTCTTGTTAAATATTCAGAACGACCACGACTGTACTGGCTTGAAGGCATTTGCCGTTTCGGGTGGAAGCCAAACGAATATTACGAACCAGATATTTAACAATGTTCTGGCTCTCCCAATATCCACCGCGACGACCCCGGGCTTGAAGTCCTTTGATATCAGTGTCACTGATAGCATTGGTAATCTAAAGGTCTTCAGTCGATCAATCAACTACGACCCGCTTGATGATCCAACAACACCCGCCGCTGATGATAGTGGTCGGCCAACAGTCATTAGTGCCACGGTGACGAATGACAACAGCAGTGCCACGGCGCGCAAGAGCATTCTACGCACACTTACATTTAGCAATGTGAATGTAACAGATACGCGCTATCGATTGGGTTCCCCAGCTGGTAGTCAGTTCTGGGGTGTGTGGGTCGCCAATAGCCCACGGGATAATGCCAACCCGAATCTCAATACGCTACTCTGGATTCCGGTTGGTGTGGTTGAGCCAGGTGCGAGTTTCAGTATTCCATGGAATATCTTCAACAATGGGCCTGGGCCTCGTACCGATCAGGATGGCGAGTACACGGTGTTTGTGCGCTTCTTGGATGGCGCAGGTAACCCTTCGACACGTGTCCTTTCCACAACGGTGACGCTTGATCCTGGCTATAGCTTGCCATCGCGATATCTGCCAATTATTGGTCGGCCATAGCGCGATTAGGTCGGTAAAGCAAAACGGGCCGGCGGGAATTATCCCGTCGGCCCGTCTCATTGAGGTTGATCTATGGGTGTGATACTACGCCTTTATCGAAGCACTGATCGTGGCGCTCTTGCGATTATTGTGCTGTTTCTGTTACTCCTCCCACTGGCGAACCCACGTGTGTATGCTACCGATGAAGTGCAGTATTTTGTGTACTTACGCTCGTTTCGGTTTGATGGTGATCTTGATTTCGCCAATGATTATCGCGAGATGGCTCGGCTAAACCCACGTTCTGGGATCGAAGGCAGTTTACTGCTGGAGAATCGGTTCCGCCCAAAGACAGGCTTATACGGTAATATTGCCCCGGTTGGCAGCGCACTCATGTGGGCACCATTCTTTCTTGCAGCCGATGTTGGTGTGCAGGTGGCTAACCGATTCGGCGCAGGTATTGCCGCAGATGGTTTTTCGCGACCATATATCGTTTCTGTTTGTTATGCTTCAGCTTTTTATGGCTTATTAGGGCTGTTATTGTGCAGGCGTTTTGCAGCACGTTATGCAACTCCCAAAGCGGCAGCTGTGGCTACAATAGCCGTCTGGCTGGCTTCTCCGCTTGTTTTCTACATGTTTATACAAATGCCTTTTGCACATGCCACAGGCTTCTTCCTAACAACCCTCTTTCTCGTTGTATGGCATGAGACACGAACAGATCGTAGGCAATCTGGCACTCCAGAATATGAGCGCTCATGGCGTGCTTGGGCATTGCTAGGGATCATCGCTGGCTTGATGACAATGACGCGTGAACAGCTTGGATTGTTTGTGGTGTTGCTTGTTGTGGAAGCTATTGTTCATTATGCGCGCCTGCTACGCGAAATGCGCCTGCTGGCGATTGGGAGCCTTGTTGGGCGGCAGCTGTTGTTTGGGGCCGTGTTCTTGGCGTCGCTTTCGCCACAAATCATCACCTATCAAATTCTGAATGGTGATCCACGGCCAGCGAATGAGGTTTCTGGGCGAATCAACTGGTGTAGCCCGCATTTTATTGATACATTGATCGATTACAATCCAGCGCCCTCGGCATGGTGTAACACCGTTGGGGATTTCACGGCAAACTTCCCACCATTTTCACGTGGGGCATTTGTTTGGAGCCCAATATTGG
>JANLSE010000403.1:0-46297 GCA_031362265.1 Roseiflexaceae bacterium
GGCTGGATCTCTGCTGTTGTACTGGTTGATGGAGCAATGCAAGGGGTTTGGGAACATACCAGTCGCGCTACACAAACGATCATCAAAGTTCATATGTTTGCGTCTCCCAGCGTTCGCGTTCGCGATGGTATTGCAGCCGAAGCCGATCGACTGGCTGCCTTCCTCAATACGAATGTCACCATTGCGTATGGTTGAACCGCAGAGCTGGGGAAGGAGACTATAAGTTAAGCGCATAACGCATAGCGCAAAACAGGCCAACGTTACTCATAGCTCTTGCGTTCTTGCGTTCTTGCGCTTTTGCGTTCCATCGCTTCGATATTTATGGAGATGTTTGATATGTCCGACCCCATGCTAACCGATATTCTCGCCCAACCGCAGCTTCTTGCGGAAGCCCTGCAACGCCACCTAACGCCAGATAGTGCGATCGATCAAACGGTACATGGTATTCTTGAAATGCGTCCACGCCGCATGATTCTCACCGGTATGGGTAGCTCGTTATTTGCAGCTTACCCTGCCTATTTACAGCTCATTAATCATGGTGTAGCCGCGATCTGGGTTGAGCTCTCAGAGCTGCTCCACTATGCCAACAGTCACATTGGCTCGGATACATTGCTCGTAGTCGTCTCCCAATCGGGTGAAACGGTGGAAGCAGTGCGCCTCATTCAGGAGCATCAGCCAGCGGCGCTGCTAACAATCACAAATACCCCTGGTAGCAGTTTGGCGCATGCGGCGCGCTGGGTGATCGATACGGGTGCTGGCTCAGAGGGGAGCGTAGCGACGAAAACATATGCCACAGCACTATTGGCACTGACGATTCTGGGTGCGCGCCTCACCGGTACATCACCACGCGAACTGGCAAATGCGCTCGACCCAGCGATTGCTGCGGCTGCGGAAGTCGCACTAACTGCCGAAGCTCAAATTGCCGCACTTCCAGATATATGGTTAAAGCCCGGGCCTCTAACACTGATGGGGCGTGGGCCAGCGTTGGCTACTGCGCTCTCAGGTGGCTTGTTGCTGAAAGAGACAGCCAAAGTGCCAGCAGAGGCCATGAGCAGTGCCCAGTTTCGCCATGGGCCGATCGAGATGAGTGGCCCAGGACACCGGGCTATTATCTGTGGTGCTGGCCAGACGATTGGGTTTGATCGGAAATTAGCGGCTGAATTGGTTACGAACCAGAGTCGAGTGTTATGGCTAGGAAGCGAAGATAAAGATGCTGTTGAGATGCAACCGAAAACTGGACTACATGCAATCGATACGATTCTCCTGCCAGAAACTGCCTACCCCGGCCTTTACAACTATATCCCACTTCAGATTCTTGCACGCGCACAAGCCCTGGCGCAAGGCATCACCCCCGGTGCATTCCGATTCATTGGAAAGGTAACCGTTGAGGAGTAGCACGGGATAGCGGCATTACTGTATCGTGGGCTCTGCGTTCTGCGTTCTGCGCTTAACATGCTCTTGACAATCATTCAATCTGCGTATACACTAATAGTGTTGATATGACACTAATATTGGAGACTTTAGTATGAGCATTTTTGATAATCAGCGTGTTACCAGTGGCAGCTTCAAGCTCGACGCAGAGCGTATGCGGGTTGGCTGGTATTCCGATAAGTATTTTGAGAATATCATGGGAATGCTGACCACATTGGCGCAGCGTGGTTATGGGTTTGGCGGCGTATCCACGCGCCTTGCTGCCATGGGTATTGATGCGGCTGGTGTCGATATTGGCAACCTTGAGGTGGAGATGCAGTGGTTCACACGTCGCAAACCCTTCTCGATTGTAGCAGGAGTTGATAAAGCGTTGGCGATGCTTGAGCTCTGCACAGGCTATAGCGATGAGCATGGGCGTTTTATCAATAGCTATGATCAATTGGAGGTTGAGGCTGTTCACGATGGCGCTATTGCGCGCTATGCCGGCGATCCAATGAATGTTCAGCCAGTGATGAAGGTGCGTGGCCGTTACCGCGATTTTGCGCTGCTCGAAACCCCTACCCTTGGTGCACTCACGCGGGCTACGCGAATTGCCACAAATGTGTATAACGTACTTGTGGCGGCACGCGGCAAACCGGTTCTCTTCTTCCCTGCGCGCTTTGATGCTCACGAAGTTCAAGCTGCCGATGGCTATGCATACAATATCGCTGTCCAACGCTTTAACCTCGATTCAGGACATGATCTTGGTTCGTTTATCTCTACCGATGCACAAGGCGACTGGTGGGGTGGTTTAGGCGGTGGTACCGTTGCCCATGCGGCAATCGCGAGTTTTCTAGGCGATACCGTAGAATGTATGCTGGCCTTTTCCGAAACACGCCCGGTTGAGATTCCACGCATTGCTCTGATCGACTTCGATAATGATTGTGTTGGCACAACTCTGGCTGTTATGGATGCGATGTTTGCACGCTATCGCGAGTTGATTGATGGTGGGCAGCATGCCGAAGCGCGCCGCTACAAGCTTTTTGGGGTTCGGCCCGATACGGGTGGTACACAACGCGATGCCAGTGTGCCACCCTTAGGCGATCCACAGTTGGATCTTGGGGTTACACCACGGCTCGTATTTAGCTTACGCCAGGCTATCGACGATGCATGGCGGCGCTGGAATGTTTCCCCTGAATGGCAAGAACGTGCGCGCCAGTGGTGCCGCGAAGTGCGAATCGCTGTCACAGGCGGTTTTAGTCCCAAGAAGATCCAGCGCTTCGAGCAGCTTGGGGTTCCAGCTGATATTTATGGTGTCGGTGCGTCACTGTTCTCGAATAGCGACGAAGAAGGCACTAATAACGATTTTACTGCCGATATTGTGCGTGTGCGGATCCATGGCGAATGGCGTGATATGTCGAAGATTGGGCGACGCGCCTGCAACAACCCAGATCTTGTGCGCGTGCGGTAATGCGTCTGATGGGCCGAATAGATCAGGGCACACCATGATCTATTCGGCCTGCGATACTGCTATACATCATTCTTGTTATCATGTCGTACACGATCAATTTCTTGCAGAACATCCTCAGGATGCACATCCTCTTCAAGATCATGCAATTCTGTATCGATTTGGCTATCGATGCCAAGTTTGGTTTGGATGGCATCAAGCATTTTCAGGGCATGCGTCAATTCGTGTTCGGCGAGCAAACCAATCTGGAGATCGAGGTCGGCGCGGCGGTCGGCTTCGGCACTGATTCGATTCTGGCTGATCAATACAAATGTCGCTAGGAAAATCGCCTCAAGTGAGACAATCATTGTGAGCAATCCAAATGGAAATGGGTCGAAGATTGGAATCCCAGGGATCCCAAGGTTGATCGCGATCCAAAGACCAAACCAGCCAATATGAAAATAGACGAAGCTGATTCGCCCGGAAAAGTTGGTAATAACATCGGCTAGGCGCTCCTGTGTGCTACGTTGTGTAGCTACCTCTTGCCGCAACTCGACGATCGTTACGATATTTTGCTCAATAATATCTGCAAGATGTGGCTTACGCTTCAGAATGCTCTCTGGCAGGGATACGGGCTGTGGTGGTGTTGGCATATGCTGGCTCCTTGAGGGAATCTACATTGGTATGTTTGTCATTATACACGGCGCTGTCTTAGGGTTGCTATGCTCGCTGCGTTGGTGTTGCGTGCTGCGCTTGACCCGCTACCCTCGTTCGTGTATACTCCCCAACGGCATTCCAATGCTTTCTAAGGCACTGTCTCATTCTGATTTGATCATGGTGGGTTGGTGTTGTTTCCACGACCTGAGTAGGAGTCGATGATGGCTACTCCGCGTATTCAGCATGTCAGTATTCCTCGCCCACTCGGCAGCCACGACCAGGCACGGGCATTCTACACACACATCCTTGGTCTTACCGAGGTTCCGCCACCACAGGCACTCAAAGCACTTGACCTCGTTTGGTATCGGCTTGGCGATCAGGAATTACATCTGATTGCGGAAGAGCCACGCCCAGATACATCCGGGCGGCACTTTTGTATTGAAGTCGATGACCTTATGAGCATACGTCAGTGCTTGATTGATGCAGGCTATGTACCTGAGGACACGATTGATATTCCTGGGCGCCCACGCTTTTTCTGCCGTGATCCATTTGGCAACTCAATCGAATTTACCACTATTCTGGGTGATTACCTTTAGCTGCGCATCCTATCGTAGGCCTCATTTCTATCAAGGAGGATTTCATGAGCAACTCGATTGGCGTTGGTTTGGTCGGCTACAAATTCATGGGTAAATCACACTCGAATGCGTATCGACAGGTTGCAAGCTTCTTCCCAGACTTAGCGCTGGTGCCGGAAATGAAGGCGTTATGTGGTCGTGACGAGGCGGGTGTGAGTGCGGCGGCCAAGCAGATGGGCTGGCAGGGCTATGAGACCGATTGGAAGAAGCTGGTTACCCGCAAGGATATTGGGCTGATCGATGTTTCCACCCCTGGTGATAGCCATGCCGCAATTGCGATTGCAGCTGCGGGTGAGGGCAAGCATATCTTCTGTGAAAAACCGCTTGCCAATACATTAGAAGAAGCGCGCGCCATGCTAGATGCTGTAAAAAAGGCGGGCGTGGTTGGTATGGTGAATTTCAACTATCGGCGCGTTCCCGCGGTGCAGTTGGCGCGTTCACTAATCCAATCCGGTCGGCTGGGTAAAATCTATCATTGGCGCGCTGTGTATCTACAAGATTGGATCATGGATCCGAACTTCCCACTCGTCTGGCGGCTCGACAAAAGCCAGGCAGGCTCCGGTACGCTTGGCGATCTAGGCGCGCATATTATCGATCTGGCACGTATGCTGGTTGGCGAAATTAGTGAAGTCTCCGGCCTGACTGAGACCTTCATTAAGCGGCGTCCGCTCCTGGCTGGCACCACCGGTGATTTGACTGCGGCAGGTAGCACCGAAATGGGTGATGTGACTGTCGATGATGCAGCGATGTGCTTGGCACGCTTCGATAATGGCGCAATTGGCACATTCGAGGTTACCCGCTTCGCCAAGGGCCGCGCGAATGGCAACTGCTTTGAGATCAATGGCAGTAAAGGCAGCTTGCGCTTCAACTTGGAGCGCATGAATGAGCTTGAAGTATTGCTAGAAGATGAACAGACTGATATTGCCGGTTTCCGTAATGTACTGGTGACGAATGGGGCGGTCCACAAGTATATGAGCGCATGGTGGCCAGCAGGCCATATTATCGGCTGGGAGCACACCTTCACCCATGGCGTACACGATCTGATGAATGGCATCGCTGCGGGTGTCTCACCCGACCCAACATTCGAGGATGGTTTGCGCTGCCAAGCAGTGCTGGATGCAATCGAGAAATCGGCCAGCAGTAGGCAGTGGGCGGCACCGGAGTATTAAGCGCAGAGCGATGGAACGATGGAACGATGGAACGATCCAGCGATTCTCGTTCCGTTGTTCCATCGTTCAGTTATCCATCCCTCGATACGCCTGCACAGCAGCCTCCAACCCAAGCTGTGGGCTGCTCAGGATGGGAATAGGCAGATCGGCGCATAGTGTAGCGGCACCAGCCATTGATGCCTGCGCGAGAACTATCACATCCCCGGTTGCTGCCGCCTGCCGTAGTTGGGTTGCAATTGCCTGATAGTACACGCTGAGATTTCCCTGTTCAAATGAATCCCAGGCACCTTCGCAGAATACCTCGCTGATTGTGATCTGCTTGCCAGCCTGATCTGCCACTGCCTCCAGCAAATCGCGAGTAGGCGCAAGCGTGCTGGCAAGGGCAGCTGCCACCAGGATACGATCACCTAACGCAACTGCACGCTCGGCCATTGCGCGATCCACACGCACAATTTGCTGTTTGGTGTTCGCACCAATCTGTTCGGCAGTGTCACCAATCGTTGAGCATGTGCACAAGATAGTGGCAGTATCTTCGCCAGTGGCTGCCTCAATAGTGTGCGCGATACGCTGCCTGAGCGCTGGGGTCATCCCCGTTGTGCGAGCCTCCTGCAATAGGCTTTCGTCAACCACATGTCGCGTTGGGATAGTTGGATCAAGTGCAGTCACTAATTGACTGAAGGTGTTGATATGGGCAGGAGCTGTATGCAGAAAGAGTAATAATCTTGCCATGGGGCGTTCCTTCTATGCTCAGGTCTGTTCAAAACGCTCGATTGCAGCAGACGCATAGCCTCAGTCAAGCGCTGTATGGATTGCAGTAGTGGCGCATCCGCTATCGCAATCCATACATAAGTAAATACTTGAACCTGTTTACGCAGCCTGCTCCAGGAACGCTGCAAGAGCGCTTTGTGCGGCAACTTCCTGCTGGTAGAGCTCAAGGATCTGGCGATAGAGCTGGGAGCGTAGTTCAGCATAGGATTGTTCAGAAAGTGGGAATGCCTCGTGCGCCTGTTGTTCGAGTTGTCTGAGCTGTTCCCATACCTTCTGGAGCTCATGCTGTGGGCCGCCAGCATGAATCAGTTCTGCCTTATGGATCAATAGCTCTTTGGCGCTCCGAAGCATACCAACATCATTGGGCAAAGCTGCATCTGCCAAGTTGCTCCAGCCGTTACCAAGTATCGTATACTGTTCAGCAAGAATGGCTAGTGCTGGCTGTTTGAGCATCGCTGCTGCTTCGCTAAGGAAATCCGCGAAGAGCGGGCGACATAAGCCGCCGCCGGTGCCATAGTGCTCGGTAAAATCGTGGATGGAGCATAGGCCACGTAGTAGATTTGGTCCAGGCCGAAAGACACGCTCCCAACGCTCCTTGCCCTTTGTACTGTGCATACGTTCTGCCCAAGTCTGCAGTACTGTCAAGCGTGCATTCCCAATAGCTCCTGGTAGTGTTGGGTGTTGTAAGCCAGTGTAGCAGGCGTGTAAACCATCCATAACCAGTTGGCGCGGGGTTGGTAGGGCCCCAACCGACCCAATACTCAGGATGCGCTGACGATCTTTTTTGATCCGTGCGCGTACCTGTGCGAGGGTTTCTAGAGGAATCGTGATTGGTTGATCTGTCAGATCTCCAATCAGTGCGGTTCCGTCCGCGCTATCAATATGATAGACGGTAATTACATGATAGCCACCACCACTCGGTTGGCCGATCGACCCACGATGTGGCAAGCCACTGAGATCAACCCAAACGACACATGGGCCATGGTCTAGCAGGGTGGAACGCAACTGTTCCGCGGCAATTTTGGCGCTGCCTGATTCTTGGACAACGGCAGTTGCGTTGAGCCGGTGTGTCGCGTTCAGCAGATACGCTTTATCGTCGTGCCAGGAATGCCGCCCAGCAATAAAAAACGTTGCGATATCTTCTTTCTCATAATAAAACGAGAACACACCTATACCGATTCCGCCCGCAATTCCAAAGAGCATGGCTTCACTAAACGGCTGGCCGCTGTATGGGTTCTGAATACCAGCATGGCCAAGTAACGCACGGAGCGTTGTTACGGCAGGAATATTCCCCGGCAGGTGCCAATGCGGTTTGGGATCGTTAGTGGTTTCGGAGGATGCTGTGCCTGATTGGGCAAGGATCTGGCGGCGGGCGCTTGCATACCGCTCGCCGGTTTTTGCCATGCGTGCGCGAATACGCTGCTTGAGGTGTTTTTGGTTTGTCATGATCTGGCTCCAATACCGGCCAGCCGAGACCCCACGCGCCACAGCCACCGGATGGTAGCCAATATCATTGTGAGCTCAGAACGCAAAACAACAACGCGCTTTGGCATATAAGCCTGCGTTTGTAATCGCGAATTCCGATCACTCGTTCATTTACCCGGGGACAATCATCCCCTTTACCCTCGCAACGTCGGAGTGCGTGGGACTCCGTTCTGAGAGTCGGGCGTGAGTAAAGCGCCAGATGCAATTATAACATATGGTTAAGGACAGAGCGTTCAGAGGCCGTGACGAATGTCTCAGCTCCTGCGCAACCACATGATCGGCCGACCATCAATTGCAGCTAGGCCACAGCCAATTAGTGCCATTCCAACAAAGGCGCGTGGATCAAGATGTTCCCCAAGGATGCCCATGCCGAGCAGTAGGGCACTGATTGGGATGAGGAATGTAACGAGCAATAGGTTGGTTGCGCCAGCGCTGGCCAACAGGCGGAAGTAGATTGCATAGGCGAGCGCTGTACTAAGCAGCGCTAAGCCCAGTAGCGCGGTGATCGTTGTTGCATGCGGCATAGGCAGGTTCCAAGGCTGATCGACGATTGCTGCAATTGGTAGCATCATGATCGCTGTGGTTGTTACCTGACCAGTCGCAGTGACCATGGGTGCTATGCCACGGAAGCGTCGACCAAAGATCCCCGCGCAGGCATACGAGATCGCCGCGCCAAGTACAGCACATTGCGCGATTACATCCAGCCCTAGTCCACTCAAGACATCCGGCCCGATCATGACAATTGCACCAACGATCCCGGCAAAGACCCCAATCAGGCGATTGGGGGTCATGCGCTCATCGCGAGTTAGCACATGTGCGAACAGCACTGTCCAGACCGGTGTTGTAGCATTCAATATTGAAGCGAGGCCACTGCCAATGCGCGTCTGACCATAGAAGATTAGGCTGAATGGGATCAGATTGTTCAGCAAGCCCATAAATGCAAATGCGCCCCACAGGCGTGGCTCGCCTGGCATCTTCTGGCCGATCATTCGTACCAGCAGGTTTAAGGCAATCGCAGCAATGCCAACGCGCCCAAGTACGACAGTAAATGGGCGGAGTTCGGCGAGCGCTACTTTGCTAAAGAAGAATGAGCCACCCCATAGCACAGAGAGGAACACTAACATGCCCCATTCGCGCAGGCTCATGGTTCGATTGATCTGCATCACACAATCCTTTTGATAGCGGCCATATGGTTATGCTGCCATCATCTCTGATGAGTGGTTTGCATACCATCCGTTTCTTGTGCTGATTGCGAATCCTTGAGAGCGGATATGATTGCATGAAGATATAGGTATTTCAACGCAAAGGCGCAAAGATGCAAGTAGGCATTACTAATGCGCCTTATTACATCGCCCTACAATGCGGCCGTCGTTGTGGGCGAACACCCGCCGCATGGCAAGATAACGGCGGTGGCAGGATGAAAGCGACTAGGTATCGCCCCTACCATCGTTGGATCGCGATGCCCAGATTGTCGCGCCACCACCACCGCCCGCGTGCAGCCGTGGCATGAGCGTAGGCAGTACATATCCCACTTCGTCTGCGGGTGCAGGGCGTAGCGCCTGCCCGTGGGGCGGGTGCCAGACCCAAAGGGTACCCCGCGAACGGAACCGCCCTGGCGAAGGCTGAAAAGCCACCAAATAGGAGATCAGGTAAGGGTTGAGCACAATGCCAGGCTTGGGAATAAGCCCTGCGATTGGCATTTATGAGCTTACCAAGGCTCTTTGAGTAGGGTACGGGTCTCGGTAATTGCCACATCCCAGATCGCCTGCATGTCAGCATCGCTGCGCTGGTAGTAACCACCAAAGTTGCCATCGCCGAGTAGTAATCGAATATTGCTGGGAGGCAGGCGCAGGCCAGCGAAATCGACCATGGGTTTTTGCTGGTCGGACTGAATCACATTGGGTAGGCGTGTCCACGGGAAGTTTTCCATCCAGGAGGCATGCGACGCCACTGGATCAGTTGCTTGAACCTTGGCCCAGACTTGCGGCGCAGCCCACCAGTTATGCCATTTGAGGCGCGCTTCGCTATGTGTGCCGAGCCATTCATCGGCGGCGGCCTGGGCTGGGGTATTGCCGCCATGACCATTGACAATCAGTATTCTGCGGAAACCGTGCGAATAGAGTCCATCAATCAGTTCGGTAATGATCTGCATGTAGGTAGTGACACTGATGTTGATAGTGCCAGGGTAGGCACGGAAGTTGGGCGTGATGCCATAACCTAGTACCGGAAAAACCACGACGCCGAGTGGTGCGGCAGCTTCATTGGCAACCCGATCGGCGAGGATGCTATCCGTACTGAGGCTGAGGTAGGCGTGCTGCTCGGTGCTACCAAGTGGAATGATCGCGCGATCATCATGTTTGAGATATTCTTCAACCTGTTGCCAGTGCATATCGCTAATGCGCATTGGGTGCTCCTCTGGATGATGCATGAACTATTGCGCTATTATCCACAGAACGAGGTGGGTTGCAACTGCTCAGGCACAAAGGCACGACCGAGGCAGGTGATTATTTACCACAGAGGACACTAAGGCACAGAGCATCGTGTGGCATAGCATCATCCATTCTTCGCAGTAATACATATCTTTCCGAATCTCTGTGTCTCTGCACCCAAAGGGTACCTGCTGTGGTGCAGTTTATCCAAACACTATTGGGAAGTGGCGTTGACTTTCCGACGATTACCGCTACAATACCTGCGTTCATGACAAGAATAGCTATTCTCTAGAACACCGCGTGCGCTTAGCGTGCCCGTGCTCTTTGCTTCTGGCTGTGATGGCGCAAGAGTGGGTCTGTATAGTGGTTTAGCGCTTTCTCTGCCCTCTGTTCTCACAATTGTTATGGAGCCATGCTTTGGAACTCACCAACTTTGCGATTCTCTTTTTTGCTGCGGCCATTGCAGGTGTGATCAATGCCGTCGCAGGTGGTGGTAGCTTTGTGTCGTTCCCGGCGCTTGTATTGGTGGGAGTACCACCAATTAGCGCAAGCGCAACAAATACCATGGCGCTCTGGCCAGGAAATGTCGCCAGTACTGGGGCCTACCGGCGTGAGCTAGGTGCTCAACGCAGCAATATCATTGTGTTTAGTGCTGTCAGCCTGATCGGTGGGTTACTTGGTGCGCTGCTATTGCTTTACACCCGTGAAGCGGTCTTCAAGCAATTAATCCCATATCTCCTACTTGGTGCTACCGTAGTTTTTATTGCGAGCCCTTGGCTCACGCGCAAAGCACGTGCCGTAGGTGGTTCGCTGGCAAATAGCCCATTACAGCGCGTAGGTGTGATGGCCCTGTATCTGCTGATTGCAATCTATGGTGGATTTTTTGGTGCTGGCTTGGGGATCCTGACCTTAGCGGTACTCGCGTTGTTGGGCCAGGATCAGATCCACGAGATGAATGCGCTCAAAACCCTGCAAGCAGTGATGGTTAATGGGATCGCGGTTGTCACATTTATATTTGCGGGAATCATTCAGTGGCCGGTAGTATTGGTTATGATTGTTGGTGCAATTGTGGGCGGTTATGGTGGTGCAGCTGTCGCGCGGCGTGTCAAGCCATTGTATGTTCGGCGGCTAGTGATTGTGATTAGTGTTGTGATGACGATCTATTTCTTTCTTACAAAATAAGCCAGTCAGAGATAGTGTGCCAGAGATAGAATGGTATACTGGCGTGGTGTCGGAGCCGATGGGGCCTCCGGCCACACATCGGAGTTCGAATGGTTGGCATGTTTACTCGCTTCCGTGCACTTGGCTCGGCGGCGTTGTTATATCTAACAGCCGGCGCGCTAGTTGGATTTGCGGTGGATGGCGGCGTCTATTCGGTGATCTTCAATCTGTATCTTGTGCGGCTTGGCTATGGCCCCGAGATGATTGGGATCATCCTAGGCGTAGCCCAATTTGTTTTTGCACTCTCGGCCCTGCCAGCTGGTATCCTTGGTTCGCGTTTAGGCAGCCGCCAGATGCTTGTATTGGGTATCGGGCTGATGCTGATCGCGGGCATGCTTCTGCCATTTGCTGATCTCATTCCAGGGGAACTGCGCCTGTTCTGGTTGTTTGGTGGCGAGATATTGCTCTACTTTGGCATCGCACTCTATTTTGTGAACACGGCACCGTTTGTGATTGGCCTGATCGCGCCGAGCCAACGCACGATGATTTTTGGCCTCCAGAGTGCACTGCTGGCGGTTGCGGCATTTGTTGGTGGCGTGGTTGGTGGGTTTCTGCCGGGTTTGTTTGGCACATTCATTGGTCAAAGCCTCGATCACCCCGCTCCCTACCGCTATCCGTTGCTGATTGCTGGCGCAGCCATGCTCCCAGCTCTCCTGGCGATCCGGGTGATTCATGCTGATGCATCGACCCTTGATGATGCTGCAACGGCGGCACATGCCGCGCATGATGCACCATCGCGGTTGTTGGCCCCATCCTTGATCATGACAGCAATTGCGATGATGGGGGTTGTGCGTATGTTCCAGGTCTCTGGGCTGGCCGCGACCACGAGTTTCTTTAATGTCTACCTGGATCGCTCACTGGCGATCCCAACCGCTCAGATTGGTACAATCACTGCATTCGGGCGCTTACTAGCAGCTCCAGCTGCCCTTGCGACCCCCTTTCTGACAGCCCGCTTTGGGAATTTTCGCACAGTGATTATCTCGACGCTCCTAACAGCAGTGGCGATCTTGCCAATCGCGTTCATTCATCATTGGGCTGCTGCTGGCATTACCCTGGTTGGCGTTGTTGCGCTTTCATCAATTCGCTACTCATCCTCGCTGGTCTATTTCCTCGAACTGGTGCCGCCTGAGCGCCGTGCAACCGTTTCAGGGGTTACCGAAATGGCAGCTGGCATCAGCTTCACGCTGATCACATTCGCCGGTGGCTATATCATCACCCTCTTTGGCTACCAACAACTCTTTATTCTTGGCGCCGTTATGTCGCTGATTGGCTCTTGGTGGTTCTGGTGGTACTTCCGCCGATTCCGGCGTGAGCCAGTGCGCTAAGCTCCAAATCGTATTCTCATTTGTTTCGTGTAGCCAGGCAAGCGGGGCATGCTATACTAGGCATGATTTCTCCAGCGGTGAACGCGCATGATCTCGCTCTCGTTTATCACACCAATTCTGCTTGGCCTCTTATTGCTGCTCCCACTGCTGTGGGCGGTGGTTCTTATGACGCCGCGCCGCTTGGTGCCCTGGCGCATGTGGGGTAGTCTGGCGCTGCGTAGCCTGATCTTGATTGCGCTGATCTTTGCCGTGGCTGGCGCCCAATTGGTGCGGCCAGTTCAGGAAGTGACAACGGTTTTTCTGGTTGATGCATCCGACTCGGTCTCACCGGCTCAACGTGATCAGGCCACCCGCTATATTGATCAGGCACTGGCCAAGATGCCCGCTGGCGATCAGGCCGCGGTTGTTGTCTTTGGGCAGAATGCGCTGGTTGAGCGTGCGCCTGGTGCGCTTGCTGCACTTGGCCGCTTGACATCGGTGCCAATTACCACTCGCACCGATATTCAGAGTGCATTGCAGCTTGGGCTGGCACTCTTCCCCGCTGAAACCCAGAAACGCCTGATTTTGCTCTCCGATGGTGGCGAGAATACTGGCCGCGCTGCCGATGCCGCGCGCCTGGCGAATGTGCGCGATATCCCGATTGATACGGTGCCACTACCAGGTGAACCAGGCCAGGATGTGATTTTAGGTTCGCTGAATACACCTACCACAGCGCGCGAAGGCCAAGATCTTAACCTAAGTGTGCAGGTCAGTTCGTCGTTTGCGACTTCTGCACGGCTCCAGGTGTTTCTTGATGGCCAATTAGTTGGTGAGCAAGATCTGACGATCGCTCCTGGCCAACAACAGGTCGCTGTACGTGTTCCGGCTGGGCAACCTGGGTTTCGCCGCCTGGAGGTGCGTATTGAGGCCCAGGGTGATACTGAACCCCAGAATAATCGTGCTGCTGCCTTCACTGAAGTACAAGGGCCACCGCGCGTGCTCTTGATTGCAGCGGATCCGACACGTGCTGCCAATCTGCAATCGGCGCTTACCGCAACGGGCATTCGCGTAACCCTGACAGCGCCAAATCAGGCACCTGCTACCCTCGATCAGTTAGGTGATTATGCTGCGGTTGTGATTATTGATACTCCGGCGCGCTCAATGCCACGCGAGTTACTAACGATTCTTCCCGCTTATGTGCAAGAACTCGGTCGCGGCCTCGCCATGATTGGTGGTGTTGATTCATTTGGTGCGGGAGGCTATCGTCGTGCGCCTGCCGATGCTGCTGGCCGCAGTATTGAGGATGCACTGCCGGTGAATCTTGATCCACTTGATACGACTCGCCAACCCGATCTTGCACTCGCCATGGTGATCGACCGCAGTGGTAGTATGGAAGAACCAACCAGCACTGGTCGCACAAAACTCGATCTTGCCAAAGAAGCAGTGTATCAGGCCAGCCTCGCGCTAAGCCCACGCGACAAGCTGGGTCTGATTGTGTTTGACGATCTGGCCCAAACCGTGCTACCGATCCAAACGCTTCCGCCCGCTGCGGACATTGAACGCGCGCTCAGTAGCTTCAGTACTGGCGGTGGAACTAATATCCGCCCAGGGATTGAGCAGGCATCACAAGCACTCGCTGCAACTGATGCGCGTATCAAGCATGTACTCTTGCTCACCGATGGTATCGCCGACAGTAATTATATCGATCTGGTTGAGCAGATGCGCACCCAGGGGATTACGATCTCGGCGATTGCAATTGGTGCTGATGCCAACCCGAATTTGGAAGAGGTTGCAAAACGTGGGGGGGGGCGCTTCTTACGCGTAGAACGTGCCGAGCAAGTGCCAGCATTGTTCCTTCAGGAGACAGTAATTGTTGCTGGCCGCGATATTGTTGAACAGAAAGTGACCCCTACAATTGCGGCTCAATCTGCGGTTGTGCGTGGCCTAAATGGCCTGCCTGCGATCTATGGCTACAATGGTGTTGAGGTCAAGCCCGCAGCCCGCACCATCCTCGTCACTCCAGATGGCAAGCCGATACTGGCACAATGGCAATATGGCTTAGGCCGGGTTGTCGCTTGGACGAGCGATATGCAGGGTAAATGGGCCAAAGATTGGGTCACTTGGAATCAATTCCCGCAATTTGTTGGCGGCCTTGTTGATTTACTCTTGCCGCCACGCGATACTGGCGCGCTGACACTACGAACTACCACAAATGGTGCTCAATCACTCTTGGAGCTCTCTGCCAACGACCCACAAGGCGCCCCAATCAATGATCTGGTCATTCAGTCACGTCTGGTGGCCCCCGATGGCCAGGGTAATGGCCTCCGTTTCACTCAGGTTGGCCCTGGGCGTTACCGCGCGGTTGCGGAAACAGATGCACCTGGGGTGTATCTTGCGCAGATTGCAGCGGTGGATGCACGCGGGCAACCAGTCGGCGCGCTTACTGGTGGTTTGGCCGTCAGTTATTCCCTTGAATATAGCGACCAACGCGCCAATCCACAGCTTTTGCAAGATCTGGCAACGTTAAGTAATGGGCGTTTCGATCCGTTGCCAGAAGCTGCGTTCGCACCAATTGCGCAGGCGGTTGGATCTGTGCGCGAGATTGGCTTACCATTACTCTGGCTGGCACTTTTACTATGGCCGCTTGATATTGCGATTCGCCGCCTTATGCTACGTATGTCGGATGTAGCTCCTTGGCTTACACGCTTATTGCCGGCCAGAACCATGGATTCAACACAGGTAAGTACAAGCGAAGCCATGCAACGCCTCAGTAGCGCTAAGCAGCGCGCCGGGCGGAGATCCATAGGTGGGGAGCAAAAGGCACAGGTGCCACCTCCATCAGAGATTGCGGATATTGAGCAGCAAACGAAGGCCGAGACAACTGTGCCACAACCTGCAACACCTGCAACCTCTATCGCCACACCCGCCACACCCGCCGCGCCTGCTGCACCAACAGTTCCAACTGATCCAGAAGAGCGTATGGCACGCCTACTTGCCGCAAAGCGCCGCGCCCGTCAGGAGCGCGAAAAGTAGGCAACCAACCCGCTGCAATCCCGACGCAAATCTGCCTACTGCTGTGCTTGCTATCTGTGCTACTATACTTCATAGGAGCAGGCCATTTTAACGCAAAGACGCGAGTACCAGACCGGGGTGCCAGACCCAAAGGGTGCCCCGGCCTGGTACCCCGGTGGCGCAAAGATGCAAGCGTATACTATAGAGCGCCTTTGGGCTCCTGTCTCGGCGTATGGGCAAGACGTTATGTCGCACCCTTATTTTAGCGCTTCGTTGACGTGCTTCCTCAACCATGGTATGCTCCCACAACCGCACCACCGAGCAGAAGTGACAATCAAAACCTGGAGCATCGCATGACCGAGGCTGTTCGTGAGATCTACTGGAATATTGGTGAGTTGTATGGCGCAACAACCCTCTATCTAGCTGCGATTCTTTCGCTAGCGGTGATGACATGGGGTATATTGCGCGATATTAGTCGTTGGCAGCAGGGTCGCCCAGATGCGCGTATTGAGCATTTGCCCGCTCGTGTGATCGAGTCACTGAGCCAGATCTTCGGCCAGAAACGGGTTCTACGCGATCGGCGCCCTGGCTCGATGCATGCGCTGATCTTCTTTGGCTTTCTAGCACTCTTTATCGGTACCGATATTATTGCTGTTGAAGAAGATTTTACCGTGCCGCTAATCGGCCCAGACACTGGCCGAATCCTTGTGGGAAGTTTCTATCAGAGCTATGAATTCGTTCTGGATTTGATGGGGCTGCTCTTTCTGGCAGGCCTACTCTGGGCAGCATGGCGGCGCTATCGTGCGAAACCAGATCGGTTGCATACCCGTGGCAGCGATACCTGGGTGCTAACAACGCTGATTTATATTGCTGGTACAGGCTACTTGCTCGAAGGATTGCGCCTCGCCAACCAAACAATCGGCGGCATTGAGGTCTATACGCAGCCATGGGCAGTTAATTCATTCCTGGGTTATACACTTGCGACACTCTTCCGCGTGATTGGTCTCGGCCATGGTTCGGGCATCGGCCTTGGGCTACATGCACTCCTCTGGTATTCGCATATGCTGGTCACCTTTGCCTTTGTGACATCATTGCCGCTCTCAAAGTTCCGCCACATCATCTATACGCCCCTCAACACACTCTTCCGCGATATGCAGCCAAAGGGTGCGCTTGCACTTATCCCAAGTTTAGATGCTGAGATCGAGAAGGACGAGCCCAAATTGGGTGTTGCGACCATGGCCGATCTGACATGGAAGCAGCGCTTGGATTTGGATGCATGTATGAGTTGTGGGCGCTGCCAATCGAAATGCCCGGCCTATGCTTCTGGGTCACAGCTCTCGCCAAAGTACCTGATAACCAAACTGGCCGATCTTCAGCGTGGCGAGCCGAGTCTCTTACGTGATGGTAGCCGTATGGCGGTGGAAGGGGTGGCATATGCGCCTAGTAGTGGGAACAATCTAATCGACTCATTACGCTCTCTAACACAACAGATGGATCCGGCGATCAATACTGTTCCACTGTATGAACATGGCCTCTTTACCGAGAACGAGCTATGGGCATGCACAACCTGTGGTGCATGTATGGAAGAATGCCCGGCCATGATTGAACATGTCGATCTGATTGTCGATATGCGCCGTAACCTGACGATGATTCAGAGTGAGGTTCCGAGTGGTGTGAAGCGCGTTCTGGAAGGGATTGAGCGCCAGGGTAACCCATGGCGGCTCCCGGCCCGTGAGCGAATGGCCTGGGCAGCCGGTTTAGATGTTCCAACCATGGCTGAGAAAGAACATGTGGATGTGCTCTACTGGGTTGGTTGTGCGCCAAGCTACGACGATCGCTCTAAGAAAGTCGCACGTACCATGATCGAACTATTTGGGCGCGCTGGAATCGATTTCGCGGTACTGGCGGATGAAGAAACTTGCACTGGCGACCCAGCACGCCGTATGGGCGAGGAGCTTCTCTACCAGCAACAGGCCCAGCAGAATATTGGGACGCTTGGCCAATATACATTCAAGCGCCTTGTGACAACATGTGCGCACTGTTTCAATACAATCAAAAATGAATACCCACAATTTGGTGGCCGGGCTGGCATCGATTATGAGGTCATCCATCATACTGAGTTTTTGGCCCAACTTGTCGCTGAGGGCAAACTGACGCCAACTGAGCGCGTCGAACAGCGCGTAGCCTACCATGATCCCTGCTATATCGGGCGCTATAATGATATCTATGAGCCACCGCGTAGTGTGCTTCAGGCTATTCCTGGGCTTGAACTAGTTGAGGCTCCCGAGATGAATCGCCAGCGCGCCATGTGCTGTGGCGGTGGTGGCGGTAATGCCTGGATGGAAGGTTGGGGCAACAAGAATGTCAACGTCATCCGGTTGGAACAGCTACAGCAGGCGGAACCTGAAGCGATAGCGGTTGCCTGCCCATTCTGCATGGTGATGTTTGAAGACGCTGCCAAGAATACTGGTGTCGCTGATACACTTGCTCGCCGTGATGTAGCTGAGATCTTATTACAATCGCTACCACCAGTTCGAACTGAGTCGGCCTCGTAATGACATTACCTTCATATTTGTGGTAGCATGACAGCGCAAGAGCGCAAGAGCATTAGTTGCTTATTATGCGTTATGCGTTATGCGTTGGTCAGTGGTTCTTGGTTTTGTGCCGAGGAATGAGTAAGCTAATGCCAATTATGGTACTGCCAGCAGAGAATCGACAGCCAGATTTGGCGTGGTTGATTCAGCAATACCAGGCTGAAATTGGCCAGAGCGATCCACTCAATGGTGGGCGCGCCGCTGCACAAGATTTAGCAGCAGCATTAGTTGCCCCTGCAGCACAAATATTTGTGATTTTGGCTGATCAGATACCGGTTGGCTTTGTCATTATCAACCAGCGCAGCCGTCTGCAAGCAACATTTGATGGTCATACGATGTTGGCGCTGTTCATTCTGCCAGTTAAACGCAGGATGGGGTATGGGCGTACAGCAGCGATTGAGCTATTTGAGCGCTTTCCGGGTATCTGGGAGATTGCAACCTTTGGTACGAATATTCCTGGCATTTCGTTCTGGCGTAGTGTTGCCGATACTTATACTGGTGGGCGCTACCGCGAGACATGGCTTCAGAACGCGCAATGGCGCGGTTCAATCCAGATCTTTACTGCTCCTGGAGTTGTGGAGGATGCTGATTTATGACGCAGACAATGCTGCCGCGCTGGGATGTTAGTGGCCTATACCCTGGCCTTGATTCGCCTGCCTTCGAGGCGGATTTTGAAACTGCAATGCAGGCGATTGAACACCTAACCGCTCGTTTTGATGTTCTTGGAATTAAAGAGCGTTGGGTGGGGTTACTCAGTGATGCAGATGTTGCAACCTGTGAAGAAGCAATCGTAGCACTTGGCGATTTGTATGAGCGTGTTCGATTGCTACGTGCCTATATTTACAGCTTTGTGTCGACAAACTCACGGGATCAGTTGGCTCAAGGGCGCTTTAGTATGCTTCAGCAGCGGCTTGTGCCACTCGACCTGTTAAGTGTTCGTTTTACCGCATGGATTGGTGGAACAGATCTGAAGGCCTTGGTTCCCCGCTCCACAGTAGCTGCAGATCATGAATACATGTTACAGCGTGCCCAAATCAGTGCAACTCATCTGATGACTCCAGCCGAGGAGGCGCTTGCTGCCGAGCTTGAGCCAAGTGCTGGCGGTGCATGGGGCCACCTTCAGGCCGATATGAGCTCACAATTGATAGTGCCATTCACATTTAATGGCAAAACAGAAGAGCTGCCAATGTCGGTTGTGCGCAATATTGCCTTAGAGCCCGATTCTGCGCGACGGCGGGCAGCATTTGAGGCAGAGCTTGCAGCATGGCGGCGGGCTGAGGTGCCAATTGCGGCAGCACTCAATGGTATTAAAGGCGAGGTGGGTGTGCTTGCGCGACGGCGCGGATGGCAATCGCCACTGGAACAGGCGCTCTTCGAGAACGCCATCGACCAGACCACACTTGATGCGATGCTAACCGCTGCACGTGAATCGTTTCCAGATTTTCGGCGCTACTTCCGAGCTAAGGCGCGTATGCTTGGGCACGAACAGCTAGCGTGGCCTGATCTATTTGCGCCAATTGGTCAGAAGAGTGGCCGCGAATGGAGCTACGAACAGGCCTGTGGCTTCGTTATGGCACAGTTCGGGCAGTTCGCACCACAGATGGCAGCACTTGCAGGGCGTGTCTTTGATGAGGGTTGGGTCGATGCGGAGCCGCGAGCCGGTAAAGCTGGTGGCGCATTCTGCATGAGTGTGCGCGGCGCGGAATCACGTATTCTCATGAATTATACCGATTCAATTGGTTCGGTGATGACCCTGGCGCATGAGTTGGGCCATGCCTATCATAATATGTGTCTGGCCGTACAGCCGCCACTGCAACGCTCATCACCAATGACCCTCGCTGAGACAGCCAGTATCTTCTGTGAGACGATTGTGCGCAAAGCGGCGATGGCTGTAGCGGATGAGCAGGAGCGCTTGGTGATCCTCGAAGCGGCACTTCAGAATGCAGGCCAGGTAGTGGTCGATATTACCAGCCGCTTTTTATTTGAACAGACAGTGTTTAGTGGCCGCCAACAACGTGCCCTCTCGGCAGACGAACTCTGTGCTGCGATGCTTCAAGCCCAACGCGAAACCTATGGCGATGGCTTGGCTGACGATACATTACACCCATACATGTGGGCAGTAAAATCACACTACTATAGTTCCAGCCGCTCATTCTACAACTATCCGTATATGTTTGGATTATTGTTTGGCTTGGGGCTCTATGCGATCTCAATACGTGAGCCAGAAGGCTTCGTAGAGCGTTATGATGCGCTACTCGCTTCTACTGGTCAGGCCGATGCTGCTACCCTGGCGGCACGCGTTGGCATCGACATTCGCACCCCGGATTTCTGGCGCGCAAGCCTCGATATGATCCGTGAGGATATTGCCGCGTTTGAAGCACTATAATAGGGGCAGAGACAAGGTGACAAGGTGAACTTGCTCGGTGCTCTAATGCTTCAATGCTTCAATGTTCCAACGCTCTATTAGGAGCGTGCGTAGTTGATTGCATTGCGGAAGATCGCCAGTCCATCTCCTTCGGTTCGCCATGGCTCACGTGTCCAGCGTGGGTGCTGGTGTGGGTAGATCGCATCCTCAGGGTGCGGCATAAAGCCGAGCACATTTCCGTAGGTATTGCAGATCCCGGCAATCGCGCCAGCCGAGCCATTCGGGTTGGCTGGGTATGCCTGTGTTGCACCATTTGTATCGACATAACGCAGCGCTACTTGGCCTGTTGCCTCAAGTGTTGCTAAGGCCGCCGCATCGCGCACAACGAAGCGCCCTTCGCCATGGGCAACTGGAACCTCGAACGGTCGCTCGATCCCACGCGTGAAGATACACTGGCTTGCGGGATTGGCCGCTAATGTCACCCAGCGGCACTCGAATTGGCTGGATTCGTTATCCGTAAGGGTTGCAATCGGCGTTTGCTGATTGAAGCCTGGAAGCGCGCCAGCTTTTACTAATACCTGGAAGCCATTGCAGATCCCAAGAACTGGGCGGCGCTGCTCGACAAAGCCAGCAAGCGGCTCGGCAAGTTGATGCGCCAGATCCATCGCCAGTAGCTTTCCCGCCCCAAGATGGTCACCGTATGAAAATCCACCAGGCACGATCAGCATTGCATAATCGGTGAGTTTGACATCACCAGATACAATTCGGTTGATATGAATTCGTTCGGGTTTACCGCCAGCTAACTCAACTGCTGCAGCGGCATCTTCGTCGCGATTAATACCAGGCGCACGTAAGATCAGAACACGTGGGATCATTCAGAACTCCAAAACCAAGAATCACGGAACCAGTAGACAACGCATAACGCATAACGCATAACGCATTATATACAGCGCATAACGCACAACGCATAACGCATTATATACAGCGCATAACGCACAACGCATAACGCATAACATTCCTGCACTCTTGCGCTCTTGCGCTCTTGCGCTTTGCACTAGCCTGCTAGAAACTCAATCTCAACCTCGCCAACCTTAATTCGGTCGCCAGATCGGAGCCGTTGGGGTGAACGAGCGGAGACGGGCGTGCCATTCAGGAATGTACCATTGGTTGAACCAAGATCAATCAGCGTATAGCCACCTGTATCGCGGTTGATAATCGCGTGGTTACGCGAAGCAATGCCGCGATCATGCTCGGCAAGATCCAACTCGGGGTAATGATTCTGGCGCGGGTCGCGTCGCCCAATCCGTAGTGGTAGCCGATCAACCTTTTGTTCCCATGATCCGCGTGGTGAAGTACAGTGGAGCCGTGCGATCGGTTGCGCACCAAGTGGGCTGCCGCAGCCAGCACAAAAGCGCGCTCCAGCCTTGTTGATCCGGCCACATCGTGGGCACGTAACCCCATCGGCAATTGGTGGGTTCGAAGGCACACTTGCCGGTGGCGACATAATTGTTGGCTGATCGGCTCCCACAACCTGCGGTGGTTTCCCATGTACCGTCGTATCAATTGGAACTGCAGAAGGTTGGACAACGCGTGCGGTTGGATCGATATATGGCCCATTCAGGCGGCGGCGTAACGCCTGATCCATTTCGCTGGCAGTCTGAAAGCGCGCACCTGGTTCACTCTCCATTGCACGAATAATCAATTGCTCGGTTTCAGGGTCAACCGATTGGTTCATCTTTGCAATACTACCGGGCGTTGGCGTATGCAATGGGATGGGTGGAAGGCGCGTGGCGAGGTGTAAGAGGGTTGCGCCAAGCGCATACACATCCGATCGTGCATCAGTCTGCCCTTTGCCATACTGTTCAGGCGGAGCATAACCGGCAGAACCCATTGCGACGGTATCTTTTATTTTGCGCTCTTTATAGGTACGGGCAACACCAAAATCGATCAATTTGAGCACCTGATCAGGTGTGACCATGATATTCGATGGCTTCAGGTCGCGGTAAATAATGGGTGGTGTGCGATTGTGCAGATAGTGCAGCACTTGCGAAACCTGGATGCCATAGCGGATGACTTCCTGTTCTAACAACGGTGCATTTGCATCACGCACTAAATCTTCCAGAGTCTTCCCAGGAACATATTCCATTACCAGCACCGGGCGGCCCTGATACTCAAAGAAATCGGCCACAACCGGTAGGTTCGGGTGGCTAAGCTTGCTGAGCAGTTCAGCTTCTTGGAGGAACATACGGCGGTTATCGGCCAATTCATCCGGCGTCAAATCATCCGGCGCACGCATCTCCTTGAGTGCCCAGATCGTCGAGTCCGCCAGGCGTTGGGCACGATAGACAGCACCCATACCACCGCGGCCAATCAGATTCACGATCCGATAGGCAGCACGATGGCCTTGTATCAACGTCTCGGGCGTAAGCAGTTCGGTTGCACCAATCGCCACGGGCAAATCCTAAACTATGGCTCTCCTGTGCGCATTGTACCACAGGCTATTCCGCCGTGCTATACTGGTATCAATGCAGCGCAACTCAGATAGCTTCGGGAACGTACAATTCCAAGAGCAGATGCTCACAGAGTGAAGGAGTCCTTCGATGGCCGGTGAAGTGAATCTGCGCGCCCGCATGGCGCGACCGTATATGGCAACCGCTACCACACCGCAGGTCGCGTATTTGATGATCGAAGCCAATCCAGGCCAGGTTGTCGCCAATGTGCGCATGCCGGTCAATGTCTGTTTTGTGCTGGATCGTAGTGGCTCAATGAAGGGTGAGAAGATCGACCGAGTGCGTAAGGCTGTGGCGCAAGCGGTAGAACTACTTGGCACCGAAGATATTGTGTCACTCGTCATTTTTGATCATCGCTGCGAAGTTCTGATTCCAGCTGCACCAGTGACAGATAAGCGTGCGCTTCTGGAGAAAATAAGCCGCATTCGCGATAGTGGTGGCACCAAGATTGCCCCAGCTCTTGAGCGTGGGCGGCGTGAGATTGAGCGTGGGCCGCAAGGTGCCGTGCGTCGCTTGGTGTTGCTCACCGATGGGCAAACCGAGAATGAGAATGAGTGTCTGATTCAAGCTTCGGACGCTGGTAAGCTGGGCATTCCAATTACTGCGCTTGGCGTAGGTAAGGATTGGAACGAGGATCTAATGATCGAAATTGGCCAGCGCTCAAATGGTCAGGCCGATTATATTAGCCGCCCAGATGAGATTATCGAGTATTTCCAGAGCACCGTACAGCGCGCCCAGGCTACCGCTATTCAGAATGCAACCATGACCCTACGGCTGGTACAAGGTGTCATACCGCGTGCTGTCTGGCAGGTGATTCCACTGATCAATAATCTTGGTTATCAACCAGTCTCTGATCGTGATGTGAGTGTACCACTCGGCGAGATCGAGAGCGGCGGCGGGCGTTCGCTCTTAATCGAATTACTTGTCGACCCGCGCCCAGTTGGGCAGTACCGGCTTGGGCAGATCGAAGTGAGCTATGATATCCCGTTCATGGGCATCACTGGCGAGAAGAGCCGTGCCGATGTCATGATGCAGTTCACAAGCGATCCTGCACAGGCAGCGCAAGTCGATGCACCGATTATGAACACGGTCGAGAAGGTTAGTGCCTTTAAGCTGCAAACCCGTGCGCTCCAGGATCTTCAGGCTGGCAATGTCGCTGGGGCTACCCAAAAGCTCCAGAGCGCCGTTACGCGCCTGCTCAGTCAAGGTGAGGTTGAGCTTGCGCAGACCATGCAGCAGGAAATCACCAATCTTCAACAGGGCGGCCAGATGTCGAGTGAAGGCCAGAAGACGATTAAATTCGGCACGCGCAAGACGGTCAAGCTCAGTGATCTCGATCTTCCCGAAGAACTGCGTGTGAAGAGCTAGGGGTTACGAAATTTAACGCAAAGACGCAAAGGCGCAAAGACCCAAGATAAGTAGGAGAAGCAATTTTTGCGCCTTTGTGCCCTTGTGCCTTTGCGTTTTCGCATTTTCGTGCTCTCTATGTTATCTCGCCCTGCCACCAACATTGTTCGGTTACGGCGCATAATCTCGTTCTTTGCATCTTTGCGCCTTTGCGTCTTTGCGTTTCCGTACTCTCTACCTCGCCATTGCCACTAACATCGCTCGAATAAGATGCGCCACCTTTATTCCTTTTTCTCCACGATCCCCAATGATTCGCCAGTGAGCTGAAGCGCAACTTTGGTTTGCAGCAGAATCTTATCAAGGAGTGTTGGGTCGGGCTTCTCGACCGGTAGCTGCATCACAAAGTGGTTAAGCACCTCGGATCGATTGGCGATCAAGTCAGCATAAGTTGTGCCAGGGTTGTCGCGAGTGTAGGCTTCGAGGTGTAGTGCTGCAAACGCGGCAAGCTTCTCACGTGTGTCCTCAGTCAGGTGCGCAACTGCACCACTGATATAGTATTGCCCAGCTGCTGGAATCAGATGCCCAACGATCACCTCACCAACCAGTACCCGCCGTGATGCGGCATGATCCTCGACGGTATATTCCTGGCCTTCAAGCATATCGCGTAATATAAAGCTTTGCCCCTTTGCGATCGACTCAATCGCGTATGGCCGTAGCCGTGCGCTTTTCCATTCTGGCAGGAGAGCCGCTTCTTCTTCGGTAAGCTCTAGTTCACTTGAGTCTGCGGCTAGGCGTTCAACGAGTGTAAGCCCATCGTCATGGCGATAGTCGAACGCAAACCAGGTGAGAAAGCGATCTGCTCCGCGATCCTCAACCTCATCAATCTCGGCCAATTGCTCAGGCGGATATTTCCCATCCCAGTAGCGCGTAAATCCAAGCGCAACCGCATCAGGCATTGTGCGTGCATGATCCACCAGCTTTGGCATCAGTGTATCAATCGCACGCCGCAGCTTCAGATGCTCTGCACGCTGCGCTTCCTCGATTGGGAGATGGCATTGTTTATATTTCCTTCCACTCCCACAATGGCATGGATCATTGCGTCCAAGTTTAGGCATTGCAGTATCCTTTGAACAAGAGAACAGGAGAACAAGAGAACAGGAGAACCAAGAACCAAAGAACCAAAGAACCAAAGAACCAAGAATGAGCTGGAGCGTACCCAAACCAAGACCTAGATATCCAACACGAGCTTTGCTCAACCATGCCCATCATTCCATCATCGTATCATCATCGTACTGGCGAACCTTGTGTTCGCCCGCTAAGAACCAAGACAAGGTTTCAGAAATGGTCGCGTTACATTACTATCTTGGCTACCAAGATCGCATTCTAGGGCTTTCTGAAGGCATTCGCAGATTGCAGGCACAAACACGGTAAGGTGGTTACGAACCTTGTCCAAAGAATACACACGCCCTTTGCGTCTTTGCACCTTTGCATCTTTGCGTTCTGCGTTCTGCGTTCTGCGTTCTGCGCTCTTGCGCTCTTGCGCTCTTGCGCTCTGCGCTTATCATACCGCATTTCCGGCTATGCTATAATCGCGCGATGCCAGTTGTATTCCAGCTCACTATCCTCCTGAGTGCCGCGCTTACGTTCTGCACCTATATTGGGTGGGGTTTGGCACGCTTGGCTTTGCCGCCTACCCTGGCTGAGTATCGCGCTCTATTGGTGCCCTTGGTTGGCTATGCAACGGCCGTCTGGTTCGGCTACCTTGCAGTACACAGTTTCTTCAATCTGCGAATAGCCCTGTTACTGTTGTTTGTATTGGCAAGTGGCTTGAATGTTCTGGCGTGGCGACGTACCGGCCCACCACAAATAGCGTGGTTTCGTGCTGAGCTTGGCGTGATTTTGGTTGTTGCCCTTGCACTGCTCGCGGGAATATGGCCGCTCCTGGCCTACGGCTATGTGACGACAATCGGGCGCGGCTGGGATCCAGAGAGTTATCTCCCGATGGCGCAACACTTGGTCGATTACCGCCTCAGTGATATCCCATATGCGCCAAGTAACCCGTTGCGTGGCTTGGTAAGCGATCCACCACGGATTGGCCTTACCCTAGGTTTCTCGGTGTTCCAAGGCTTTACCATGCTCTTGAGTGGGCAGAGCGCGTTGGATACATTTGCCCCGCTGTTGGCACTCCTGCGTGCGTTTGGGATCCTGGCTGCATACGTATGGTTCCGCAGTAGTATGGGCCTCAGGCGGATTGCGGCAACATTGGCAGTTGCTTATGCGGCAGCAGGCTCACTGATGTTATGGGTTGCCTTCTTCAATTTTGGTATGCAGATTGCCTCTTGGCCACTGATTGGCCTTGGGCTAACACTCAGTCTGGTGGTGATTGACGATCTTGCACTACGCAAATGGCAGGCGTGGCCAAGCCTTGTGATTGGTGCGATCGTGCTTGCTTCCCTGCCTGTTACCTATTACCCTGCACTCACCATATTTGTGCCAATGGCAGGCGGGCTGTGGCTGGCACGCGGCATAGAACGTTCCAGAGATAGAGATCCAAGCAATGGGAACTCTACGAGCATATTCTTCAGGGCTTCACTCATTCAGCGGCTCATCCCACTACTGATCGCTTCTCTGGCGCTTGCCATTGCGACACTCATTGCAGCCTTTCCAACGATTGGTGATTACTATGCCGGGTTTGCGTTCCGCTATTCGCTCGTCGCCCAGAAGATCGGGCCAGATCGCTTTATTACGCTGAACGACACACTTGGACTTACACCGTTTCGCCTGGAGCGTGGTGGCGAACAACCGCCCGAAGTGTTTGTGTGGGGTGGGATACTTGCGTTAGTGCCATTTGCCCTTGGACTACTATTTGCATCCAAATTGGAACAGCCGCATTCCTATCGCCTCCGCTGGCTGCTAGCACTGCTACCAATCGTTGGCTACCTTGCATGGCTTCAGTATATTCGCCCATATGAGTACGCCTTTATGAAGACCAGCGCCTACCTTGGCGCGCCGCTCTGGGGGCTGCTCATGCTGGGTTGGCAGCGGCTGTACGAACGTACGTCCGGAGACACGCAGACAAGGCTTCGCCGTGAGCTCAGCCGAACGGGACACGGAGACACGCAGACAAGGAGACAGCATTCTGCGCTCTGCGCTCTACGCTCTGCGTTCCAACGCTTCGACACTCCAAGGCTCCAACGCTTCATCTCTGTATCAGCTTGTCTGTTGATCGGCCTAGCCTGTGGCTGGTCGCAGTATTTGATTGTGGCAGAACACAGCCAGGCCCCGGCGCTTTTTGGCCGTGATTTGGTTACATTGGAGAACCCGGCACGTAGCATACCAGCAGATGCTTCCGTGCTTGTGAGTTCTGATGAGCGCTTTGTAGGGCCAAATAATGGTTTGTTTGCGTCGATTCTCTATGGTCACACACTCTTGGGGCGTATCGCGACCGCCTACTACAGCCAGAGCGTCTGGCCAGTTGGTGTAACGCCTGCATATGCGCTATTGGCCGCGACCGAAGCGCCCTGGCCGCTTGAGCTAGGCGCAAGTGAAATCTGGCGTAGCCAAGCCGTAGCACTCTATCGTTTCGATCCCGATTCACGCTGGCTACTCGGGCGTACCCGCCTGTACACTCATGAACCACCCAGCGATCCATTCTCGCCAGCAGCCATGGCGATCTGGCGCCGCGCTGGGCCGCTTGTGGCAATTGAGTCCGATAGCAGCCTACAGCTGACTATTGGCGATACATTACTGCTCGCATGTAGTCGCGCCGGGCAGCCGTGTTCCTCTGAATTTGCTGTGCCGCAACCAGTAGGTACTCCCATAGCATCCATACAAGGCCAACCTGGATTACGTGCTCTTCGGCTCACATTAGCGGCGACGGAGCCGTGTATCTTAACACTACACATCGCTGGCGATACCGCAGAGCTTGCGATCCCAAGTGGCGCCAGTCAGGTAGATTTTCAGATAGAGGCGCCCGCGCTATTGGAATTGCAATCGAAGTGTACAAGCGATCACTCGGCTGGGTTTGAATCCACTTCGGCGCTGGCTCTCGCTGATGCATCTTTACGTCTTGTTTCTAGTGCTGTAGTTGGGTCTTCTATTCATCGTGGTGTGCAAGCGGCCCATGTAACTCTACTCACCAATCGGATAGCCTGGAGCGCAGTAGCTACACAGAAGAATGAACTGATCTCGGTTGTGGTGCGTCAACATGGGCCACGGCATGCGGTGCGCGCAGAATTAACACTGATCGAGGATACCTTCGATAACTCACGCCGCCTGCTGCATACGCTTGCTGCTCTGCCAACCGATGGTGAGTGGCAATTAAACTATGTGCCCGGTCGTGGTGCAATTGAGGCGCTGAATAATGGCCAGCCAACAGCGCTACTAGCGGTGGATGTCCAACCGCGTGCGCCAGATGGTAACTATTTTGCGGTACTTACATTGTATAGTGGTGAGGAGCCTATTTCCAACATGCCACTGTATCGTGTGCAGATTCTTGCTGGCCAGATAGCGGCATTTGAGGCCATTCCATATTCGGTCGAAATTGCAATACCTGGCATCCTTGGGCGGAGTGTCGCGGATCCTTCAGCGCCACTTCCGGCAAACCAACGTAGCTTACTCAATGCAGCGCTGGCTCTGGATGCGCGCCCCGCACAGATTGCCCAGATCATTCTTAAGCGGCAATCAGTTGCCCCAGGTGCAGGAGCCGCTGCGCTATTTGCTCCTGGTGATCCGCTCACTGCGCAAATCTACTGGCAAGCCAATGCTGCCGATCCACGTCCACTGGCAATCTCGGTTCAGATCATTGGGCCAAATGACACAAAAATTGCCCAATGGGATGGTACTGCTGGTGGAGATTGGTATCCCGCATCAGCATGGGCAGCTGGCGATGCTATCCGTCAGGATGTACCGCTGACTCTTCGTGCAGATGCGCTCCCTGGAACCTATCGGCTGTTGTTGGCCGCATACGACCCCACCACAGGTGTAGCACAACCAATCGCTGGCCAACAGGCCGTTGTGGTTGGCGAACTATTGCTACGCTGAGCACAGTTGCCTCACGCACTCATCTTGCTCTCATCGAAAGCTCAAAATTACTTCATCATGTAATGCTAAACTTGTGTAATAGTTAACCAAACTTAGTAATTTGCTAAGGAGTCGCAATATGCAGAGTAATCCTCCACTTACAAGCGCTTCGGTACGGCAACGTTCCACGCGCTTCCGATTGCCTCGGCCATGGCTTGTATTGCCAATTGTTTTGGTTGCGTTGATTGGAATTGGGATCTGGCAGTGGCAGCTTCGTTCGGTGCCAGTTGCACCAACGACTGGGCGTGTTACCCAGGGCGATCTCACGATCACAATTAGTGGCAGTGGTGCAGTACAGGCCGTACGAGCGCTCGATGTTCCATTCCAGCAGGCTGGCCAGGTACAATCTGTCGCTGTCAAAGTAGGTGCGCATGTGCAGGCCGGCCAAGCGCTCGCTCAGCTCGACCCAAGCGACCTACAGCTCCAGCTTCAACAAGCCCAAGCGAATTTAGATGCGGCCAATGCCAAACTTGCCCAAGCACAAGGTACGTGATTTACGCAAAACATATGTCATGGGTGAAATTGAAGTTCCAGCCCTACGTGGCGTCAACTTCGATATCGAGCGTGGTGAGTTTGTTGCGATTATGGGGCCTTCGGGCTCAGGCAAATCAACGTTGATGAATTTGATCGGTTGTCTTGACACCCCTACCCTTGGTAGCTATGTGATCGATGGGTTACCGGTTGAGCGGCTTGATAAAGATCAGCTTGCGGCTGTTCGTAATCGCAAGATTGGCTTTGTCTTCCAACAGTACAATCTGTTGGCGCGCCAGACAGCACTCGAAAATGTTGCTTTGCCACTCGTGTATCTTGGTGGCATACCCCAGGAGGAACGCCTGGATCGCGCCAAACAGATGCTTGAGCTTGTTGGGCTTGGCGATCGCTTGCATCACCATCCACGCGAGCTATCTGGTGGCCAGCAGCAACGTGTGGCGATTGCGCGGGCACTCATCTCTCGGCCAGCACTGCTATTGGCGGATGAACCAACCGGTAATCTGGATTCACACGCCACACAGGAGATTCTTGCATTATTCGAGGAGCTCAACCAACAGGGAATTACAATCGTGTTGGTCACCCACGAAGCGGAAGTTGCAGCACACGCCGGGCGCCTCCTCATGATTCGGGATGGATTATTGGCACGTGATGTGCGCACAAAGGGTAACGAATCAGCGCTTAGCAGCCAGTTAGCGCCAGCGCGCCGAAGGCGTCCTTCAATTGTACGCCGCCCTGAGCATCCCACACCATCCGGGGAAAGGACACTATGACAACCGCAAAACCCAGTTTTTCAACTGCCGATACACCACCGCTGGCACCAGATCTTCCGCATAGCAGCGAGCCAACCGCTGAGGTGGTTCCGCTCTCGGAGGCAGAAGAGGCTGCGCTTGAGGAATTGCGCAATGGTGGCATTAGTTTGCGTGAAAGCGCACAAATCGCCTTTGGAAGCCTTACGGCCAATAAACTCCGTACCTTGCTCACGGCCCTCGGTGTCATTATTGGCGTTGCTGCCGTTGTAGCGCTCTTGGCGATCGGGCGTGGCTCACAGGATGCGATTACGGCCTCAATTACGGCCAATGGTGCGAACCTACTGACGGTGCGGAGTGGCGCAGCTACCCAAGGAGGAGTTCGCGGTCAGGTCGGTGATGGCCAAACCCTGGCGGTTGGGTTCGCCATGCTGATTGGTCTCTTTTTTGGTATCGAACCCGCGCGCCGCGCCGCACGCCTCGATCCAATCGAAGCACTACGTTACGATTAAGCGCAAAGCGCAGAACGCAAAGGCGCAAACATATCTTGTTCTTGGTTCTCTTTGAAAGGACATACACTCATGATGCGTGAACGAATAATATGGGCTGTAGCACTTGTTGTTGTCGCAGGGATTGGGTTTTTTGGTGGCGAGCGGGTTGGAGTGAATCTTGGCCAACAGGAACGTTCGCAGGCAGCAGCACAGTTTTTTGCCAATCGGGGCGGCGGCCCTGGTGGTCAAGGCGGCGCAGCACCAGCACAGCCATGACGAACGTAACCAGATCTGCTGAACAATGTGCGGCACTTGCGCTCGATCTTGCACCAATGCTTATGAGTCTGATGCGCCAGGAGTTGAATGCGCATCAGACTCTTGATTTAAGTGTGCCACAATTTCGTACACTGCGTTTTGTGGCACGCCAGCCAGCTGCCTCGCTCTCAAATCTTGCAGCACATCTTGGTATGACATTACCGGCAGCCTCAAAACTGGTCGATCGATTATTTGAGCAGGAATTGGTCACACGAACAACCGCAACCACTGATCGAAGGCGCGTTGAACTGACACTTACAGTGCGTGGAAAGTTCGCGTTGGATCTGGCAGTTATTACTGCACAGGCGCGATTAGCTGAACAATTGGCGGATTTGCCTGAACAGGCACTAGATGAGTGTATACAGGCGCTCACTGTATTGCGCACCTGTGTAGTGCCGATCTCACGAAAGCAGGAAGAGCGCACATAGCAGAGTATTGGCGGGTATTTTTGGATTATTGGTAAGTAGTGGGCAGATTCAGTTGTGGCATGTCTATCTGCTAGCATTCTTTCAAGGTGTGGTTAATGCGATCGATCAGCTAGTACGACAAGCGTTTGCTGTTGAATTGGTGACCAAAGCAGATCGGGGTAATGCGATTGCCCTGAATTCGATCATGTTTAATCTTTCGCGAATCATCGGCCCCGCATTAGCAGGGATCCTGATTGGCCCGTTTGGGATCGCAACGGTGCTCTGGATCAATGCAGGTAGTTTTCTGGCAGTGATTATCGGGCTGTTTCGCATGGATTCCGCGCGCTTTCCCATTCCCACCAAGCAGCATGGCACTGCACTCGCAGAACTTCGTGAGGGGTTGACATATGCAGTGCGAACACCAGAGGTTCTATTAGTGTTACTGCTTGTTGGGGCAATTGGCACATTCGGCTATAATTTCAGTGTCATTTTATCATTGATTGGGGGTTTTGTGCTGAAGACTGATGCTGCCAGTTATGGTGGTTTGGGTGCAGCGTTAGGGGCAGGCTCATTGGCTGCCGCCCGCACAACCGCTTACTTCAGGAGTGTTACTACGCGGCGTCTGCTGCTGGCAGCCGGGGTATTCAGCTTGTTACTAGGCACAGTCGCATTAACGACTAACTACTTGCTTGCAGCAGGACTCTTGTTTACACTAGGTTATGCTGGTATTCTGTTTACAACCAGTGCAAGCACTCTGCTCCAATTGCATGTGCCAGACGAGTTGCGTGGCAGAGTTACCAGCCTGTATTTGCTGCTGTTTATGGGCAGTACACCAATTGGTGGCCTACTAGTTGGGGCTTCTGCGCACGCATGGGGCGTGCCGGTTGCGCTATTGCTCTGTGCAGGGTTGTGCCTTCTAGGTGTTGGAGGGTCGTTACTATATCAGCAGCATTCAGGCGAAAAATTACGTGAGTTACGCACCTAGCTCGTTGAGCAACACGTGTACTACAGAATTCTGATAAACAGAGATGGAAGAAGCGCATGGATGAGATTACCACACTGCACCAAGTTCCATTGTTTAGTCGCATGGACGATGAGGAAGTTGTTGGTATCCGTGAGATTATGGAGGTTGACACATTTGCGCCAGGGCAGGTCATCATCCAGGCTGGCGAACAGGGCGATCTGTTCTATGTCGTTATTGGGGGCAAGGTCCAATTCTCCGTGCAAGATGCGAGTGGTAAAGAAATTGTGGTCGACGAGGTTGGGCCAGGTGGGTTTTTTGGTGAACTATCGATGCTCACTGGCGAGCCGCGATCTGCACGCGTCAAAGCGATCAATCAAGTTACCACACTGGCATTAGAGCGTGCCGAGTTCTTTGAATTTCTCCAAAAGCACCCCCATGCGGCAATTGATGTATTGACGGTTATCGGCCAGCGCTTACATCGAACCGATAAATTATTGACGCTGAGTGTGAGTAAGAACGTTAATGAAATTGTTGATCAACAGCTCACGGTTGGCCAGCGGATTGCAGATGCGATTGCCGATTTTAGTGGCAGCATGCCATTTCTTTTTGGCAATGCCACAATATTCATTGTCTGGCTACTCTGGAATCAGCCCTGGTCGCCACTGCCAAGTTTCGATCCAGCTCCATATGGCCTACTGACCATGATTGTCTCGCTTGAGGCGATCTTCCTATCGATCTTTGTGCTCATCAGCCAGAATCGCCAATCTGCAATCGATCGTATCGCTGCCGATATTGACCATAAGGTGAATGCGAAAGCCGAGTTAGAGATTGGCCTAGTGATGCAGCGCCTGGATGATTTACAGCAGAGCCTACACCACCAGCATCGTGAACATGTGGCACTCTTGCGTATGATCGATACGCGCAATGGCGATGGGAAAGAACCACAACAGTAATTATTCAGAGCAAGGAGACAAGGTGACAAGGTGACAAGGTGATGCTCTTGGTTCTTGGTTCTTGGTTCTTGGTTCTTGCGTTTTTGCGTTTTTGCGTTCTTGCGTTTTTGCGCTCCTGCGCTCCTGCGTTTACAACACCCGCATGACCCATTGTTTCAATGGAATTCGCGCTTTCATGAGTTGCTCACGATCCTGTATATCTAGCCCGCCGCTGACCCGCAAAACTAACAGAAACGCCGCTAGCCCAACGAGTGTAATGCCGCCTAGCAGCCCTAATCCACCGAGACGCTCGATCAGAGTCGCACCAAACGTCAATTCTGGCAGAAGTAAGGCAAGCCCAATCACAGGTAAGGCCATGACACCGCTTGCCAATAGTACCCGTAGCGTAAAGCGCCATGGCCAACGCAGGCTGAGCAAGCGCACACCACTGAGTGTGACCCATAAGCCAGCCAGAACACGTGCTAAACCAAAGGCCAATGCCGCACCGACTGGGCCTAACCAGGGGGTTAATACTAATACCAGCGGTACACTAACGAGCGTCAGCAGCCGCGAGATCACAATGATCCGCAGTTCTTCATAGACAATCAATACATTATGTGCCGTAGTTAACAAACATTCTAGGAACAAGCATGGCACCAATACCCATACCAGATAGGCGGATTCGATATACTGTGGGAACATGGCTGCAAAGACTGGTTTGGCGAGCAGCATTAGCCCAACACCACCAGGGATCAGCAGCAGCACTTGGAGTCGCACAATCGACTGGTATGCACCATTGATTGTGCCACCTTGCCCAGCACGAACCCGCGTGAACAATGGCACCTGGACTCCAACCATCGGTGTGTAGAGGTAGCCTAACATCATTTTGACGATCGAAATACCAGCTTTGATCAGCGCCGCTGCAATAAGTGTCTCAACAAAGAAGATTACGAATTCAGCACTCGCCAGGAAATCAGTCGCTGTCATCAGGAACGAAACCCCACAATAGCGCACAAATCCCGCTGGTAACCAGGGTGTATCCTGCTCTGGTTGCGCATACACATCCAGTTCGGGTTGGTGGCGCATTACCTGCCAGATCACCAGGCCAACTGCGATTGCAGGGGCAACCACACTCGCCGCTAGCACACCGCCAATATCCCAGCCTAGCAGAATGGCCAATGATGTCAGAAGTGGCGGGAGCAGGCCAGCTGCCAGTGCGACAATATTCCATGCGCGTTGCTTAAAGAAGCTGCTAAGGTAGGCCATCAGCACATCATAGCCAATCCCCAACAATAGAAGCGCTACGACCGCAGTAATAATCAGTAGCCCGCGTTCATTGACAAATGTGAGCAATTGGGCCTGAACACGAACATCTTTCACCAATTCGATCTTGGAGCGCAGATCGCCAAGATACAGATCGCGCAGCAGGAAGAACCCCAGTGCAACCAGTGCCAATAGTGTGGCCTGCGCTCCAACTACGGCAAGCACAAGCCGGCGCATCGCGCGTGGCCCGCCAATCTGGAGTGTCTCGGGAATATACTTTGGCAGTGCCCGCCCTGTACCAAGATCAATGCCTGTGCCGAGCGCATTGTTCGTAGCATTAATCAACGCTAGTAGACCATAACTCGCGGGTGCCAGAACCGTTAGCTTCAGTAAGGTTGCAACCACTTCGGCGATGACACGTAGTGGTACAAACAGGGTATTCCAGATAACCGCGCTAGAAACCTGGCTGGCGAGGGTGGGTGTTTTTGTAGTAGGCTCAGACGACATGCTCTACCATTCACTATACCCATACGGAGCCGCAGTAGCGGTTGCCTAGTGTAACACTATTCACTATGAGCTGTGGTGATATATGGCTGATGCTCTCATGGCGCTACCGCTGGCAAGCGATCTAGAATACATACTCCGGGTATTACGCTAAACGAAATCCAGCGCCATAAGAGCAGGTATCTATCTTGCATCTTTGCGTCTTTGCATTAAATGCCTGTTTGCTCATGAGCGGAGGTTATATGAGACGACGGATATTCGTTAGCAGTAGCGATTCAGACATGGTTCCTCCTCAAGAACTGCGGCGCTATGGCAATACTCACCACTCGATAAGCAGCTGGCGCGGGCTGCGGAATGAGGTATTTGGCAGGTAATCATACTGTTGGTGGTTGCACAAACGGAGTGTGGGCAACGCATGAGCAAGCTCTTCAATTACAATACGTGCTTCCAAGCGTGCAAGCGGCGCACCGATACAGTAGTGGCTACCAAAGCCAAACGCAAGATGATCACGCGTATTTGTACGCTCTAAGTCGAGCTCGTGTGGTCGTTCAAACAAAGCCTCATCGTGGTTGGCAGAACCGATCAACAGCAGCACATTCGCATCCGCAGGGATTTCAGTATTTGCGATCTGAACTGGGCGAGTCGTTAGGCGACGCATCGCAATCACCGAAGTATCCATGCGTAACACTTCCTCAATTGCCGTTGGGATCATGGCAGGGTTAACTACCAGTTGTGCCCACACTTCTGGCCGTGCTAAGAACTGCCGTATAGCATTGGTCAATAAGCCAGTTGTGGTTTCATGGCCAGCTAACAAAAGCCCGAAGACAATACTAACAATCTCAGGCATACTTAGTGAACTCTGATCGTTGGCATGAATCCGCAACAGTGCGCTAGTGAAATCGTCGTGTGGTTCAGCCGCGCGGCGCTGCACAAAATCTGCCGAAAGCTGCCAGAATGCAACCATATTGTGTGCTAATTCAGCCTGTTGTTCTGGCGTTGGTTGGCCCCAGGTGAAGAGTACCCGACTCTCGGAGCCAGCCTTGACTGCAAGGACTTCGGATTCTGAGAGACCAAGCAGGGCGAAAATAATTTGTGCAGGTAGTTCGTATGTGAGTGTACCAACGATATCAGCATGCCGTTCAGGTTTTGCAGCCAATGCTCGAATGTGGGCTTCCATCCCAGCTACGCGCTGCGGTGTGAATGCGGCATACACATGCCTGCGAATCCGTGTATGATCTGGCGGTACTGCATTCAGAAGTACCCGCTGCATGGCATAACCACCCTCGCGGAAGATCCTTGCGGTTTCTGGCGTTATTGGCGTAAATGGGTCGGTGGAATTACGTGAGGAAAATGTCTCCGCATCTTTAAGTGCAGCACGCACATCTGCGTTGCGGCTGAGTACCCAATAGCCAAGCTCGGCGCTATAGAACACCGGCTGTTGCGCTCGTGCCCATGCGTATATCGCATATGGGTCGGATAAATAGGGCTCCGCGAATGGATTAAATGCATGTATTGGGCAGTTCGTATAATGGGTACTCATTATGGTGAGACTCCTGAGCTAGGTTGGAGACGATAAGGTAACAGAATGACAGGGGTTAGGAGCTACGCTTGCCAACACTAAACGCTTATTCTCGTTGCGTCTTTGCGCCCTTGCGTTTAAATCCTCGCCCTAACCCCTGGTTTGCTACCCGCGAACGCGCTCTTCGAGGTAACTACGCAATTCGCTCACCGCCACACGCTCCTGCTGCATGCTATCACGGTCACGCACTGTCACTGTTTGCTGCTCAAGCGATTCGAAATCGACAGTAATACAGTAGGGTGTACCAATCTCGTCCTGGCGGCGATAGAGTCGGCCAATCGCACCCGTGTCGTCATACACCGTCCGCATATGTGCGCCGATTTGCAGATCTTTGCGAATGCCCTTTGCGAGTGCTACTAGCCCTTCATGGTTACGCTTCAGCGGGAAGACAGCCGCCTTGATTGGCGCAAGGTGCGGCTTGAGGCGCAATACGGTACGGAAATGCTCATCAATCAGTGGTTGGGCCTGGCCGCGCAATTTCTTGCCAACCTCGATCTGATCCGCGCCGGGCATTGCAAGTAATCCCTCAATTTGTGGCAACACCTCAGGGAGGCTCTGTGCAAGAGCTTGGCCGCGTTCGAGAATAGCATCGCGCGATGTGGCGCTGATCTTCTCGTTGCGCCCGACCGATTTGAGGAATGCCTGTAGCGCATCGCCAATTGCCAGTACCTTCTCGCCATCGGGTGCTTTTGTCATCTCCTCAGTATATGCCTCGGATATAATCGCCAGGAAGCAGCGGCCAACTCCAGCCGATGGCTCGACAACAAATGGCACAAGGTGGCGCTTATTCTCTTGATCAAAATAGGTCAGTTTGGCAATACTATCGCTATTTGGGCTGACGCGTGCACTGAGGCCGAGGCTTTCCTGATCGCGGGAGTGTGAGCCGAGATCGAAATCACTACGGCTAGCAATACCTTCAATCTCCTCATAGCCCAGCGTTGGGTAATCGTACATCAAATCATATGTGCGCTTCGAATAATGGGCGAGATCAGCCTTGGGTACATCATAGATCTGTATGCGGCTACGCGGCACACCAATGCTTTCCCACCAGCGCAAGCGATTCTCAAGCCAGCACGCATGCCATTCGTCTTCGGTTCCTGGCATAACAAAGAACTCAATCTCCATCTGATCGAATTCACGCACACGGAATAAGAAATTACGCGGGTTGATCTCATTACGAAAGGCCTTACCAACTTGTGCGATTCCGAATGGCAGTTTACGGCTGGTGGTGCTTTGCACATTTGCGTAGTTGGCAAAGATACCCTGGGCAGTTTCTGGCCGCAGATAGGCATACGAATCACTATCGGCAACTGGCCCAACAGCGGTCTTGAACATCATATTGAATGGCCGCGGCTCGGTGAGATCGCTCGATCCACAGTTCGGGCACTTCCCCTTGATATGGTCCGCACGCCAACGGCTGTGACAATTCCGGCAATCCACAAGCGGGTCGTTAAACGTCTCTTCGTGGCCAGAATATTTCCAGACCAGCCGATTCATAAGGATCGATGAATCCAACCCTTCCATATCGTCGCGCTCATACACATTTGTGCGCCACCACGAGCTGATAATGTTGTTTTTAAGCTCAACACCGAGCGGGCCGAAATCGAAGACACCTTGGATGCCGCCATAGATTTCGCTGCTCTGGAAAATAAACCCGCGTCGCTTACAAAGCGACACAAGCTGTTCGAGTGAGGTTGCTGGCATGGGTTCCTCCTTTGCGATACGAGCCTAGGGCAACAAAAACCCCAGGCGACATTCTTCGCCTGGGGACGCACTTGGGAGTACGCGGTTCCACCCCAGTTACCGGATGTTGCGACAAATCGCTCACATCTCAGTCGCTCGCAATTTAATGTAGCTCCGCAGTGCCCTTCCCTGCTGCTTTGCCACCAGGCTCACACGCTCCCTGGCTCGCTGTGGCTCACATTACAGGTACTCCTCTGCATCAACGCTCATGGCATTATAGCATACGCAACCAAGTTGAGAACCAGCCTTAAGGGGTATCTGGCCTCAATAGTTCTCAATCCTCATCGATTTCCACCAGTTCTGCCCCAACCGCATGCGCGGCACCATTTGTTTCACTGAGGCCGCTGGTATTGCCAACCTGGGTATAGATCTGGGTGGTTGAGAGCGACGCATGGCCAAGTAAGGTTTGGACAGCGCGTAAATCGGCGCCGTTTGCAATCATATGGGAAGCAAATGAATGGCGTAGGGTATGTGGTGTCAGGTCGTTCAGCCCCAGCTCTTCGGCATAATTTTTGAGAATCAGCCAGAATCCCTGGCGCGTTAAGCGCTTGCCACGGTGATTAAGGAACAACGCATCGGTGCGCTGATCGCTATTACGGGCGAGTTGACCACGTGCGATATCCAGGTATTCCTCAAGCGCTGTTAGTGCAGAGCCGCCGATCGGGAGTGTTCGTTCGCGGCCAGCTTTTCCGATACAGCGAATCTGTGATTCGGACGAATCGCGTAGATTGAGAGCGGTTAACTCGCTGACGCGTAACCCGGTGGCATACAGCAATTCCAGCATCGCTTTATTGCGCAACCGTTCGGGTGTTGGCGATCGCAACGGCAACTCAAGGAGATCGTCAACCTGGGCTGGTGAAAGCGATTTAGGGAGATACCGATCAACCTTGGGTGAATCGATTGCACTGGTTGGGTCGTGAGGAATACGATGTTCTGCGGTGAGGTATGCGTAGAACGATTTTACAGCGGCTGTACGCCGTGCAACTGTTGAATTGGAGTATTGGCGTTCACGCAGAAACAACATGAATGCGAGCATGTCTTCGTGGCTGACATGAAGACAACTCTCGATGTTTCGCTCGCTCAAAAAGGTGCGGAACTGATACAGATCGGTGCGATATGCTGAAGTTGTATTCTTCGATACGCCACGCTGATCGGTAAGGTGGGCTAGAAATAGTTCAACCTGCTCGTCCATGATGACTCCCACGCGCAAACCATAATAATGTATGTTACCGCAAGCACGAATGCCTGTCAATCATCCACACGAACACATTTTCTGTTTCACTAGAGCACAATCCCCATTTCTGCGAGTAGTGCTGTGACACTGCCATTCAAACGCATCGTTTGCTCACGTTGCCGCATATACTCTAGATCAATTTGTTGCCGCCGTACAATACCTTGTGCGTCGATCCGATCATGCTTGCCCTGTTCTGTACCGCGATCATGGGCCAACTTATGGAGCACAACATCTTCGGGGGGTAATACAGGTACGACAGAACCAAGTAGTGCAATGCGGCGCAAGTGCGTTTGCATTATAGAATCAAAAATGAACGGGTGCACAATTCCTTGGCGGCGGATAGTAAGATCGTCAAAGAACTTGATCCCGCGCCAGAGAATTCGCTGGCCATCGAATTGGACAACACGGTTCTGGCTTTGAAGCAACTTGACAACATCTGGAAGGCTGCCCTGACCAACCAAAATATCAACATCCTGGATCGGCCGGCGATTCCCATAAACATGCGCAGCAGCACCAGCACAAACGGCCCATGTGATTGCACTTGCATCCAACAGACGCTGTACGACGCCCAGGTTTCCAGCGATCAGCGACATTGATTTCTCGAATCTTTATTCAATATGACGAGAATACGCCACGATGACAGCTTGATCATATCACTTTGCGGGGCGTGTTCGAATCACCCTATGGTCCTCCCTAGGGCGGTACCATAGATTAACTACGACACTGCGCGCTGGAGATGTTGATGTAGGAGCCAGCGTTCTTCATCGAGGCGCATCTCAAAAAACTCAACAAACAGCCCGCGTCGTTCGGAGCGGAAGAAGCGGGCCAAATTACGGTATTGTGGCCGCTCCAAGATATAGCGATCGAAGTTGGAACTAGCTTGACGCCAATCACTGGATACATAATAGAATCCAAGCCGCTCATAACAGTGAACTGCGCGAACATTTGGTGCGGCAACATCCAACAACATTGTCGTAAACTGCATCTGATTAAAATAGTGCTCTAGAAAACGAGTGAGCGTTTCTGTACCAAGGCCACGGCCAATATAGGCTGCGCCGAATGTGACACCTAATCGTGCTCGTGCTGTTTGATGATCGATTTCACGTAATGAGATACGTCCCATCAATTGCGCGTCATGGCTCTCAACAGCCCATGTTTCGCGCTCATGAAACCCGCCCAACCAGAGATCGCTTCCCGAGAGTGGTCGTGGCAAATTCCAGATCGGCTCAAATGGATCATTATAGGGTGGCCAACGATCCGCGCGTTGGTCATCCCCGCGCCGCCAAGGCCGGATGATTGCTCGCGCGCTATACAACTCCATTTGGTCTCCAGGTATACAAGCTGCCATCGAACGGGTAAATCCGTTGATCGATCAGCATACACACCTCATCACGGCTGCGCCATGCCTCGGCAATAAGCTCGGGCGTATAGCCAAAACGCTCGCGGTGAAGCTCAAACTCATCTTCGTCATCTAAGATCAGTGTGCCATCCTGGCGCCAAATCACATCCAAATCAAGATCGACAAAGCGCACAATGCCATCATCCCAGGTTGCGGGAGTGGCAACATTGACATAATGAGATTGAGGAGTCCAATCTGCGCGCCAGTTGACATGCAAATTATAGGGTCGATCGGCCCAAAAGAGTGCGAGCGTATGGCGTGTGGTGCGCATCTCGCCACGATAGCTGATAACTGCGACACCTGGCGGAACGTATGTCATAATCTGGTTTGAGTCGGCGCGAACAACCCGCATTGGGTAGCGGTAGTGCAGGCTTTGATCATATTTCGTCGAATGTACCTCAATCGGTTGCATGTGCTACCTCGATTGGTTAAGCAGGGCCAGCGCTAGGATCGGGAGCACTTCGCCAGGAGCGGCACTAATGATTTCATCAGCCAGCACCGTGTAAATCGAATCCTCTTCATGGGTGATGGCAACAACATGCGCACGGGCCTTGCGTGCCGCAATTGGAAATGAGGAGACAGGTTCGATTGTAGCAATGGTGCCAAGCGCAAGAAAAAGATCGCAGGCATCAACGGCAGCACGCGCACGGCGTAAATCGGTTTGTGCGAGTCCCTCGCCAAACATCACAACATCTGGCCGGAGAAAGCTTCCACAATGTGGGCAGCGTGGCGGAATATCGTCGTGTTCCCAGGTATTGACAATATGGCCAGCCTCGAAGCAGCGTGTTTGTAGAAGGCTGCCATTAAGCTCGATCACTTGTGTTGAACCAGCGCGCGTATGCAGGCCATCAATTGCCTGGGTGACAATCGTTATATTGGGGTTGAAGCGTTCCAGCGCCGCTAGTGCTTGGTGTGTCGGGCCAGGATGAATCTGTTCTGCCACCCGTCGCCGGTGTGCATACCATTCCCAAACTAAGCGTGGATTACGTTGGAATGCCTGTGGTGTTGCCAATTCACTCACATCATAACGCGCCCATTCGCCCGTGTGTGATTCACGAAACGAGGGGAACTTAGCCTCACTCGCAACCCCACCACCAGTCAGCGCCACGATCTGGTGGGCTTGGCGTACGAGCGTAATCACCGAATCAGGCAACAGCGACATACAAATCTAGCTCCTTGAGGCTGGGGTTGGCAAGCATTGTCATCTATTTTAGCATACTGAATAGAGCTAAGTATCGGGCTATCATTGTACCATCACATTCAAGTACGCTGCTTTCGGGTATAATGCCCGCGAATGTAACCGGTTTACTCCGGGGCGTTTGTGATTCCCCAAACCGTGAGGTCGTATTTCGTGGCAACTCGTGATTTCCCACAATCTCATCCAACCGCCTCTGCTCGGCTAGCTGTTCGATTAGGGCGGCCAGGATTGCCGTTTTTCCTCTTATTATTGTTTGTGATTGTGGCACTTTTTGCTGCCTACAGTGCTCGCCCGGTGGTTAGTATCGATATTGGCGGGCGCAGTGATTATATCTATGTCGTGGGATTCCATGCGCGCGAATATGTTGCGGCTGAGCCAGCCCAACATTATGCGTGGCCAACTGGTGCGGATCGAATCACATTGCCAGATATTACCAATTCCGAAATTGGTATGGCCACGATTACGCTCGATCCATTCCAGCCAGATACTACCTTCAAGCGTCGTTTGATCGCGATCTATGCGAATGAACAGCAACTCGATACGTTTTCTGATGCCGGTGGTAACCGCGAATTTCGTGTATTACTGCCAAAAGATCTAGACACAAGCGGCGGCCTTACACTACGATTGGAGCCACTCGCCGATACAACTCTTGCTACTCCTGCAGTTCAAGCGCAGCAGGTTCTGCTTTCGGCGGCACGCACATACCGCTGGACAGATGGCAATGGGGAAATAACCTTGCCCGCGCTTGGCCGTGGCCAGTGGCGCATTGAACTCCAGGTTGTTGTTATTCACCCTGATCAATCGCCTGTACATGCGCGTGTGTTTGTTAATGGTAGTGAGATTGCCCAGCTACCAGATCTTAACGATAGCCAGCGACTTTCAGTACTGTTACCTGAGCAGGTGGTTGGCGATGGCAATCTTACGCTGAAGCTTGTCTCCGATACCTTTCGTGATCCGCGTCCGTTAGGTATACGCGTTGAACAAGTCACAGTAATTCCTGCTGGTGGCATGCGTACTGCACTACCACCATTAAGCGCTGTGTTGCCTGGAATAGTAATTGCGCTCAGCTTGTATGGAACGTTGCGCTGGTTGGCGATCCCACGCTGGTGGGCATTTGTGGCTGCGGCGCTGGTGGTTGCGTTGGGAGCATGGATGTTGGTGCCATACCGCATGCCAATGGGGATCTATCTGCCAGCGCTGGCGCTCCTTGTGCTGCTGAGTTCGCTCCTTGTACTGCCGCTTGAACGCGCTATCGATTGGGGTTTTTGTAGATTGGGGATTCCGCTCGATCCCTGGACTCGCCGCATCCTACTGCTCGCATTCGTTGTTGGCTTCTGGTTGAAGGGCGGCGGCATGGCGTTCCCATATATGCGGGCGATCGATATTAGCTGGCATATGGATCGGGTTCGCTGGATTCTGGATGGCAATTTGGCGGCAATGTATCAGCCTGGTGCATTTTCGGAATCGGTTATGCCGATTAATGAGTGGGGGCCGAATCGTCCAGTGATTCCCTATGCGCCATTTTTCCATATCTTTGCAACCGTGTTTTCGCTGATCCCATGGTGGCCGATGGAATTGAGCGCAAACCTATTTAGCGCACTTGTTGACACAAGCCGGGTGTTTTTAGTGGCTGTACTTGGCTTGAAGGCTGGGTTAAGCCAGCGTGCAACACTCATGGCTGCCTTGATGTTGGCAATCACCCCATTTACCTTCCTACTACACTCATGGGGCAATGTGCCAACGACCTTTGGTATGTGGTGGACACTGCTGGCGACAACGATGATTGTGGCGCTGTATCCAAAGCTCGAGAAACCAGGGCCGCTGGCAGCACTAACGCTCGTTACCCTGGCCTGCATGCTCATGTACACGGTTATGGCAGTCTTTTATGTGGTGTTCCTGATTGTGTTTCTGGTGATTCTACGCATTCGCCCAGCACAGGTCGATAAACGACCCATTCGCGCAGTGATTATTGCAACACTACTGGCAATCGGTTTATCGGTTGTTATCTATTATGGGCTGTATATTCCCAGCATGATTGAGCGCACCATTCCGTATATGATCAGTCTGACGACGCGTGGCCCAGAGAGTGTTGGCGTTCAGCGTGAGCCATTTACAGCCTATCTGAGTCACTATATTCCACATCTGGATTACCATATTTGGCCGGGCGATTTCTTGTACTACGGCGTTGTAATCCCGGCGCTCTTTGCGATCCCAGGCTTTTTGGCGTTACGCAAGCGCCCATTGATTTGGGCTGTGTTAGCTGGCTGGTTTACGACAGCGGTGCTCTTTCTGTTGGCAGGATACCGGCTCTCGATGGTTGATAAACAACTGTTCTATGTCTTCCCGGCGATCTGTCTCTGCTGGGCGATCTACGCCGATGGTTACTGGCGGCGTGGGCGCTGGGCACGGATCTTTGTTGGGATCTGTTACCTGTTCACGATGGTATCGGCGCTGGATTTATGGGTGATCCGAATTATACGATCGCCAATTGAGTGAGCGTTGGGCAGGGCCACGGATGGTGGATGGTGGATGGCCGATGAGCGGATGACACATCAGGTATCGAAGACAGTGAGCAATCAATGACACCCGCTAGCCAGCATATGCGCTCGGTTCTTCGTTTTCAGGCCTCAGCTAGTTCGTTTTTAGAGCGATATAGTGCCTGGGTTCTTGCAACCATGACCACGCTCTTTGTATGCGTGTTATTTGCTGGCCTAACACTGAAGCTAAACGGCTGGGCACAAGGATATGATCAAATTGATTACCAGCAATCGATTTGGAATACAACGCAAGGGCGATTCCTTGAAATTTCGCACTATCGGCATACCGATAACTTGTGGGGAATGGATTTTATTCCAGCAATCCTGCTGATTGTGCCATTCTATGGATTGTTCCCATCACCACTGACGCTCAATTTCTTTCAGGCGTTGTGCATGGGTCTGGCTGCTCTTCCTACCTATGGCATTGCTCGTGACCGATTTGGGTCGAAGCAGGCCGGGCTTGGTTTTGCAGCCGTGTTTCTGCTCTACCCTTCGACATGGTTTGCAACCATGAGTGCTCCCTGGCAGCCGCGCACGCTGGCTGTACCATTACTGCTGGGCGCTTTCTATTTTCTGCAATCTGGAATGAACCAGCGGATCAGAAACCAATCGTACACAATGACCAGACCTCTAGTTGGCTTTCTGATCTGCTTAGTTCTTGCTCTACTCACACGCACAGATGCATCGTTGTGTGTGCTGGCATTCGGGCTATTGGCAGGAATCTGGCGTATGGGCTGGCGTTGGGCGCTACCACCGATCCTGATTGCCGTGATTTGGTTTCAGTTTTCGACAGAGGTTGCTGTGCCAGCCTTTTATCGCAGTGATTATCAGGTGCAGGAAATTCGTAGTGGTGCGAGCGCGTGCGAGGATTATTCGGCAAACTGGCCAGGCAAGAGCCCACAACTGGCGTACTATTGCCATCTGGGTGGTAGTGCTGGCGAGATCATCACAACCATTGTGACAGAGCCAATCCGTGTTTTTGGGATTATTACGACGACGCCTAAGTTGACATACCTGGCGCTCATGTTGCTTCCATTACTTTTCCTGCCGCTTCTTGC
>JANLSE010000482.1:0-15967 GCA_031362265.1 Roseiflexaceae bacterium
ACCGCAATGAGCCGTTACTTTCCCTTAGGCCTAAACTGGACAGAGCCACAAGGTGGGTTTTGCGTGTGGGTATCATTGCCACATTCGATCAATGTAACCGATTTGTACCTTGCGGGGATTGACCGTGGTGTGGCATTTACACCAGGGGATGCCTTCTTTGCAGGCCAAGCGCCACGGCCATATATGCGCCTAGCATTTAGCGTTGCTTCTCCAGAAACTATCAACGATGCAGTGCGCATCCTGGGGGATTTGCTCGGCACACAGGCCCATCGGCGGATTGTCGTACGCGAAGCACCTGGCGATTATCTGCCGCTCGTATAATTGCGTGCACGGCCCGAGAATGCCATCCAAAATTACAACTTTTGTATGATTGACGAAATTATCTTAGAATATTATAATAAATTATCTAATTATTATTATGGTGGATGGTATGGAACTTGATACAATTGATCTCCAAATTCTCGAACACCTCCAACGTGATGGGCGCATTTCGAATTCGGATTTAGCTCAGCGAGTTGGGCTTGCAGCACCAACAGTATTACGGCGGGTGAAGCTTCTTGAGGAGCGCAATATCATTCAGGGGTATACCACCTTAGTCAATCCAATTGCTGTAGGGTTGCCGGTGACCGCTTTTGTTTTTGTTGAGACAGTCGCCGGATGCGATTTGGACACGACGATTACAGAATTAGCCGAACTTCCGGGCGTTGTTGAGTTACATCGATTGATTGGTGAGTGGTGTGCGCTTTTAAAGGTACGAACACACAGTCCACAGACTCTGGAGGATCTGGTGTATCGTTCATTGCGGCGGCACCCAAGTGTAAGCCGCACACAAACAACGCTGGCAACTTCAGCGGCACTAGAAACGACAATACTACCACTGGCACTTATGTCCTATACCAATGGCAGGGAGGTTTCATCATGAGGATTCAATTTCGATCCGGAGAGATCACAGAGCGCAATGGTTCACAGATGCCGCTCGATACAGAAATACACTGGGACTGGCGTAATCCACTGAACCTAATCGTTGGTATTATTCTCTTCTTTTGCATTGTGGCATTGATCGGAGCGTTGTTGTGATTCCAGCGCGTTGGAAGGGGCATGTTCTTGCTGTTACGGCAGCACTCGTTTGGTCGTTCACCAGCCCGGGGCTGAAGGTATTACTCGAAGGAGGCGCACACCCACTTGCACTCGCTTTTTGGCGTGATGCGCTGATTGCGCTTGTTTGTGTCGGTGGAACCCTGATTTTTCGCCCAGCATTGCTGCGGGTGGACCGCCGTGAGTTGCTGGGTTTGGCACTAACAGGTATCATCTCAATCGGTATTTACCATGCGCTATGGGTTTGGTCGATCGCTTTGAACGGTGCTGCGGTGGCGGTGGTATTGATCTACCTCTTCCCAACGTTCGTTTCGGTTGGTGGATGGCTGCTATATCGCGACCCTCTCCGTTGGCCGCATATTGTGGCACTTGCGGTATCGCTGGTGGGTTGCGCGCTCCTAGTGCGGATGTATGATCCCGAGGTGTTTCGGCTAAATTGGTTAGGAGCACTGGTTGGGCTACTCACCGCACTAACCCACACCGTCTATGTACTCTACAGTCAGCATTCTGTACAATCGCGTAGCCCAATCACCTCATTAACCTATACAATGCTCTTTGGCGCAATCACATTATTGCTATTACTACTAGGTGCAGCAAGTTGGGGTGTCAGCATTGGCACTCCATCACCTTGGCGTGTCTTTGAGGTTGGTACGAATTGGCGGCCATGGCTCATATTGGTGGTACTCTCACTTGGGCCAACACTTGGCGGCTATGGGATCTTCACCGCAGCGCTTCGCCATGTTGAGGCACGAGTAGCCTGCCTGATTGTTGTGATAGAAGCGCCAATCTCAACGTTGATCGCGATTTGGCTGGTCGGCGAAACGATTGAGCCACTCCAGATCGTTGGAATGGGGTGTATCCTTGGCGCAATTCTCCTGCCAACATTGCTGGGTCGATTGGAGCGCAAGAGCGCAAGAGCGCAAGAGCGCAGAACGCAAGAGCCGATTAGCCTTTAGGTAGCAATCTTGCGCTATGCACTATGCGCTATGCATTGTGCGCTTATCTCCTCAATCTTGTTCTCTTTTTCATTGTATATATAGAATAGGCTATTGATGGCAACAAAAACACTACGATTGGTCATGTGTGGGTTAGGGAATGTTGGGCGCAACGTTCTCTTGCTGATGAATTCACAGGCAGAGCTGCTACGTGAACGGCATGGGGTAGCCCTAACGTTGGTTGGAGCAATCGATTCTGGTGGTGCGTTAGTTCGGGATCAAGGGATCGACCCTGCAGAGCTCGTTGCGCTAAAACAAGCCCATAGAAGTGTTGCGACGCTCCCAGATGGGCAGAAGGGGGTCTTTGGGCCACAGATCGCCAAGACGATTGAGGCCGATATACTCCTTGAGGCGACACCGGTCAACCTAACCGATGGCCAACCTGGGCTAGCAACATGCCTGACAGCACTACAGCGCGGCATTTCGGTGGTTCTGGCGAATAAAGGCCCGCTTGCTCTGGCGTACCAACAACTAGCACCACTGAGCGATCTGGGTGATGGCGAGGATCGTGGTAGCCCACGCGATTGGCCCGCATTGCGTTTTAGCGCCTGTGTTGGTGGATCGCTACCTACAATCAATATTGGCCGGCGCGATCTGGCTGGCGCACGCATTTTGCGTGTCGAGGCAGTATTGAATGGCACAACGCAGGGCATTTTGCGTGCAATGGAACAGGGGATACCCTACGCCGAAGCGCTAGCCGAAATGCAGCGGCGTGGCCTAGCCGAAACCGACCCAACACTTGATGTTGAAGGCTGGGATGCCGCGAATAAACTAACGATTGTTGCCAATGCCGTTTTGCGTCGGCCAACAACGCTCAGTGAGATTGATGTTGAGGGAATAACAAAGCTCACAGCAGAGGATTTACGTGCCCAAGTGGATCAAGGCAAACGGATTGTCCTGCTATGCCTCGCCGAGCAGGATGGCAATGATTACCGGCTCAGTGTCCGCCCGACCGCGCTACCCCTGTATCATCCACTCGCACGCATGACAGACGATGAGATGGGTTTAGTATATTATACTGATATTGCAGGTGTACAGACAGCCACAACCATGGAGCGCGATCCAATTCCAACAGCTGCAGCCATGATACGGGATGTGATTGATGTGGCGAACCGCTAATGAAGCTGAAGCTCTGAGGAGTTCTTTGTTATGGCAGTATCCTCTTTGGCCTCGATTATATTGCAACTGTCCCACCAACAACCGCGTTAGTCGCAGATACCTTCGGGCGGAGGAATGTTGGCACCGTCTTTGGATGGGTCTTCTTCGCCCATCAACTCGGGGCGGCAAGCGCATCCTGGCTGGGTGGAATCGCACGCGATACACTTGGGAATTATGTGTTAACCTTTGTTATAGCAGGTGGTATTGCGATTGTGGCAGGCATTCTCGCTTTACAGATATCACATCGTCCATCCTCACCAGCACTGGCAACAGCCTAAAGGAGTGTCAGATGTTTACCCCAACTCTGGATACTATAGCGGCGGTACGTGCTCGCATCCAACCCTGGGTACGCCGTACACCACTGATGCCAGTTCCAGCGCTGAAGAATGATGGCCCAAGTGGATTAAGGCTCAAGCTTGAGAATCTACAGGTGAGTGGTTCATTCAAGGCGCGTGGTGCCTTCAATCATATGTTACAACTTACGCCAGAACAGCGGATGCGTGGTGTAGTAGCGGCCAGTGGTGGCAATCATGGCCTCGCGGTAGCTTATGCGAGTACCCGGCTAGGTGTAGCAGCAACCATATATCTCCCAGAGACGGCTAGTGCTGATCGGGTCGCACGGATCAAAGCCTGGGGTACAACTGTCATTCAGTATGGATCGAACCCAAATGATGCACTACAACGCGCTCAGGAGCATGGCGAAGCAGAAGGAATGGTATATATTCACCCGTTTGATGCAGAACGTACTGTTGAAGGAACCGCAACACTTGGCGTTGAGTTAGTTGAGGATGTGCCAGATGTCGATTGTGTGTTAATTGCGATTGGCGGTGGTGGACTCATTTCTGGGATGGCCGCAGCGATCAAGCAGTTGCGCCCAAATATAACGATTATTGGGGTTGAACCAGTTGGCGCACCATCCATGTATGCGGCATTGCAGGCTGGAAAGGTTGTTGACCTAGCGGAAATCACCACTATTGCGGATACCCTTGCCCCACGACATGTATGTGAGTTAACGCGTAGCCTGACCGCCAAATATGTTGATGATGTCGTACTGGTTGATGATCATGCTATCATGCGTGCAGCACGCTGGCTATGGCGGGAATGTAATCAACTTGTGGAGCCAGCCGGCGCAGCATCAATTGCAGCCTTTCAGAGTGGCGCGGTTGATCTCAGCCGTTACCAGCACCCAGTCGCACTGATCTGTGGTGGAAATGCAGCTGCTGATGGCGTCTTTGAGCGCTATGAGGCGGCAATACGGTGAAGCAGAAAGCGCAAAACGCAAAACGCAAAGACGCAAAGACGCAAAAGGCTCGGTAGGTTCTTGGTTCTTAGTAGGCGAACACAAGGTTCGCCCGTACGATGGTTCTTCTTGTTCCCTTGTTCTCCTGTTCCCTTGTTCTGCGGCTCTTGGTTCTTGGTTCTTGGTTCTGCATAAGGATAAACACAATGAGCGATACACTAAGCTATCCGGAGCAATTGGCACAACTACAGGCATTTCCAGCGAAACTACGACAGCAGGTAGCAGGGCTGAATGAGGCAATCTATCGTTTTCGGCCAGCCGAAGGAGAGTGGTCCGTCATTGAGGTAGTTGGGCATCTGATCGATATCGATATTCTGATGCGCGCACGAATCGGCAAGATTATGGCGGCGAATAACCCGACGCTGGATCCATTCGACGTTGATGGCACGGTACGGGCGCGCGATTATCAGAACAAGAATCTGATCGCACTCATCCATGCCCTAAGCGAGCACCGCGCCGAATTTATTGAGCAGATTCGCTACCTGCGCACCGAAGCTCTTGCACGTACTGGTATTCACCCAACACGTGGTGTGACGAGCATTGCCGATATTGTTACGATCATTGTGCGCCATGATGGTATTCATACCGAACAAATCGCGAATAATCTGAGTGCATATCGCGGCTAAGGGTTAGGCTACTAGGGCCAACCCGTATGTGCTGCCGCGGGGTACCCTGATCCTACACAATATCAACTGGAATATGCGCAATCGGCCCACGCCGATCATAGCGCACCTCGGAACGCAGATCCTCAACAATGCGCCAAGTGCCAGGGGTAAGCGGCAGGCAGAGCACATCGACACGCCCTACCTTGGCGAGTTGAACGGCCTCTGCCCCATCGGAAAGCCAGACACAGCCGACATATGTTCGGCGTGGAGCCACAGCAATTGCACAATCGAACAAGGCCCCATCGATTTCACCAAGCTCACTCCGATATGGGCGCATTCGCAACACATGCGCACGCACCACCAATCCGTAGCGCAGGAGCGCAATCTCATCGATGATACGCCCCAACATGCGTGAAACATCGCGCCATAAACGAAGCGTTAGTAGAACCACGGCTAAGAAAACGAGTAGCCCCCCAGTATGCGTTATGCCAAGTGCCAGCAGCACAAGTAGCCCAAATCCAATGATGGGATCGAGTAATTTGCGAAATGCTGGCTGAACCAGATAATCCAGGACAAGATCTGGAAGCGCCTCAAAAGGAAATGGGCGCGGCGCACCAGTATTCAAATATCCTGAGTTGACGCGCTGATTGACTCGTTGCATGCTAGAGTCTCACCACCTACCCGCTTAGCATAGAAATACGATCTATTGTAGTATTTCCTCTTCGCTTATGCAACTACAAGCTTGTACGAACCTACTTAGTGGGTAACCGCACCGCTGCCACAATCGCTATCAGAGCCACACCAATCATAAGTATGAATTGTATTTGAAGCGCATTGACCGTTCCATTTATGCCGTTCATACTGTTAGCTGCAATCAGGGCGCCTCCGATACCTGTTCCTAATGCCGAGCCTAGTACATCATTCACTTGCAGCGCAGCAGAGCTAGCGCCTTCTTGCCCAGGTGGTGCCAATTCGAGGGTGACGAGTGAAAGTGTTGTATAGGCCAGGCCCATGCCTAACCCAATAATCGCCCAAGTTGCCACAACCAACAAGGCGGGAAACTGCGGATAGAGCATCATAATACTGAGCGCCTCTCCTACAATAATGAGCAGAAACCCGAATAACGCAAATGAACGGCGGCTGAATCGCGTTGCATAACGATCCAACATCCAGGCACCTAATGTCCATGTACAGGTTGCCGCAGTTAATCCCAGGCCAGTAACGGTACTTGAAAGGCCGCGCAATTCAGTCATGACAAGCGGCAGGAAGGCATCGACGCCAAAAAAGCTTAGTGTGAGCAAGCCCATACATGCGATTGCAGCAGGCATTCCAGCTGCAGCTCGAAATGCCCCTTTGGGTAGCAGCCGATAGAGTGCAGGAGCTCCAATGCCGATACCTACAACGGCCAGTAATCCACCCAATGGAAGTGCTTGCCCAAGGCCAATCATGAGCAGCGTTGCACCCATGGCTAGCTGAACTGAACGCACCGTTTGTTGCCATTGCCGTGGTGTGGTTGCTTCACGTGCAAGGCCATGCAGTGCTGAATGCGTTAGCCAAGCAGCAATTAATGGCAGCGGCACTAACCCAAGAAAGACCCAGCGCCAGCCAACAAAATCACCAATTGCGCCAGCGATTGCTGGGCCAATCAGCCCAGGAATAACCCAGGCGGTTGAGTTTAACGCCAGCATACGTGCTCGGATGGTATCGGGATAACCCCGCGCAATAATGGCATAAGAGACCGAACCAATCACCCCTGAGCCCAAACCCTGGATCGCACGCCCAACGATCAACACCAACATTGTTGGCGCTAATCCACCAATAAACAAGCCAGCTACAAACACGGCGATCCCAATTGAGAATGGCACACCCGGGCCTTGGCGATCGACCTCACTACCGGCTACGGTCGTACCGATCAATTTGGCTAATAAGAAGGCACTAAATGCCCAGCCATACAGTTCTAGCCCACCAAGATCACGCGTAATCGCCGGGAGAATCGTTGAAACAGCCAGCATCTCAAATGCTGCAACGGTAATCGTCAGCATCAGCCCAATTGTTAGCGAGCGATATGGTGGCTGCCAGACAGAAATCTGCGTAGTATTCAATTGCGGCTCACTCACTTCCAAAGAGCCTTCTGGGAGCGCCATGCGCGACCTCACTTTCAGATCATTATTGCCATGATACTCTACTCTGGCGTGCAAGCATCAGCTTTACGATGAATCTTTACAATCAATCTTTGTGCTGAACTAAACCTGTCAGGTGCGCCCCTCGAAACCATTGGAGCGCTAAGAGCAGCCCAGGCCGCACCTGACAGGTTTACAAGTTGCGTGTTATTGGTATGCGCCGTATGATTGCGGATCTGCAATATTTTGTGGTATGTCGTAGAGCAATGCCATAGAGTGAGGATACAATGACAGCAGCGATCCCTGAGCGAATTCTTGATCAGCTACGCGCGAACCTCCATTCGGCTGGTATTCCTGCTACTCCTGCCGATATTGATGGGATTGTAGCAAAGGGCTTTCTTATACGGATTGCCGCGCTTGATCAGTTGATCAATGAGATTCCCGCAATCACTATTCCAGATACATTGCGCGATACAACTGATAATGCCGATCTTCCTCCAGCAACGGCGCCAACACCAGTACACCCTGAGGCCATTGCAGGCATGGGAGAAATCGGCGCAGTTGCGGCAGCTATTCGCGCGCGGCGTGTTTCGCCAACCGAATTGACCGAACGTGCGCTTGCCGCGATCGCGAATCAGGATGCGCAGATCAATGCATTTCAGCTTGTTCTCGCAGATCAAGCGCGTGCAGCAGCACGGCAAGCAGAGCAGGAACTGGCAACAGGTTACGACCGTGGGCCACTTCACGGCGTGCCAGTAGCGGTAAAAGATCTACTCGACATGGAAGGAACACCAACAACCGCAGGCTCAAAGATCCTCGCGGGAACAGTAGTTCAGAGCGATTCATATGGAGTTGAACGACTGAAACAGCTTGGTGCAGTGATTGTTGGCAAAACGCGCCTTTCGGAATTCGCCTACTCGCCCGGTTCAAATAATGGCCATTATGGTGCAACGGCCAACCCGCACAATCTCGCCTATGATACCGGCGGATCGAGCAGTGGATCGGCAGCAGCAGTGACGGCCGGCTGGGTGTATGCGGCACTTGGCAGTGATACAGGTGGCTCGATCCGGATTCCAGCCGCGTTATGTGGCATTGTTGGCCTGAAACCAACCTATGGGCGGATCAGCTTGCATGGCGCAATACCACTTTCATGGTCACTCGATCATCTTGGCCCACTCACACGCACAGTTGCAGATGCGGCACTCTTACTTGATCTGTTAAGCGGCCACGATCCACGCGACCCGCGCACACGGCGGGTTGCGCCACCAAATGCACTCACAAACCTGACGAATGGTGTGCGTGGGTTGCGAATCGGTGTGGTTCGTGATGATGGAACCGGTGGCCTGGGTTCCACAACTAGTGCACTTATAGCTTGGCAACGCGGGCTAGATGCACTGGCCGCCCAGGGCGCTGAATTAATTGATATCGCAATGCCAGAACTAGATATGTTTCGCACGGTACAGGGGTGTATTCTTGCGCTTGATGCCGCATCCTTTCATGAGCCCTGGTTACGCAGTCGGCTGGATGATTATAGTGAATTTATGCGCCAGCGAATACTTTCCTCATATGCGTTTGGTTCACGCACTGGCGTGCAGGGACAACAAGTTCGTGCAATCTTACGGCAGCGCTGCCTCGCCTACTTTGAGCAGGTTGATTTGATCAGCACACCCAGCCAGCCAGGGGTCGCTCCGGAACGAGGCATACCAGCCACAACAATGTTCACAGGCCCATTCAATAATTTGGGTTGGCCCGCCATTTCGATCCCGGTTGGGCGTGGCGAACATAACCTGCCGCTCGGAATGCAACTGGCGGGTAAGCCTTGGGATGAGGCGACTGTTCTACGAGCGGCGCAATCTATTGAGGAAGCCCTTGGCGTGTTGCCAGTTCAGCGCCCGTAAGCGCAACAACGCAACAACGCAACAGCGCAAGAGCGCAAGAACGCAAGAACGCAAGAACACAACAACGCAAAGGCGCAAAGGCGCAAAGGGGTTTTTTGTTCTTAGTAGGCGAACACAAGGTTCGCCAGTACGATGCCTTGGTTCTTGGGTTCTTGGTTGGCCCAGAGGGCACCCGTTCTGCGGTTCTGCGGTTCTGCGGTTCTGCGGTTCTGCGGTTCTGCGGTTCCGCTGTTCCGCTGTTCTTCATACAAGGATGTAGTATGAGCGATGATCCTGATTTTGTGCGCCATCATTTACCAATTATTCTTGATGTTCCTGAGAAATTGGCGCAGCACCCCATTCAGTCGGTTGAATTTCTGAATCTTGTGGCCAGCCGCATTACGGAACTGATTGAACAGGATGTACGGCTCCAGGCGATTCTGAAACGAACAGGGATTGAATGGGGCTGGGAGAAAGGGACATGGGAGTAGATGTGGACACAGCACATTATGCCTACTACAGGCATAGTATGCAGATAATAATATGTTCTTAATTAATACCCTTTTGACATGTAGCTATGCAGCATGGTATTATCTTGGTATTCATATATGTCCCTACCGAAGTGTACCCATATTAAGGCAGCGTTGCCTACGAGCTCACATAACCAATGGATCCTGAATTGATCATACATTGATATGTGGCACCGGTAGATCTCAGGTTCTGTTTCTGTACTCACTTAACGTATGCTTCTTACCAAATTCATTGGGCGAATGCACACGTTGGTTGAGATAGATGCCCAGTTGGACCGTCGAAACCTGAAAGGATCAGATTACCATGGAAGACACGACCAAATCGGGCGCGCTTCTCGCGAACGTACGGCTTAATCGCCGCTCGTTCCTGAAAGCCGCCAGCGCCGGCACCGGATTGTTTGTACTGGCAGCTTGTGGTGGAGCACCAGCCGCGGCACCAACTGCCGCTCCGGCCGCCACGCTCGTTCCACCAACCGAACAACCAACACTAGCCCCAGTTACGCAGCCAACTGCGGTTCCTGCGGCAACCGCCGTACCAGAGCCAACTGCGGTTCCTGCAACCGAGCCAGTCAAGACAATCAATGGCGTTACATTGCCGGCCGACGCCGCACCAGCTGATTATCAGGTCTTTGTTCTCTACCGCGGTGAGGGCGATTACACCAGCCCGAACATGATGGAGACGATCTATAAGGCCGGCGGTTGGGGCGCGATCGGAAATCTGACTGGCGATACGCTCATCCGTCTCAACAAGGACTTCCAGGTTCAGCCCGCCGCTGCCCTTAAGTGGTCGTCCGACGAGACTGGTAAAGTCTGGACGTTTGAACTCGACCCGAACTTGGTCTGGTCGGATGGCACACCAATGACGGCCCATGACTTTGTGGCGACTTTCCAGTACGCTGCCGACCCCACACACGCTTGGGACTTCGCTTGGTACTATAGTGCACCGGGCGCGCTTAAGAACTGGGATAAAGTTGTCGCTGGCGAGCTACCCGTCGATCAGGTAGGTGTCACGGCCAAGGATGATCACACGCTTGTGATCGAGACAGAGACCCCAGCACCGTTCCTACCAGCCAAGCTTGCCTACTCTGAGGTATTGAGTGCAGCAAAGCTGAAGGAGACTGGTAACGGACTTTACACGGCAGACCCAAGTAAGACAATCTCGTCTGGCCCATTCATCCTGAAGGAGTTCAAGCCAAGCGAGCGGGTCGTGTATGAAGCCAACCCCGCCTACAAGGGTACCAACAGGCCTCTGATCCAGAAGATTATCAGCATCCAGGCCAAGCAAGAGGCTGCGTTTGCTGGCTATCAGGCTGGTGAAGTCGACACGGTTGACGGTGCTGTGCTACAGACAGCCGACAATGAGATCATCGCCGCTGACCCAGAGCTGTCGAAGGAAGTCAAGCTGACCGCCAACGACTTCCGCACCGATTACCTGTTCTTCGATTGCCAGAACCCTCCATTCAACGATGTCCGCGTGCGCCAAGCATTCAGCCACATCGTTGACCGCGACACAATCATCACGAACATCATCACGCCGACCCAGGGTATTCCGGCATACTCATTCTTGATGCCAGGATTCCCAGCCTCGAACTCACAGGGTCTGAAGGATATTCAGAACTACGACCCAGAGAAGGGCCGCGCGCTGTTGAAGGAAGCTGGTTTTGAGGGCGGCAAGGGCTTCCCCAAGCTGACGCTCTGGCTGCGCAATGAGGCAACGGTACGTCAGGCGATGGCGGCGGCAATTGCGTCGGCAATCACCCAGGAGTATGGCATCCAGGTCGAGGTTCAGAACCAGGAACAGAAGACCTTTATGGATGCCCTGAATGCCAAGCCAACCCAGGTTCAATTCGGTATGGTCTCCTACGGTATGGACTTCCTCGACCCATCGAACATGCTGGGCGTGTGGTTGGGCACTGGCCGCCACAACTGGAAGAGCCAGAAGTTCGATGACTTGGTGAATGGTGCTGCTGAGTTGATTGGTGATGATACCAAGCGTACCCAGATGTTCCAGGATGCCGAGAAGTTCATGTGTGAGGATACACCAGGTGTGTTCATCTACCACCGCACAGTTGCTAGCCTCTATAAGCCGTATGTGGTTGGGAAGTGGGCTGAGAAGAACATTGGTGGTTTCTCCGGCATGCAATGGCCCGGATACAGCTCAATGGATGACTCGTTGCAGTCGTTCTACATGAGCCAGGCTGTCACAAGCGCCCGCAAGGAGCCACCGAAGTAAGCAACTCGTCGTATCGTTCTGTGGGCACGACAACCAAGCCTTAGTTTGGTTGTCGTGCCATTACATCAGTGGTAGGAGTTGCTATGCTTGGGTATATCATTAAGCGGCTAGCCGGCCTCTCATTTGTGTTTATCCTCGTCTCGATTGTTGCATTTTTGCTCATGCATGCGACTCCGGGTGGCCCGTTCGATGAGCCGAATATGCCCTTACCACCTGCAGCTAAGGCCAACATCCTCAGGAAATACGGCCTTGACAAGCCACTCTATATACAATACCTCAATTATATGGGGAATGCAGCTCGTGGTGATTTTGGTTATTCCTTTTCCAGTCCAACAGAGACAGTCGCCCAAGTCATTGGCCGAACGTGGCCAGTGAGTATTTTGCTTGGCGGCTTAACAGCTGTTATTGCAATGGGACTCGGGATTTTGCTTGGCATTATTGCGGGTGTCAAACAAAATACTTGGGTTGATTATGTCGTGACATTTATTGCGACACTTGGTTTGACGATCCCGAATTTTGTAGTGGCACTCTGGCTAATCTTAATTTTCGCCGTGCAATTGCGTGTTCTCCCCCTTGGTGGTTGGGGTGATAGTTGGACACAAATCATCATGCCAATGTTTGCATTGGGTATGGGGCCACTTGGCCTCGCTTCGCGTTACACACGTGCTAGCCTAACCGATGTATTTACTGCGGATTATATCCGTACAGCGCGTGCAAAGGGTTTAGCAGAGCATATGGTGGTGTATCGACATGCAGTCAAAAATGCGTTGATTCCAATTATTACGGTACTCGGCCCACAGATCCCGAACCTTATCACAGGTACAGTGTTTATCGAGACGATGTTTCGTGTGCCAGGCCTTGGAAGGTTCTTCGTAGAGAGCGTGCTGCGCCGCGATTACCCCATGATCATGGCCTTGATGCTACTGATTGCGGTGCTATGGGGACTTGTGTATCTCATGACAGACTTGGTGTATACGTGGCTCGATCCGCGTGTGAAGCTGGCATAGGAAGGCTTATATGAGCGCTGTCGTCCCCAAAAACACGGTCGCGGCTGCGCCATCTGCAGCTGATGTTATTCTCTCGCGACCACCGAGCAACCTTTGGCGTGATGCGGCATCGCGATTCTCGAAGAATAAGCTTGCGATGGCTGCATTGGTAGTTGTGGTGTTGCTGGTATTATCGAGTATCTTCGCCGATATCATCGCTCCGGGCGCAAATATTGCCAAGCCAGTCGATGCGCGCAAGTTTCCTGGGCAAGCAGGCTACATTCTTGGTACCGATGATGTAGGGCGCGATATGCTTAAGCGTCTGATTCATGGTACGCGCACCTCACTAATGGTTGGGGTCTCGGTGCAGTTTATTGCCCTAGTGATTGGTGCATCGCTTGGGATGGCAGCCGGTTTTGCTGGCGGCTGGGTCGATTTCGTCGTCATGCGCGTGGTCGAATTGTTTACGGCGATCCCGCAGTTGCTGTTTGCCTTATTCCTGATATCGATCTTCGGTGGCGGTCTCCTCAATGTGATTATAGCGATCGGCTTGATTGGCTGGGTCGATATCTGTCGCTTGACACGTGCTCAACTTTTCTCGTTGCGCGAGAAAGAGTTTATTGAGGCAGCACGAGCGACCGGTGTTCCACCAACTGGGATCATCTGGCGACACCTCCTGCCGAATGCACTAACGCCACTGATTATTGCAGTGACGCTTGGTATCCCGACGGCGATCTTTTCTGAAGCTGGCCTGAGCTTCTTGGGGCTGGGTATCAACGAACCGGTCGCCAGCCTGGGCAAGATGGTCGGGGTTTCATCGGCGTATGTCCGCGTCTACTGGCACATGGGGCTGCTACCAACATTTGTGATCGCGATGATCATGCTAAGCTTCTCATTCGTCGGCGATGGGCTGCGCGATGCATTGGATCCACGGTTGAAGAAGTAGCATCGGAGCGCATAACGCAGAGCATTGAAGCATTGAAGCGGAGAGCGCAAAACGCAAAGGCGCAAAGATGCAAAGGCGCAAAGGGCTGGTTTATTCTTTGGACAAGGTTCGTAGCTACGTTACCGTGGTTGTCTAGGTTCTTGGTTCTTGGTTCTTGGTTCAATGCTTCATTGCTTCATTGCTTCATTGCTTCATTGCTTCACTATTGACCGGATTCGGCGCTGGCCTACCGCTCAGGAATTCAACTAGGTTATGGGCGGCAGTGGTTGCCATACGGATTCGTGTGGCCACACTGGCGCTACCAATATGTGGAACAGCCACAACATTGGGTAAGGTAAGCAGCGGGTGATCGGGCGTAATTGGCTCGCGCTCAAACACATCCAGACCAGCAGCCCAGGGCCGACCGGCCTTGAGGGCTTCATATAATTCCTGCTCCTTCACCACCGCCCCACGTGAGATATTCACAAACACAGCAGTATCTTTCATAAGGGCAAATTCGCGTGCGCCAAACATACCGCGGGTCTCATTATTCAGTGGAACCAGGACAACGATATAATCTGCTTCTTGCAGAAGCGCATCCAAGCCACGATACTGCGCGCCAGTTTCGGCTTCCAGATCTGGGGATGGGCGGCGGTTATGGTAGCGTAGCTGCATGTTAAACCCTGCTGCGCGGCGCAATACTGCGGACCCAATCCGGCCTGCCCCAATCACACCAAGCGTTGCGCCATGAATATCCTGGCCTGTCAGAAACATCGGCGACCAGGTCTTCCAGCCACCCGCGACAATCAGTTGTTGCGCTTCCACAATCCGGCGACCAGCAGCCATGAGGAGCGCCCATGCCAAATCTGCGGTTGTCTCGGTGAGCACACCGGGTGTATTAGTGAGCAATACATGCCGCGCCGTTAAGGTTGGCAGATCGACATTATCGTAACCAACGGCCATATTAGCAACAATCCGCAGCTTAGGGGCAGCATCGAGTAATTCCGCATCGATACGCTCCGTAAGCAGGGCGAACAACCCATCGGCATGCGCAACCTCGCGCAACAACACATCGCGTGGCACCGGGGTGGCTTCTTCTTCCCATGTGCGGAAATCGCATACATCAGCAATTATCTTCACAGCGGCAGCAGGAAGTTGGCGGGAACTATACACCAGCGGGCGGGGCATATGGCCTCCTTGGGTCTTCCGTTTTCATAACGAATATGCTACTATAGTGTCATGCGGGCGTAGCTCAGTGGATAGAGCAGCGGTCTTCTAAACCGCTGGTCGTGCGTTCGATCCGCACCGCCCGTACCAGATCAGGACGCGCTATCTCGCCAGTTGGTGGGGTGGCGCGTTGTGTGTATTGTACCGCAGGATGGAATTCAGGATGGAATTCGGAAATTGTCATCAGTCGCCCTCTCGCTGAAGAAGCTGATCAATCGCATCAGCATCATCGGTTTTACCTTTGTAGAAGTGTCCATAGGTATTCGCCGTCGTTGTGATGCTCTCATGGCCCATGCGCTGCGAAAGGGTAAAGATATCCACATCCGCCGCGATGGCGATAGCTGCATACATATGGCGCATATCGTGCACGCGAAAGATACCAACACATTTCTGCCCCTGACAGCACAAGCCATGAAGGTAGTGGGTTAATCTTAAGGAAAGAGAAAGCCTTATGCCAGTCTCAGTTCAGTTGCGATTGCAGTCTCTACAGCCATCGGAGTTTGCTCCAGTGGTCAGTCAAGTGCTCGGAAAGCTACCCATTGCGCTCCTTGACTGGCATTGCCAGCCGATTTCCGGAGGGGCATCCGCATATGCGGCTGGCGGACTCGGCGTCTACCGCATCTCGGGAACGGCTTCCGATCAAGATGGCACGTATCCGTGGTCGTTGATTCTGAAGGTACTGAGCGGCACTACCCAAACCGGCAGCAATGACCCGGCCGCTAACGATTATTGGAAACGCGAAGTGCTCGCATATCAGTCTGGCATCTTAGCGAACCTGCCCGGTTCGGTATCAGCTCCTCGTTGTTACATGATCACGGAATATTCCGGAGAGGAATTTTGGATCTGGCTGGAAGACATCCAGGAGCCAGCAGGCGAGTGGACGCTAGAACGTCACAACCTTGCTGCACGCCATTTG
>JANLSE010000490.1:0-5559 GCA_031362265.1 Roseiflexaceae bacterium
GCCAAACAGTGCCACCATTACCAACTTCTGTTTCATATTCGATCTCCTTATAATACTGTCCAGGTAGTGCAAACGTTTTGCACCATATCACAGCTTACATAGATGTCTACGCGAACCCACAACTATATGGATGCACGAAGCATGTGCGAAATGACTTGTTCTCAGCAAACACTCATTTGCGGCAATATCTGGTATCATGGGGTATGCAAACCCAACGAGTGCTTCTCATTCAACTACCTGTCCCAAATAACCCGGCCACAAACACACCACTCGCGGCTGGTTACCTGCGCGCATATGCCCGTTCGCAAGGCTTACTGGAGACAATTGAGATTACGATCATGGCGCGTGAACTGGCCGATTATGCCGGTGATGCTGCGCTTGTGGAAGCAATTGCCGCGTATGCGCCGCAGATCCTTGGACTCTCGCTCTACACCTGGAATAGCGAACGCACCCTAGCGATCGCCGAGCGCGCCAAAGCCATCCTCCCTGGCCTGATCGTTATTGGTGGTGGGCCAGAGGTGCAGCACGACAACACCTGGCTGCTGGCACATCCCGGCATCGATATTGCGGTGGTTGGTGAAGGCGAGCAGACCTTTGTCGATCTGTTACGGGCGCATGCCGCAGCGCAACCAAGTGCGACACAACTTGCACAGATCCCCGGAATCATCTTTCGTGATCGTGTTGGCACACTCATCCACACCCCAGAGCGCGTCGCACTAGCAGAACTGAGCGAGATCCCTTCGCCCTACCTCAACGGCGATCTACCAGTGCGCCCTGGCGACATGCTGATGGTCGAGGTTTCGCGCTGGTGCCCATATGCATGTAGCTTCTGCCTCTACGGGCGCAATATGGGGCCTAAACTCGGCGGGCGCTATTTTCCACTCGAACGGCTGCTTGCCGAAATCCGTTATGGGCGTGATCATGGCATCACCCAAGTGCATTTTATCGAGGCTAATCTCAACCTTGTTCCACCGTTTCAGGAACTTATGCACGCGCTTGCCGAGATCAATGCCGCTGGTGGTTTAGCACTCTATGCGGAATTGCGCGGTGAGCACGTCAGCGAACAGGTCAGCGATGCACTTGCCAAGGCAGGGCTACGTGTCGCCGAGGTTGGCCTGCAAACCGCAAACCCGTTGGCACTCAAACTTGCCCACCGCCGCACCGATCTGCAAAAGTGGGCCGCTGGAACCCGCCGCCTATACGCTCGCAATGTCGAAGTATTGCTTGATGTCATTCTTGGCCTGCCTGGCGATGATGCAGAAGGCGTCGCGCAAACCCTGGCATTTATCGAGCAAGAACAACTTGGAGCTTACGACGCCTTCACCCTCCAAGTATTGCCAGGCACGGCAGTACGCCAACAGGCCAGCGAATATGCACTACAGTTCCAGGATCACCCGCCATACTATATTCTCGCAACCGATCGCCTGAGCTATGCCGAGCTGCGCCGCCTGCGCCGCGAACTCAAACAGGGCATCGGCCTCGATCCCGATGCAGTCGAGGGCTGCCCGCTACCGCACTTTGATGCACTAGCCCGTGTTCCTGATAATTCTGCACTTGTTGATCACATCGATTTGCGTACTAGTCCCGACCTATGGCCCCATGTTAATCAACTGGCAAACCATGTCGATATAATCGCAGATACTATATTGATCGAAGAAACTGAGTGCGTGGCATTTCTTTGGCTCCAACAGGCACTATTGGCCAACCCGAGTACACTGTTCGATCTCTACCTTCTGGCTACGAACACGAATGAACATGCCACCCTAAACCACAGAGAACACAGAGACACAGAAGAAGGGCAGATTCAAGAATCCAGGCAAGCAGGGAGTATCTCCTGGTCTCCCCGTCTCCCCGTCTCCCCGTCTCCCGATCTTCTAATCACCTGGCGTGACAAGTTAGCCTATACGCCGGGCTACCTCGACCGCGTGGCCGTGTATCGTCGTGAAGAGCCGCAACCGCACCATGTGCGCGTCAGCCCACGCATCTGGCTTGTCGTACCATGGGTGAGCCAAATTGATGCCCAGGAATATCGCGGAGTCGCCGAGATTATCTGGGAATACCCACTCGCCCCTGGTGAAGAGCCGCCACTACGCGCCTGGCAGAGCGCTGGCGGAGCCGGAATCTGGGTACGCGGGCCATCCGTCAGCACGTTGCGCCAACAAACCGATCTATGGTTGTGGGAGGGGGGCATTGGAGCATTGAAGCATTGAAGCATTGGAACGTTCGAACGTTGGAGCGCTGGAATGTTGGAGCGCAAAGCTACGAATTCTTGTTCTCTTGTTCTCTTGTTCTCTTGTTCTCTTGTTCTCTTGTTCTCTTGTTCTCTTGTTCTCTTGTTCTCTTGATTCTTGCGTCCTTGCGTCTTTGCGTCTTTGCGTTGATCGTCCTTCTGCCCTTGCGTCTTTGCGTCTTTGCGTTGATCGTCCTTCTGCCCTTGCGTCTTTGCGTCTTTGCGTTGATCGTCCTTCTGCCCTTGCGTTCTTCCAATTGTGCCTAAACCACAGGCGCGGCTACTGCAGCATCGTCCATCCCTACCACCGCAGGGATTGCCAGCGCTGCAACACCCATCAAGATACACATCACTCCGCCGAGCACAAACCAAAACTGGACACCAAATTGATCCGAGAGTGGCCCAGCAACGGCTAAACCAACAGGCATCATTGCCATGGCAGCGCTGCCAATAATCGTAAAGACACGCCCCTGCATTTCGGGTGGAATAATCGATTGCACTGTCGCGAACAATAATCCATTACAGATCGAGTTCAGCACCCCAGCCAACAGCAGCCCAGCGACCGCCAAATAAAATGCATTAGTAGGCGCAAGGCCCGGCACAAGAAACACCAGTCCCATTGCGATCAATGCGAATAGTGCAACCAGCACACGCCTGCGAACGCCAGCCCAAATGCTGAGCAATGCGCCACCTACCAGAATGCCAAGCCACCAGGCAGCACTGATATAGCTTAATTCGAGGGCACCACCCCGGAAATGGCCCGTCACCAGCAGTGGCAAGAGCGACATCGCTGGCACAATCAGGAAGTTGATGAGGGTTGACATGACCAGCATATAGCGCATACCACCCCAACGCCATACATACGCCAGCCCTTCGCGCAGGTCGCTGCCCATACTTGGTCGATCTCCAGCTCTAGGAGTACGCCGTGGCTGCGGGATCTGTACAAACAGCAGTGGAATAATCGCCAGTGCGGCAGTAACGACATCGATCATCAGCATGCCAGCTAGCGGGAGCGCAAGCAGGAGCAACGCACCAACCGGCGGAGCAACAATATTCATTGCGCCTTGTAGCATCTGGTTGAGGCCAGCCACACGACTCAGTTGATCCTGCGGAACCATCAGCGATGTTGAGGCTTGCATTGCCGGGAAGTGGAAGGTTCCTGCGATAGAACGTACAAACATCACCAGATACACCTGCCAGATCTCAAGTGTTCCAGCCCAAGCAAGGCCTGCCAACACGGCTGCCGCAACTGCCGAGAGTGCATCGGCAAATATCATCACACGGCGGCGATTCCAGCGATCCACCAAGGCACCTGCAATTGGCCCAAGCAGCATCCCCGGCAGAATCCCAACGCCTGCGGCAATTGCAAGTACCGTACCTGAGCCGGTTGTTTGCGTGAGCCACCAGATCAGGGCAAACTGCGCAATCTGGCTTCCTAAGAGCGAAAGCGCCTGGCCAACCCAGATCGGGAGAAATACCCAAGCCCAACGTGGGGCATGTGTTGTGGTCTGTTCCATCCGACACTCCTGATCTTAGTAATATGGCAATATGCCATACCAAGAGTGTAGTATGAGGCTAGGGGAGATCGCCTCCCCGAATCAGGGGATGTATCTGGGGAATTAATCCACACGCTATCAACGCAAAGGCGCAAAGGCGCATAACACATAACACATAACGCACAGCGAGCATCTGGTTCTTGCGCTCTTGTGCTCCTGCGCTCCTGCGCTACACAAGCCCAAGGCTACGCGCACGTTCGGCGGCCTGAATGCGATTACGCACCCCAAGTTTGGCATAGATATTCTTCACATGGGAATGAACCGTGCTGGGAGCCACAACCAATGCAGCGGCAATTTGCGGGTTGGCATAGCCAGCCACAAGCAAGCGCAATACGTCACGCTCACGCTTCGTCAGCGACTCACTCATGCTCACGGATGGTGAAACCACCGATACCATAGGAGATTCAAATGCTGCCAGCAACTGCTTGATATAGGCCAACCATCCCTGGCGTTCTTTCCATTCGCCGCGCAGGAGGTTGCGCTCAAGCTCAGCACATGCATCACTTAGCAACTCCTGCATCAGTGATCCCTCTTCGACAAAGCTACGGATATACCCCTCTGGCGCTGCTATCGCCAACGCCCGCCAGATCGAATCCTGAGCCGCATGTGTACGCCCCAGACCATGGAGCGCAAAGGCCTGCAGCCTCAGAAACTCAAACACGCGCTCACGATACGCGCCCGCTTCGGCTTGAGCAAGCATACGCTCAAGGAGTGGCAGCACGTCGGCAGCTCGCTGTTGCTTGAGCGCCAGCCGCACAAAGACGCCATATTCCACTATACGAATCACGGGCGGATCGTCACTAAATGCTATCCCGGTCGTTGCTGCCCAACGTTCGGCCACCGCCAGATCGTTCTGACTCAGCGCGACATACGCGGCACCCGCTCGGGATTGTGCCATAATCCAGGGGACTCGATACTCCTCGGTTAGGCTGCTCAAACGATCATAGGTTTGCCTGGCAGCAACACCATCACCATGAACCATGTGCAAACGTGCCATGGTATGCGACGCATGCAACAGAATATCATTATTCCACCAATGCCTACCAAGATCGAGCGCCATTTGAGCATGCTGCTCCGCGCGCTCCAGTTCATTCCATTCGTACAGAATATCAGCGAGTGTCGCATGAATGAGCCCACTCGAAGGCAGGCTCAGTTTGCCATACGCGCTCACCTCCTGCAGTACGCGCTCTGCTGAATCATAGGCTGCATACAGATGAGCGCTGGCCTTATGCAACCAGCTTTGGCTTAGAACCGCCGTGAGTGCATACATATGCGAAGGCATATTTGCACTTCGTAGAGCGTGCATCTCGGTGAGGGCGCGCTCGGCAGCAGGAATATCCCCAAGCATCATCTGAGCATGGTAGAGGTTATGCAGAACAAGATTACGAATCAATGGCTCACCGGACGCCAGAAGTTCCAGCGCGCGTTGCCCGGTTTCAATTGCACCGGTCATTTCACCATTAATCCGTAGCATATATGATCGCAGAGCAGCCAGTTGCCCAGCCAACTGGCGCGGCAACTCCGCTGGTGATTCCTCTTCAAGCGCGGCTTCGATCTCTTGGATACACACATCCACTGCACTTATTTGCACTCGTGCGAGCAGCGCCCAGGCACGTGCCAGTATCAGTGCAGGCCGTGAGCGCAGAATCGCCGGTGGAAACAGATCAAGCCAACCAAGCAATGTATGAACTTCATTGAATGCCCAGATCGTGGCAGCCGAAATGTGCTCAATCAAATCTGCTGCACCAGCATAATCATCAGCTTCAAGGAGAT
>JANLSE010000720.1:0-11661 GCA_031362265.1 Roseiflexaceae bacterium
GATGAGTTGCTGGAACTGTATGCAAGCAATGGAGCCGGACGCCAGACCCTAAAGGGTACCCCGGCGAAGCAATGAAGCATTTCACGAAAGCTGCTTTCCCGTTTCAATGCTTCGATGCTTCGATGCTTCGATGCTCAACCATCACTCCCCATTCACTAACCCACGCTCGAAGACCCTGCCATACTCAGCACCCCACCAATCGCCGAGTGAGATACCCTCAACTGAGTAGCGTACGCCACGTACACCAGGGAGGGTTGTTAGAGATGATGTCACCGTGCGCACCACGCTTGCTCGGTCACCCGCATCCGCAAAGGGTTGGGTGAAGTCAACATAGATCACACCATCACTCACCGAAATAGCGCGTAAATCTGTGCCTGCTGGGATAACCTGCTGGAGAGCATACCCATAGCCGCCAGGCCCTTCAATTAGTGCACGGACTGTGCTTTCGGCGGTTTGGCGTGTCTTTGGCACCATGCGAATGACACGCACCTGGTGATACCCATCATTCGCTAGAAAGTATAGGGGCAAAAATTCCGTCTGGTGGGGATCGGTTGGTAGACTCAGTGGGTTGATTGGGTTTACGATGGGGCGTGGGCGCGCGCTACCCAGGTTACGCCCACCAACCTGAATTTGTACACGTTGAATGGTGCTGAAATGGGTCAATGTTAATGTGAGTGCATCATATCCACGCCCATCTCCATCTGCGGGGTCGCTGTCGAAATTGACAACTGCCGTTCCGTTATTAATGGCGATCCCAAGTAGCTGAGCGCTATTACGAATGAGCGGAATAAGGCCTGTTCGTGGCCCTTCAAGCAGCGCTAGAGTCGCAGCTCGTGCAACTTGGCGATATTCAACAGGAACCTGGCGTTGAACCGGTACATATAAGGTTCCGGTGGCATCACCAAAATATAGCCAGACAAACTCATTATGCACTTCGGCAACTGGCGGTACGGCCGTAGGGATTGCGGGTTGTGGTGTGGGCGGTAGTGGCGCAGTTGGTTCTACTGGTTGTGGGATGGATGTTGGCTGTGGAACAGGCGTTGCCTTAGGCGCACTGCTGGTAGGCTGAGGTTTGATGGTAGCACTAGGTTTGATCGGTGTGCTTGGCACAGCGGTTGCTGGTGCGCTGGTAGCGGGCACAGCGGTTGCTGGTACACTGGTAGCGGGAGCAATTGTTGCTGTTGGTGGGAAATAGATCGGCGCTTTGGTTGGTTCAACGGTAGGTTGTGGTGAAGGAATGCGGGTTGGAAGGCTCGTTGGCGTAGCAGGCACTACTGTCGCTGGCTCAGCTGTTTCCGCGCCAGCTACTGCAGTTGAAATAACCGTTGTAGTGTTGCTTGTAACTGGTGTGGCAGCATTCCCCAATGTTGGGAGGCCATTGAGTGATTGTAAACCCGCAGTGATGTATACTGCAACGATGATGCCAAGAAGCCCAAGCATGGCTAAATAAACTAAGCGATCGCGTGGTGCGAGGCTTGATACCCAGGCCATAAAACCGCTCTGTGGCGCGGGCGGTGTAGCGACTAATGTGGGTTGCCATACAGGAACTACTGGTGGCAGTTCAGCTTCAGTCGTTGTGGCAGTGGTTAATCCCATGTATAATGGGCACTGTGTGTGATTACGCGAGAGGCAGAAGCCTACCTGATCCACGGGAATCTCAATTGGATCGCCTTCCACATAGCAACGATGCTCGGGAGTTGGTGAGGAAAACCGAATCGCACGATTTTGTTTTAGCCCTACGTAGGGGCAGTGTCCTGTTGGTTCCATAGCTGCTCTCCGCCAGTGATCGAAATGCTACGACAACTGAGCGTATTATAGAGTGTGCGTTTCTTAAACGCAGCCAATTGCGATTACGGGAATCTTACAGCTAGGTTGCAGGAAGCTGAGTAGATCGTAGAAAGCATTAGGTGGGATTGCAATGCGAGTGTTGATACTATCTGATATTCATTCAAACTATGCAGCACTCGAAGCGGTTCTGCAAGCTGCTGGTGCGTACGATCAGTTTTGGAATTTGGGCGATACCATTGGTTATGGGCCATGCCCGAACGAGTGCGTCGCCGAAATTCGCGAGCGAGCGATGATAACAATTGCTGGGAATCATGATCTGGCCTGCCTTAATAAGGTTGATCTCAGTGATTTTAATCCTGAGGCACGTACTGCTAATATCTGGAATGGCCAGCAACTGAAGGCTGAACATTATGCAATGCTCGCGGCATTGCCACCGATGCATGCTGTTGATGAGCGTTATCTGCTTGCCCATGGCAGCCCACGTGAGCCGGTCTGGGAATATTTGTTGACTCGTACCCAGGCCAATGAGAATTTCCAGCGTTTCACACAGCAGATCTGCTTTATTGGGCATTCACATGTACCACTCGTTTTTCGTCTGCGGCCAAACAAAATCTGCGATGGGCCATCTTCTCCAGAAGCTGGTTATCTCTTGGAGATTCAGCCTGAAATGCGCTACCTGGTGAACCCTGGTAGTGTTGGCCAACCACGTAATCAGGATCCGCGTGCGGCATTTGCTATTCTTGATACAGAAGCGCAGACGATTAAGTTTGAGCGTGTTACATACGATATTGCGCGAACCCAGAGCCAAATGCGAGCCGTACATTTGCCTGAGCCACTGGCACTGCGGCTTCAATATGGCATGTAAAACTACGCGAATGCTGTGTACTCCAACACACAGGCTGTTCTTCTGCTCGCGCATTTGTGTGAACAAAGCCAATATAAATCTGGAATGATTTGATGACCACGATTCTTCAGCACTACCAACAATTGCATGAACGCTCAGCGCAATTAGCTGAGCAAGCGCGTAGCCATTTCCCTAGTGGTATCACCCATGATGCACGCTATTCGCCAGTATTTCCGCTGTATGTCGAACGAAGTGCTGGTTCACATAAGTGGGATGCCGATGAGAACGAGTTGATTGATTATGTTACTGGTCATGGCGCGTTGCTGCTTGGCCATGGCCACCCTGCTGTGGTTGCGGCAGTACAAGCGCAGATGACACGTGGGACGCATCTTGGTGCAGAACATGCCCTGGCATTACGTTGGGCAAGCCTGGTGCAGGAACTCTTTCCGAGTATGGAACGTGTGCGTTTCACAGCATCCGGCACCGAGGCAACCATGCTGGCACTCCGTTTGGCGCGCGCCTTCACTGGTCGCCCGATTGTTATCCGTTTTTTTGGCCATTACCATGGCTGGCACGATTTGCTTGCGCGTGATTCTGCCGAGGATGAGCCGGCTGGTGTGCCTGCTGCCTTACGCGAATCAACACTTGTTCTGCCAGCGGATCCGGATGTGCTGGCCGCAACCCTGGCAGCGCGCGATGATATTGCAGCTGTTATTCTGGAGCCAACCGGTGCTTCGTATGGCATGGTGCCATTTGCCGATTCACAATTACGGGCGATAAGAGAAATGACAGCGGCCCATGGGGTTTTGTTGATCTGCGATGAGGTGGTTACTGGCTTTCGGGTTGCTCCTGGTGGGGCTCAGCAGCGTGCTGACATTCGGCCCGATCTAACAACTCTGGCCAAGATCTTGGCTGGTGGGTTACCTGGAGGCGCAGTTGGCGGGCGAGCAACGATCATGCACCATCTCGATTTTGGTGACGGTGCCTGGAATAAACAGCACAAGATTCGCCATAACGGCACATTCAACGCGAACCCGCTTTCTGCAGCAGCAGGTGTAGCAATACTAGAACAGATACGTGATGGTGTTGCTGGCGAACATGCACTTGATATGGCCAACCAATTGATCGCTGGCCTGAATGAGGTGCTACGAGTACGCCGATTGCATGGATGGGCCGCCTATGGCGATGGTTCCATTTTCCACCTTATTGTAGGGAGCAGCGTTGCATTCGAACCGGGGATATTGCCAAACATGCTTCCCGCAGCAGAATTGAAGCAGGGTGGTAATCAGCGTATCTTGGCAAGTTTACGCCTTGCGCTGATTAATCGGGGAATTGATTTTATGCGTGGCCGTAGCGGCTTTCTCTCGCTTGCCCATACTCCAGTTGATATCGCAGCGACGATCGCGGCCTTTGATGCAGCATTGGGTGATCTTGCGGTGGAAGGCCTATAATTCGCCACAGAGACGCTAAGAGCGCGGAAGAAGAAAGAAGAGTCGTTTTGATAGCTCTCTTGCTCGAAATGTCGCGATTTCTGTATTCCTGAAGAATCTCTTGCCCGAAATTCTGTGGCCTCTGTGGTTTAAAACCAGCGGTTGTGGTAGAAATTATGCGTGTAATTACTGGCTCCGCCAAGGGGCATCGGCTCAAAGCACCCAAGGGGCTTGGTACCCGCCCAATGTTAGATCGGGTCAAGGAAGCGCTTTTTGGTGTACTTGAAGGGTATGGTGCAATTCGTGGCCGGGTGCTGGATCTGTATGCTGGTACTGGGTCATTGGGCATTGAATGCCTCTCGCGCGGTGCGGCATGGGCCGATTTTGTTGAACAGAAACGCCATGTTTGTGGGATTATCCGCGAAAACCTTGAGCATACCCACCTTGAAGAGCGTGCGCAGGTCTTCTGTATGCCGGTTGGCAAGTATTTGCAGACAGTTCGACCCGAAAGCAAGTATGCTATAATCGTGATGGATCCCCCCTATGCTGATCCTGTTATTGAGGCCATGATCCGTTCTGTGATTGCATCGGATATGCTGGACGATGAGGGGATTTTGATTGTGGGTCATTCGCCACGTGTTGAGCTTGCCGATAACTATGAGGGCATTGAGCGGCGTAAATTACGGCGGTTAGGCGATTCGTGTTTCTCGATCTATGAGCGGCAGGTTGCCGTCGGTCAGCCTTCGTAAATAGCTGGTAGTGCGGTGAACCCACCCGGCAAAGGAGCCACGCGTGACAATTGCCGTCTATCCTGGAAGTTTCGACCCAGTAACAAACGGCCATCTCGATATTGCGGTTCGTGCGGCGCGGTTGTTTGATACGGTGATCATGGCCGTGTTTGATCGGCCAAACAATAAACGTTTGCTGTTCGAGACTGCCACCCGTGTAACACTGCTGACTGAGGCGGTTCGCCCATACCCGAATATTCGAGTAGAGACATACTCGATCATCACGGTAGATTATGTGCGTCAAGTTGGTGCTTCCGTGATTGTACGTGGTCTACGCGATCCTCGCGACTTTGATGTTGAGTTTCAGCAAGCACAAGTCAATCAACGCCTAGCGCCGAATGTAGATGTTGTCCTGTTTATGGCGGATCATAACTATACCTTTTTTAGCTCGACAACCGTTAAAGAGCTTGCTTCATTGGGGCGCGATGTTGCGTGGCTTGTGCCGCCGCATGTGAATGAAGCGTTGAAGCGAGCCTATAGCCAGTCGCGCGAGCAGGAGTAACGCCAAGTTGGCGTTTCGGGGAGGTGAGTGCTATCGAGCTCGACCAACTCATTGATGAGCTAGAAGAAGTGCTTGCACAAGGTCGGCGTGTGCCGTTCAGCGGTCGGCTGCTTGTGGATGAAGAGCAAATGCTGGATATTATCGACCGCATGCGGGTTGCAGTGCCAGATGAGCTCAAGCAAGCGCGGCGGGTTATTGCTGAGCAGGAACGGCTGCTCGGCGAGGCACGTTCGCGTGTGCAAGCAGCGCTAGAGGAGCAAGGGCTTACTGCGGCGATTGAAGCCGAACGAGATCGGTTGTTGGCCCAAGCTGAACGCGATGCACAAGGGGTGCGTAGCGGTGCCGATGAGTATGCACGCCAAGTGCTTGAGAACCTTCAAGAACGGCTTACGAAAATCCAGACAAGTGTGCAAAATGGGATTGGTGAGCTGAAGCGTTCGTAGAATACGATCTGCCAATAGCTTGACATCCTGCCTACGCTCGCCTATAATACCGCGTCGGTGATGCCCCAATTTGGGCAGGGTTGGTTATGTATGGCCGTAGTAAAACACAATCTAAAGTTCAATATCGCGCAGCTTCTGCGTGAGATGATCGGAGCAGAACGGTCATACTCATTCTCAGATGAAACTATCATCCTGGATGAAACGCTTGATTTGCGTGGGGTGAAAGGCAAAGTACGCTTTATGCGAACCGCAAGCGGTGTATTGGCCGATGCAGTGGCGCAAGGCGATGTTGAGATGGAATGTACGCGCTGTCTGAGGCCATCGCTACAGCATGTTGCCGTACGTTTCTACGATGAATTTCACTCGAAGATTGAGGTTAATACTGGTGCACCGCTGCCAAAGCCAGATGAAGAAGATCCATTCTTTATCGATGAGGCACACCGAGTTGATCTTGGTGAGGCGATCCGCGAGTATGCGTTAATTGAGCTGCCAATGCGGCCATTGTGTCAGGCCGATTGTAAGGGTCTCTGCCCGCAGTGTGGGATTGATCGCAATTTCGAGACATGTGATTGCGACACAAATGTTGTCGATGAGCGTCTATCAGCTCTCAAGGTGCTGTTAGATAAGTAAACTACAATAAAGGAAGAAACGAGCTATGGGTGCCGCACCAAAAACAAAAGTTTCACGACATCGCCGCGGGAATCGCCGCCAGCACCAGCGCCTAGAGGCGCCAACGCTTGTCCTTTGCCAAAACTGCGGCAAGCTCATGCGATCACATCGCGTCTGTAAGGCTTGTGGAATGTATCGCGACCGGCAGGTAATTGCGATCAAAGCAGTGATTGATGACGAATAGCTCCGATGAGGCTCTGGGGTAGGGTTGCTGACGCGCCGCGCGCGGTGGCGACCCTTCTTTTTATGGGGCGGTGGGTAAGTGTAGCGGCCAATCGGATGACGCCTAACCCTGGCGCTGACTCTTGACCCCTGTTGTAGGCAAGATATTATGCCAAATTACGCTGCGATCACTGGCTGGGGAGTTGGCCTCCCTGAGCGGATTGTCACGAATGCGGATCTTGAACGGTTGGTCGAAACGTCAGACGAATGGATTGTGTCGCGTACTGGTATTCGTGAGCGCCGCATTGTTAGCCCAGGTGAGAGCACTTCCACACTCGCAACCGAAGCTGGGCGGCGTGCTCTGGCAATGGCTGAGGTTGACCCAACCGCAGTTGATTTGGTTCTGCTGGCGACCTGTACCCCAGATCGGCCCTTCCCTGCTACGGCCTGTACTGTTCAAGCTAATTTGGGCATCCCGCGCGCAGGCGCCTTTGATTTGGCAGCGGCCTGTAGCGGCTTTGTGTATGGTCTGAGCGTTGCAACAAGCATGATACAGAGTGGTATGGCGCGTACAGTGCTATTCCTCGCAGCAGATGTGTTCAGCCGTAGCTTCATCAATTGGAACGATCGTAATACCTGTGTGCTTTTTGGTGATGGTGCAGGTGCACTTGTGCTTCAGGCAAGTACAACCCCACGTGGCATGCTGGCTTGCGATCTAGGCGCATCGGGTGCCGATGAGGAATTGATGGTTGTTGAAGGTGGTGGGACACGCCTGCCATTAACACCCGAGGTGATTGAGCAGGGTAAACAACATTTTGTCATGCAAGGGCGTGAAGTGTTTAAATTGGCAGTGCGTGGAATGGCTGAATCCTCGCTACGCGCACTCGAACTAGCAGAGCTTACACTTGATGATATTGCATTGGTCGTACCACATCAGGCCAACCTACGGATTATCGATGCTGCCGCAAAACGGTTAGATCTCCCGCTTGATCGCTTCCTGATCAACCTCGACCGCTATGGCAATACTTCTGCTGCAACAATCCCAATCGGATTAGTTGAAGCTGCCGAGCAAGGCCGCCTCAAAGCAGGTGATCATGTGCTGGTAACGGCATTTGGTGGCGGGTTGACCTGGGGGTCGGCAGTGATTCGCTGGGGGTAGGAGCGCAAAACGCAGAGCGCAGAGCGCAAAGCGCAGAGCGATGTAGCATTGAAGCATTGGAGCGTAAAAGCGCAAAGCGCAGAACATAAGAGCATTGAAGCCGGGTACCATACCGGGGTGCCAGACCCAAAGGGTGCCCCGGCCTGGTGCCTCGGTGAAGCATTGGAATGGTTCTTGGTTCTGGTTCTTAGCAGGCGAACACAAGATTCGCCCGTACGATGGTTCTTGGTTCCGCAGTTCCGCGGTTCTGCGGTTCTTGTTCTCTTGTTCCCTTGTTCTCTTGTTCGGTTCTTGGTTCTTGTTCTCCTGTTCTTGGTTCTCGTTCTAGAGTGGAGCTTTCCCTTGAATACCGCCTTTATCTTCCCTGGCCAGGGATCGCAGGTCGTTGGGATGGGGCGTGAGCTCTATCAATCGTCCCAGGTGGCACGCGCGATTTTTGAACTGGCCGATGCAACATTAGGTTTTTCAATATCCCGTATCTGCTTTGATGGGCCGGAAGATCAACTTACTGCGACCGAGAATGCACAACCAGCGCTGCTTACTACGAGTATTGCGCTCTTGGCTGCACTGGCAGATACCACAAACGTGGCAGCATATGTGGCTGAGCGTGCTGCGTTTGTTGCTGGGCATAGCCTGGGTGAATATTCAGCAATGGTAGCGGCTGGAGCCCTAGAATTTACAACCGCTCTTCAATTGGTTCGTCGGCGTGGCGAACTGATGGCGAGTGCGAGCGATGGTGCGATGGCAGCCGTGCTGGGGGCCGAAGAGTCGGCTCTGGAAGAAGCGTGTCGTCAGGCATCACAAGCGAATGAACTTGTGGTTGTTGCAAATTATAATGCACCAGGCCAATTAGTTATTAGTGGGGCAACCGCGGCGGTAGAGCGTGCAGGTATACTGGCAAAGGAGCGCGGGGCAAAACGCGTGATCCCACTTAAAGTCAGTGCGGCCTTTCATTCACCATTGATGCGGCAAGCAGCGGCAGGTTTACGGCCAGAACTCGATGCTGCTAGTTTTTCCGATGCGCAGGTGCCACTACTGGCGAATGTTTCCGCAGTGCCACTTGTGCTCGCCGCCGATCTGCGCGCTGAACTGGCAGCACAAGTGACCTCACCGGTACGCTGGATTGCCTCGATCGAGCATATGAGTGTCGATGGCGTACAATCCTTTGTCGAGATTGGCCCTGGTGCGGTGCTGACAGGCCTTGTCAAGCGAATCACATCGAGCGCGAAGCTTGTGAATGTGGCCGATATGGCGGGGATACAGGCGTTCGCTTAAACTACCACAGAGGTACAGAGGCACTGAGGTGTAGGAACTGAGATGAGTGGCGAATTACAAGTCGTCACTCTTTTATTTATTCTGGCCCTTCTGTGTCTCTGTGCCTCTATGGTGAGATGTACGCAACCGGCGTGCGATGCCAACTGGGTAGCCTAGCATCTTCGCGAGATCGCCTACCACGCGAATAAGCGGGATGAGTCCGAGCGCTTGGGCCTGTTGATTGAGGCTCAGTGTCGGAGCACGGCGGTGTAAACGGCGGGCAGGTGCTGCACTGTAGGCTATTGCGCCTGCGATATGGAAGAATAATAGCCATGGATACCACAAGGCCGCTAGCAATAGCATGAAACCTCCCAAATAGGCAGTGTAGCGTAGAATGTGGCGTTTGCGCCAGAGATCCGCGTGGCCATCCCCAAATGCGTAGTTATAATATTGGCGTGCAAAGGCCCTGAGTGATTCACGTGGCCGGAAATTGACGATCGCACCTCGTGCAAAGGCCATCCGCATTCCTGCATTCTTTACTGCCATATCGAAGATTAAATCCTCACAGTAGCTGGCCCACTCAGGGTAGCCACCAACTTGTTCCCATGCTGCCTTAAGAAAGGCAACCGATTTGCCAAATGGCAGGAATGTTGCTGGGTTGATCTCTTCGATATCACGATAATTTGTGGCGGCGAGGGTTAATTCGAAGAGGCTTTGCGGCGCGGCGCGGAAGAACCCGCCGACCATGTCGGCATTGCCTGCCACAAGCGGCGCACTGATCTCGGCTAACCAATCGAGGTCGAGGGTTAGCCCTGCATCGGTGCAAGCGATGATTGGGCCATGTGCGTGCCGAATGGCATTATTGCGACCAGAAGGGATATTATGGCCACCAGACACTAATCGAATTGGATAACCACGCGCAATGTATTCTTCAACAATCGCAGCTGTACGATCACTGCTACCACAATCATTGACAACAATCTCATCCGGTGTTCGCGATTGAGCAAGCATCGAATCAAGCAGCAATCCAATATTGTCGGCCTCATTCTTGACCGTGCAGACGAGCGAAATAAGCAACATAGACTCCACTGGACTACTTTATTAGCGCAGAACCGCAGAACCGCAGAACCGCAGAGCCGCAGAACCAAGAACCATCGTACGGGCGAACCTTGTGTTCGCCTGCTAAGAACCGAGAACCAAAACGCAAAGGCGCAAAGGCGCAAAGTTCGGAAGCACGGGCACGCGACTTCAATACTCCATCGCTTCAATGCTTTAATGCTCCACCGTTACATCATTCCAACGCTCCAACGCTCCAACGCTACACCCAGAGGGTACCCGGCTCCAACGCTCCAATGTTTCAACGCTTCGCACTACCTTCCCATCCAATCGACTTGGGCCTGAGCATAGGCTGCGGGTGTGCCAATGTCGAGTAGGTACCCTTTGAGTGGCCGCCCATACACAGGTTGTTGATCACGGAGAAGCGCTGGGATGATATCATGGCCGAAATCGCTGAAGCCGAGTGGGATGTGTGCTATCACATCTGGTTCGCAGACATACACGCCTGCGTTCGCTGTATCACCAGCATCCCAAATGGCAGGCTTTTCCACAAAACGCAGAACTCGGCCTTGTGGGTCGACCTCAATCATGCCTTGTGATTGCGGGGTGTTTGTGCGTTTCAGCGCTAGGGTCATGATGGCAGATCGCTCCTGATGGAATTGGATCAGATCCGCGAGATCCAGATCCATGAGGAGATCGCCATAAATCACCAGAAATGGCTGATCAAAAAAGCCAGGAAACCCATAGATGGCCCCGGCTGTTCCGAGTAATTCTGTCTCTTGGTTATAGGCGATGCGTATGCCAAAGCGTGAACCATCGCCCAGCCCACTACGAACGACATCTGGTAGATGGTGTAGGTTGAGGGCTGCTTCGGTAACACCCGCTGCTGCTAGCCAGTGCATTGTCCGCTCAAGGAGTGGCTTCCCCGCAATGGGTAGCATTGGTTTTGGGCAGGTATCGGTTAACGGCCGCAGACGAGTACCGGCGCCAGCGGCGAGAACAAGCGCTTTCACGAATAAGCTCCTTTTAACGCAAAGACGCAAAGACGCAAGAGAACCGCAGAACCGCAGAACCAAGAACCTCAGAGCTGAACAAGAGAACAAAGAACAAGAGAACCAAGAACTAAGAACCGATACAGCACAGAGCGCACGATAGGAACCGCAGAACTGAGAACCAAGCCAACCTTGACGCAGCCGGAGAGAATCAATATGAGGTTCGCTCAATCGTGTCGATCATTCCAGCATCGTACTGGCGAACCTTGTGTTCGCCCGCACTAAGAACTACGGAGCTACGGAACAGGCGAAACCTCACCCAGCCAGACCTAGAGGACTCACAGGCTCTCCTGCTTTGTGTTGTGCGCTCTACGCTTTGCGCTCCAATACGCTCTTGCTATGCGTTGTGCGCTTATGCGTTCTGCGCTTTACGCTTCGTGCTCACGCTCCCCAGGTTTTACGGAGCACACGAACCCAGTTCTGGTGGGCCAGCTTATGGAGCGCGTCGTTATCGTAGCCACTTTTGCTGAGTGCCTCAATCAGCACCGGCAGGCCTGCGGCGTCGCCAATTGCG
>JANLSE010000501.1:0-2156 GCA_031362265.1 Roseiflexaceae bacterium
CTCCGCTTGGGTAAGGTGTTGGCGCGCAAGTGTAAACAGACCGAGCACCTGAGCACACTCACTCGCACAGATATTTGAGAAAAACCCACTAGTAACATTCCCTACTGCGAGTTCTGCTTGAATATGCTGCGCTTGATACACATATGCTTGTTTGAAATCGGCTTCATTGACCGCAACAATGCCAAGGCCCCAGAGCGCATAGGTTCGACCGATTTGCAACGCTAGCTCATCACACAATTGAAGGTTCAACAGGAACACTTGTTTGGCATTTACATATTCTCGATGTGCGAGCCATGCGATGCCTAGAGTCCAAGCTGCACATACACTCAGCCAGCGTTCTTGCGTTTGTTGAATAAGATCAAATCCAACCCGAAGCGCATCAATCCCCTCGTTAGTATGCCCATGAGCAAAGTAGGTTGTGGCACCATATCCCAGTTGAGCATACGCACGAACCCAAGGGTCAGTAACTGAAGATGCCAGTTGGCGACACTCATGCGCGTATTCGACCGCTACATTTGATACTAACTGTGTCTTGAAGAAGGTAAGATCAGCTAGCGCCATCACCAGTGTGGTTGTGTCAGCATTGGCGCGAACGAATGCAAGACCTTCTTTGGTAAGCCAACGGCGGTAACTGCGAATACCTTCGAACCATCCGATTGTCAGCTCTCGGACTACGATTGTACGAGCCCGGGCCTGACCAGAAAGCGATGGATCATCGGCCCAATCGGCAGTCAGCCATATACGGGCGTCGTAGATACGGTTACGAATTAGCCAAAACAACCAGAGCGCGTTCGCAAGACGCAGGCCGAGTTCGCGCCGCGCGTGGTCAGTTTGTTGCCCCGCATGAGCCCACGTAAGCACCGCTACCAGATTGGCCTCAAGCGATTCGAGTCGGGTAATCCACATGACCTGCTGCGAAGTCCGTAGTTTTGGTTCAATCGCTTCAGCACTACGCACAAAATATTGTGCATAGTGCTGCTGAATGACAGGAAACTCGCTGGACGCACGGAGCCATTCCACCGCATACATGCGAATTGTCTCGAGCATGCCATAGAGCCGTATATCACTCGTATCAATCACTTGCACCAGGCTATGCTCCACGAGTGTGTCGATCTCGACAAGCACATCGACCTGATTATCCCCACACACCGCCTCTGCTGCTTCGAGTGTCCAGCCACCAACAAACACCCCCAAGCGCGCGAGTAGCGTTTGTTGAGCAGGCGTCAGTAGGCGATAACTCCAGTCAATCGCGGCACGAATCGTTTGCTGGCGGGCCGGTAAATCCCGTGCACCTCCCACCAGAGTCTGCATGCGCGCTGAGAGAAGTCGACTCAGCAGTTGTTCCGGCGAGAACAGGCGTATCCGTGCTGCCGCCAGTTCGATGGCGAGTGGCAATCCATCAAGGTGTACACAAATCTCCGCCACTGCGGGAGCATTGGTGTTAGTGATATTGAAATCGGCGCGCACCGCGCGCGCGCGCGTGATGAAAAGTGCTACCGCATCATACTGGCTGAGCTGTTCGAGTACTGGCAGGGCACTCGGATCGGGCAGCCCGAGTGGTTCAACGGCATACTCCTGTTCGGCAGCAATTCGCAGCGGGATACGACTGGTCGCGAGTATATGCAGTTTGGGAGCGCCGCGTAGCATCGCTGCCACCAGGTTGGCTATTCCAGCGATAATCTGTTCACAGTTATCAAGTACTATGAGCGCCTGACGCTCGTGCACCCAACGCAACACGCCATCGCGGATTGGCCGATCCGGAGATTCGGGAATACCGAGCACTTGTGCGATTGCAATCGGAATCTGCTCAGGGTCACTCACGGGTGAGAGATCGACAAACCAAACGCCATCGGCATACCGCTCAAGGAGTTCTGCCCCAATCTGGAGGGAGAGACGGGTCTTGCCAGTACCACCTGGCCCGGTGAGGGTCACCAGGCGCGTATTCTCCTGAAGGAGCTTTACGACTTCTGCAACCTCACGCGTTCGGCCAATCAATTCGTTGACGGGGACGAGCAGGTTGGTATGGCGCCGATCGATCGTCCGGAGCGGTGGAAAGTCGCTGGGTAGGTCAGGCGCAACCAGTTGGAAGATCAACTCCGGGCGGCTGAGGTTCTTCAGTTGGTGAGCACCCAGGTCACGGAAGGACACATCCGGAG
>JANLSE010000542.1:0-4863 GCA_031362265.1 Roseiflexaceae bacterium
TAGCCTGGTGTTGATGGAAGCGTGGTAAACAAATTGACAATCGCTGTCATCAACATGAGCACGGTAAATGGCACTGTAAACGGGAATGCGTGCATAACAAACCAGTACTTGGCCGTTTCCGTCAGCCAAATGACTGAAGAAGAGGCAAAAATGAGTAGCAGATCGCGCGGGCTACGTAACGATTGGAGTCCTTCAATAAAACTATCGAAGAGCCCATGGACGCGTGATCGGAAGCGCATGGGAATGATCTTATCGACAAACCAGCTGTAGATGTTGCTCATCGCCTGTGGGCGTGCTGCCAATAACAGAAAGGCGATCAGTGCCGCAATAAACAGGACACTAAAACCAGTAATAAAGGTCGCATATGTAGGCGGAAGCGGTGCAAATGGCAGCGTGACAAATACAAACAGCAGCATAATCAGGCCATCGAACAGGCGCTCAAGCACAACTGTTGCTAGTGATGCGCTGATCGGGACGCCCTCCTTACGGCGGAGAACATAGGATCGCAGCACTTCACCAGCGCGCGCTGGGTAGACGTTATTGCCCATATAGCCGATCACAACAATCGGGAAGAGCCGCAAAACGGGAATGTCGGCGATATGCCGCAGCATATAGCGCCAACGCCATGTGCGTGCAAGCACTGCCAAAAAATAAACACTGACCCCAGGAATGATCCACCAGTAGTTGGCGGTTCGCACAATCGACCAGAACTGCTCTAGATCGAGGCCTTGTAGGGCAATGCTCATGAAGACGACGCTGATCGCGACCCCAAGCCAGAGTTTCCAGTTACGCAACGAACCAACCCCTTTGTGGTAATACCTAAACTCGCGGCATGATACTCGGGTGTTGGGCGGCTGTCAATCACTTGAGTGCACTTGGCAGCCAGCAACACGCAGTATTTCGGCGGGTTGGCTATGATCGCGGCCAGAAGGCCCATACCACCGCAATTAGTGCTGCTCCCCACGCCCATTGTGCTTCTGGCAGAAGGCCATTAATGCGTAGGAAGACACCCCCAATAAAGAGCCCCGATGCGGCAATCGTACCCGCGAGGCGGCTAGTAGCGCGTTCGACACGTTGCATACTGCGCTCAAGTCGCGTCAGATCGACCTGCATCTGGATCTCGCCACGATTGGCGGCTTTGAAATACGCATCCATCTGGCGTGGCAGCGTGGCTGCAATCTGGCCATAGGTTGTGAGTCCTTGGCGCAGATTATCGCTCCAGCTACGCTCTTGTTGTTCGCGCTCGATCATTTGCTGGGCGAATGGCTGGGTTTCGGCAAAGACATTAATATCCGGGTTCAGGCCAGTTACAATCCCACTGACCATGCTGATCGAGCGCCCAAGGTAGATCAGGTTTTGCGGGATTTGAAAGGGTAGATCACGCACCAGATGTTCGGTTTGGCCAAATATCTGTTCAACATCCATATTGGTGATTTCGCGCTGGGTGCGATCATAGGTGTACCGCAGCACAATGCCAAGCGCCTGAACCACGGGCCGCTTGTCGGTTCCTGGGAGCAGCATGCCCAATCGATCAAGCGAATCGACTGCGCGCTCAGCATCATTGGTTGCGATACCGATCACCCCTGATCGAATGATTTCCATGGTCGTGCGTGGCAATTCACCAACCATGCCACAGTCCAGGATAATCAGGGTGAAGGGCGCGCTCGGCTGACTGCCATTCAAACGCGCTGGCACTGGCCCATCGACGCGTACAAATAGATTGCCGGGATGCGGATCTGCATGAAAAAACCCATCGATGAAACATTGCTTCAGAAAGGCACGGTTCATGCGGCTGGCTAATTCGACCCGATCAACACCGGCTGCCTCTAGATTGACATAATCGTTAATCTTATATCCATCAACGCGCTCCATAACCAGTACGCGCTGGCTAGAGCGCTCGGGATATGGTTCTGGGAAGTACACCCCAGGTTGATCAGCGAAATTCGCACGAAACATGATCGCGCTTTGGGCTTCTTTCACATAATCGAGCTCTTCACGTAGCACACGTGCAAACTCATTGAAGAGCGTTTCCAGATCGGCGCGCTTGCGGATGGTCGGGTGGTTTTTTATCAACCGGATCCCCCAAAGCACTGCCCGTAGATCGATCTCAACAATCTGCTCGATCTGTGGCCGTTGTACTTTAATTGCAACGGCGCGCCCATCATCGAGCTTGCCATAGTACACCTGGCCGAGCGATGCTGCTGCAACTGGCAGTGGATCAAACTCAGCGAAGATTGCATTAGGGCTGGCACCTAGTTCGGATTGAATGATTTCGAGGATATACGGCAGTGGAGCCGGTGGCACTTCATCTTGTAATCCCGCCAACGCATCGGTGATCTGAACTGGTAGAATATCGGCACGTGCGCTCAGGAATTGACCAAGCTTGATCATGACACCGCCGAGTTGAACAGCCAAGCCGCGGAAATCATGGGCGATTTTCACCCAACGCCGCATACCGCTCCGGCGAGTATACCAGCGCGTGAGACCAAATCGGTTGCCCAAGATGTCGAAAAGGTAGACATGGGCAATGACGCCAAAGAAAAACAATGCGACACGGAAAAAGCGCCGCCGCGCGTGCAGCTGTAATGGCGCGGGTTTGGGTTGTGTTGTGATGTTTTGCACGATGGGTATTATAGCAGTGTTGCTGTGTAGATTGCACAATGTATTTGCTTCGATTTTGTATGCACATCGCTTGTTTTTTTATCGTACACTAGGCAAAGATCAATTCCCTGTACTGGAGGCGCTGTGTCTGCCAACCCAATGCCCGCAGCTCAGATCGGAGCTGCCACGTTTCAGGCGCGTTTTGCTCGCCTTATTCCACTTTGGTGTGTACTCCTTCTGCTACTTACGGCCCCATTTAGTGCACTTGGGCGCGATCTATGGACCGACGAGGCCTTTACCCTTACCTATCTACAGCATGCCTCAATCAGCGATATGTTGGCCGATGTGCGTAAGAATGAGGAGACCCCGCCTGTCTATTTTCTTTCTACCTGGGCCTGGAGCGCCATTGCTGGCCGCAGTGTCGAATCGGTACGCCTGTTCTCGCTCTTAATGGGCCTGATTGCTGTTGGCCTGTTTACCTGGGCTGTGCAACGCGAGCGTGGCGCAACTGAGGCACTGATTGCTGGTGTGGCACTGGCGCTTTCGCCACAACTTGCGCCATATCTGGTCGAGGCGCGCCGCTATACGTTTGAAGTGTTGCTCACAATTGGCGTGCAAGTATTATATGAGGTTATTCGCCGCCAGCCACGCCGAATCTGGCCATATGTGGCCTATACCATAACTAGCCTTGCGCTTTTGATGACATCCTACTTCGGGGCGGCGATCATTGCGGCCCATGGAATACTTACGCTCCTTGATCTGTTCCGCGATTCTGAGAATCGTACACAGCGCCTACGTGCTTGGCTATTGGTCTTACTCACATTGGCACTGGGTACCATCCCCTGGTGGCCGACTATGGCATACCAGGTGCAGCGTAGCGGTGCGGTAACTGCATTCTGGGGTGATTGGCCGGGCGATTACTATTGGATGGTGCTGAGCCTGTTGCTCAATGCTCCAGCACGTACTGTGGTACTGATTCCCTGGATGTTAGCCGGAATCATTGGCTGGGCCCTGATAGTGCTGGCACTCATCCGCTCACGGCGCAGCGATGATGGCCTGGCGTTGCGGCTGTTCTTCGTACCAATGCTGATGGTGTTTCTGATGGTGTTCGCACTTCAGGCAGCAGCGACACGCTACTTGCTTGGGTTATTGCCAGCGGCGTGTATTACGCTGGCGCTTGGGTACCAGGCATTACGTACCAGCCGCCCACGCTTGGCAGTGCCCGCGTTGGCGCTTGTTCTTGGCACAATGCTGTTGCTGCGCTTCGGGGCAGCATTCGCTCCAGATCTGACCCGCCAACCAAGCACGCCACGCACGATTCATCCATGGACCCAGCTTGTGCCGGTGATTACAGCCAACGCTGATCCACAACGTGATGCGATTATCTTCCACCCGCCTTGGGATCAGCGTATCTTTGAATACTATGCTGGTGATACTCAGCTGACCCTGCTTGGCGCTCATGATTATGATCAATTCTATTATGTGCAAGGGCATCATATTAAAACGACATGGACCACCGCAGAGGCGCTCGCCGAAATTGGCACCAAACAACGTGTATGGGTATTCTATAATCAGATCTTCCATAATGTACCAGTACTCACACTGCCCTTTAAACAAGTCGGGAGTTGGGAAGCCGATGGGCTAAAGCTCTATCTATATGAGAGGCCCTAATGCAACCACTCTACGATTGGCAAACGCTGATTGCTGCGATCCAGGTTTGGCTCGCCGGTGGGAACCCATATGGCGAATATACCCACCTTACCGGTAAGGCCATGCATGCAGGCGCCTTCGCCTACCCACCGCCTTTTCTGCTGGTTGGGGCACCATTTGCATTGCTGCCTTGGCTAGTGGGTGGTATCCTTATGCTACTGATCTCGGCTGGGTTATTTGAATATTGGAGTAGGCACACAGCGCAGCGGCCTGGCTTGTTCTGGCTGCTGCTCTGGTTGCCACTCACACAAGGCCTCTGGCTAGGCCAAACGACACTCCTCACCCTAGCACTGCTGGCGGTTGCATATCAACTATTGGAGGATAAGCGCGACCGCCTGGCTGGCGTGTTGTTAGCACTGGCACTGCTGAAGCCGCAAACACTCATGCTGCCAGCTGCATGGATGTTGTTTGAAGCACTGCGCACCCGACGCTTTTCGTTCTTGCTCGCGTTTGCCACACTAAGTGGGTTACTATGGGGTGGCATTGTGCTGGTTGCTGGGCCGCAAATCTATGCACAATGGGTTCAAGGCGTGCGAGATTATGGCCCAGAGC
>JANLSE010000584.1:0-11349 GCA_031362265.1 Roseiflexaceae bacterium
CAGCAATTGGGGTTTCTTCCAGTTGCGCCAGTTTGTTTCCTACAAGGCACAGCGAGCCGGGGTGCGGGTAGTTGCGGTCGATTCGCGCTACACCAGTCAACGCTGTAGTGCCTGTGGGCATACCGAACGGGCCAACCGGAAAACACAAGCCAGATTCTGTTGTGTCGTGTGTCAATTCGCCTCCCAAGCGGATTACAACGCGGCTATCAATATCGAGCGGGCTGCCAGTCACACAGCCTCTGGTGTCCAATCTTCGGGTTGAGGCGCAAGCCGCCGGATGGCAATCCGTGCGGTATGTTGACACCGCACAACTATGGCACGATCTCATAGACATAAAATCGCATATCACTATTTGGGTTCTTTAGATCAGCGACGACTCGGGCTCCAGGGAAACGTGTGCCGATCTGATACGCATCGCGTTGTTGCTGATCTACAAGCAGATAGGTTGGGCGCGTTGCAGCAAAGTTTGCTATTTGAGGAATCGCACTCTGCTCCGGTAGGGCAACTAGAGCCAGGTGTACTCGCGGGTCGTAGAGTAGGTAAATACGCGCCACGTTTCCGACAAGCCGTGGCTGGTCGTCTGTCACCACCGTAATCGCCCCATGCACTTTAGCTTGGGAGCGCAATGTGCTAAGTAGTTCCGCTGCTGGGTAGCCTGCTGTCCAACTCTCCACATATTGCCAACGATCAGCCGCTGCCAATGGTGTGCTGGTCGGGTCATATGCCATAAGGCCAGCAAAGGTTACCCCCCATGCAAACGCTGCGCTCATAACAAACCCAACCAACCAGCGTAAACCGTATTGCCAACGGCTTTTTAGCTTCCAAAGCTCATTTGCTGCAATCCCAATCGACAATAAGAATGGTGGCCAGGCTGGCAGTAAATAGCGCGGTGCTAATCGATTGCCTATCACAATGAAGATCACCACAAAAACGCTTGCACTTGTAAGCAGCCATGCGATAGATCGCCATGTATGTGTGCGCCTTCGGTATCCAATTAGCAGCACTGTGAGTGGTAGCAATACCAACCCAAATGGTAGATAACGCCATAGCCAGTCAATCACCAACATACTATTGCTGATTCGCGTTGCCAGCCAATCGCCACCCAATTTGCTGCTCTCTGATCCGCCATAGTGAAAGGGCGCTACGAGTGCTGGGAAGAGTAATGCAGCAATGAATACGAGCCTGAGATACCCGAGTCGCTCGCGTCGCTCAGTAGTTTCTTTCATTATAAGAACTGCCAGCATTGGAACAGATAACAGAAACAATCCAGGTAATTTGACGAGCGTTGCCACGCCAACTATACCACCCGCTAGAGCAGCATCGCGTCGGCGAGGATGTTCCAGTAGCGCAAGGCGCAGACTAGCCACAAGTACCCAGCACCCGGCCAGTGTTAACAGCGTGTCTGGTAACGCAAGCCCATCGTGTAACTCTGCAAGTGGTGCGACTGTATACAATAGCCCTGCCAATATGCCAGCCATGGATTGGCTCAGCATTCGCCCTAGGCCCCATAATGTGGCAATCACCCCCAGCCCTGCTAAAAGCGAAAGCGCTCTGCCCCATAACAGTGGATCACCTGGCAATCGTACTAGCAGCGCCAGCACTAATTCCTGAATGAGTTTACCATCCGTTAGCGTCGTTCCAATTGCATTGGGAAACACCAGCGCCCGTTGCAGATAGACACTCTCATCATAAAAAATCGGCACGCCCAGAAACGTTGGTAGCCGCATGCATATTGCTAACAGCAATGTCCCTACCAACATACTCCAATGCCATTGAGTAGTGTCTGAGCCAGCTCCAGTAGGTGTTGCTCTATCAATCAATGTGATCATCGTTTCTGCTCCGCGCCATCCACACCATCACTCCAAATACTATGGCCAATCCATATATTGCTGGTGAAAGCAATAGTATCCACCATCCTGTATGCAGTGTTTCATAGAATGGTAATCCTGCCGACCAGCCAGGTGGCATACAGGCTAATGCAAGCCCTAACACCAACCAGAAGCGTAAGTGTTTCTGTGGCTGTAATTCGAGCGCGCGTATCCCTGCTGTTGCTGGAATAAGCAACGCTACAAGGTTATAGGCGCCATTTACAGGCGCGATCAGTAACATTCCGCATAGGTATACCGAATAGTGTACCAGCGATGGCGATGGCTTCGCACTATTCGCACCTGCCCACCAGCACAGGATCGCTACAGTACAGATTGCGGCCAGCGCGGCGCCCCAACCGACCTCTGGCATTGCTGCGATTGGGATAGCAAAGCGGCTTGGTACCAGCAAACGCTGGAAGAACCCGACCAGTGAGATATTAAACTCAGCTGCATATGGGTAGAACCCACCAAAAAGCACTTTTCGCAAGTATTCCTGATACGGTACAGGCCCATGTAATGCAAGAGAGATTATGAGCGTTGCGATACCCGCAATTGCTCCCCACCATGCCACACGGCGCGGCCCACAGCGCAGAAAAAACAGGCCCACGAACCCTGGGTATAATTTAATCAGTGCTCCAAATGCCAAAAGCACCCCTGCTGCTGCTGCTCGCCGATACGCTAGCCAATACGTGCCAGCCGCCAGTAGCGCAAGTAGAATACTTACTTGCCCCAATTGCAAACTCAATCGGGTTGGTGGTGCGATTGCCATCAGTAACACAACAACTCCCCAATAGCGCCGCACAAGCTGCGAATCACTTACATCAATACAAATTGCGATCAGCCCAGCCAAGAGCATCAGATTCAACCCGAACCAGATCTTGAGGCTCGCTTCTGCTGAAGTAAACGAAAACGGCAGCATGAGGTAGGCTAACAACGGTGGGTTTGGGAATGCTATTTGGGGTTTGGCGGCTGTTTCTGGCGCATGCGGATCGGGTGTTGTTACATACGGGTCGTTGTGTTCACGAATATTGATTGCGGCTTGCCAATATTGTTTGAAATCATCATTCGCTGGTGTGACAGTCGCCCACACAAGCCCTAGCCAAACCAAGGCCAGCAGTAGCGCGATCCAGTTGATGAACATTGGTGAACGGGTAATTACACGCATGACATTCTGTTCTTTTCTTACTCTCTCAGTCCCTGTACCCACGTAGGTGATAGTACTATCATACACTTCCCCCTGAAGTCCCGCTACAACGTGTTGACGCGCTATTTACCATCGTGTACAATATTACAGCGTTCTAGGCGACATTATGCTGCCTTTCACCTCCTAGATTTCGGTAAGGAGCCGGCCAATGCCAGACGAGCGTGGCAACGCGAGCGAACTGGAGCCGCGGTTTTATCCCAATTTGATCGCCCGCCTCTACCTCATGAGCCTTGAGGATGTTATGGGGCGGAACGGTGTCAACGCCTTGTTGAACCTAGCTGGCACACGCCACTTGGTCAACAACTATCCACCAAACAACCTGAAACGCGAATTTCCGTTCCAGGATATGTCGGCGATCTCAAAAGCCACCGAAACCATGTATGGTCCGCGTGGCGCGCGTGGCATGGAGTTACGAGCTGGGCGATACGCCTTCAATTTGGGTCTCAAGGAATTTGGGCCGTTGCTCGGCATGGCCGATCTTGCGCTCAAGCTGATGCCCATGACGATGAAGATGAAGATCGTGCTCAATGCAACTGCGCAGACATTCGATCGGTTTAGCGATCAGCCATCGAAAGTGGAAGAGCGTAAAGGTCAGTTCCTTTACATCATCGACAAATGTCCGATCTGCTGGGGTCGTAAAACTGAGCGGCCGGTTGGTCATCTCGCGCAAGGGATTTTGGAAGAAGCACTCACTTGGGTTACCGGTGGGCACACATTCCATATCGATCAAACTGATTGCCAAGGGATCGACTGTAAACAGTGTATCTTCGCAATTAACAAGGATCCCGTCGATTAAACGAGCGCGAGAGAGTGTTAGCTGCTGTGCTACCCCGCGTAATGCGAATGTAATCAAATAGCCTTGAGGTAGCACAGCGCTATCTTGTATAGTAAACACGGGCAGTGCCCCGAAGGAGGGCTCACCAACGTCAGGTCGTCAACGATAAACTACAACGGGAAAGCAGCTATGAAGCGTATCATCATTCGTGAGCGTACCGTCATCCCCCCCTTTGGCGAGTCGGCACGTGATCTGCGGATACTGAACAAGCCACTCTGGCTGCTCCAGCGTGATCTGCTCTCGCAGTATTGCCGCGGTGCCCTCGAAGTGGACTCGCTGGCAGAAATTCCTGCCGACCGCGAGGAGCTACTCGTTCATCGCGATAACCTCTTTTTTAATGAACAACTTATTCAAGCGTTTATCGAGCAGGCACGAGCTCTTGGGCGTGCCTGCCAAATTGCGTTTGCGCTCGATGATAAATCAATTGAGCGCCATGCGATCCACCTTCAGGAAGGTATCCGAAAACAGGGTGGCGTGTATGTTGCGGATCTCTTCTATTACCCAAATGGCGCGAGCGAAGAGGCGCAACCACTCGTGATCGATACTATGTCTCGCGAAATGGGCTATTACCACATCCCCAGCTATATGGCAAACAAAGGTGATCTGGTATTTCAGGTTCCATTACGCACGTTTCTCTCGGTTGAGAATTGGGTGCATGTGTTCCTTGCAAACTCTCCTTTTGGCGTCTTCGCAATGGGCCGTGCCCATGAACAACTCGTGGAAGATAGCTGGAAGGAAAAGATTGCGGTCTCGCTTTCAACAATTGCGGATAAACTTAATCCATTCGCTCCACGCTGGCGTAACCATTTCCTCGCGAGTTCGCGGCTTGTCAGGGTTGGTAAGAACTGTTCGATCGACCCAACAGCAGTGATTCATGGGCCAACGATTATTGGGAATAATGTTACAATCGGCGCGGGAGTGACAATCACAAACAGCCTGATTGGCGATAATGTCACAATCCAGCAGGGTTCCCAAATCATGTTAAGCGTTGTCAGTGATCGCTGTTTTCTGCCATGGAATGCCGCAATTTTCATGACAACCTTGATGGACAACACAATGATTGCGCAGCTTAGTTGTTTGCAAATGTGTGTGGTCGGGCGTAATACATTTATTGGCGCTGGGAACATCTTCACCGATTTTCATCTGCTTAATCGGCCACTCCAGACATTCCATCAGTGGAAGCATGCCGAGCGCCCGAGTCTTGAAGAAGTAGGTCTGGCGGTCATTGGTTCTGCAGTAGGCCATAATGTGAAAATTGGGAGTGGGTTTGTATTCTATCCAGCCCGAATGATTGGTTCAAACACAACGCTGATTTATGCTGCTCCTGATGCAGTGGTTGGCCACAATATCAATGTACAGGCGCAGAATCAGGTGGAACAGGATGATCATCATGATCCGGCTCGTACCGTGTACCTTTGGCCTCACCAGATCGATGATCCAACACCGAATGATCCAACCAAAGCATCGATTGAGCCGTTCTCGCTTTCCTCATCAACCAAAACGCGGTATTAGGGAGGTTCTTCTGTGATTAAAGAGAAAATCCTGGTAGTCGAGGATGCGCCAGATATTTCGAGCCTCCTCAAAATTTACTTCACATCACAAGGCTACGAAGTGCTTACCGCAATGCGGGGCCAAGCAGCGCTTGAGATCTGTCGTAAAACACCTCCTAATCTTGCGCTGTTGGATGTGAATTTGCCAGATATGGAAGGCTATGATATCGGTAAGGCATTGCGACAGAGTGTACGCACTCGGCATATCCCGATCATTTTCCTTACGGCGCGGGGTGAGAAGCAAGATCGGCTCAAAGGCCTTGGTGAGGTACAGGCAGAATATTACCTTGTTAAGCCCTTCGATATTGAGGAAGTTCACACGATTGTCAAGGCTGCGCTTGATCGTGCGCGCCAGAAGAATCTGACGCATCCGATTACCAACATGCCTACCGCTGAAGTCATTAATGAACAATATCGGCAGCTCCTAAATAGCACTGGCTGGGCGCTAGCCGTTATTCATATTAATGGGTTTGAATCATTCACCCAAGCATATGGCGCGGTTGTTGGTGAGGATGTGTTGAAGTTTACTGCACTCCTCCTGAGTGAGCTTGTCAATGAAATTGGCCGTGCCGATGATTTTGTTGGCCAAATGGTTGTTGGCGCATCATTTGCGCTGATTTCAACACCAGAGCTTATGGGAACCATTATTGCCCGGTTATGTGAGCGATTTGATGCTGAGATTGGCCTACACTATAATTTCAAGGATCGCCGCAATGGCCATATCACTGTTGCTGATGATCAAGGCCAAATGCGCCAGGCAAGCCTTATGTCGCTTTCGATCGGCATGCTTACCAGTAGTAATGGGCCCTTCTATGATATTCGCGAGTTAAGCGAGGCAGCCGAGGATGCTCGGCAGCGTGCAATTCAAGAGGCGCGCGAATCTGGTAAGAAGAGTAACGCAAGCCCTGGGCGTGTCTAAACGAACCAGGATGCTCTATTGCCCCGATTTTCGTAGTGTGGATGGTAACACACCAAAGGCACTACGATAGCTATGCTGAATAGATGGGCTCATTTTGAACACTACTTTAGCGCTAAGATCCAATTGCATGCTTGGGGAAACGTAGGTCTGTGGCCATGGACACGAGTGTCGTTGCAGCGCCGTCGGTACGCGCCTGGAGTCTCCTGGCCGATCTGGCGGCGTATATTGTGCGTGATGGCTCAGTTGCTGTGCCGGATGGGTTTACCCGTGAGATAGCGCAACGTATTCAGGTAGCGCTACCTTGCCCATGGGGTCGACTCGTCATTGCGGGATTGGGTGATCCCGCCAGCCAAAGCTGGGGTCGCGAAGATACGGCTATTAGCGCAATAGTCGCGCAACCGGCTGCTGATATTGCTGATCTCATTGAGATTCCGCTGCTTTGTGATGGGCAGACGGTTGGCACACTTCTGCTGGGTTTGGATGCCGACGCACGGAGCGTGCTTGTTCCCGAGCTCATTAACGCCCTACGCGACCAACTTGAATTACTTATTCGTCTGCAGCGGCGTAATCTGGCTGATCAGCGTCATTCTATTCAGCTTGCTGCGCTTCAACGGGCAGGTAGCGAAATTAGTATTGCCCTCAATGCTGATTTGCTACTGAAAGCGCTGTATGAGGGGGTTCGTACACTTACCTCATTCAAAGCTATCGAGGTATGCCTCTATCATCGCCAGAGCCAAAGCCTGGCAATTGCCTTTAGTCGTGGCGTACGCCATCGCTCGGATCATTCCCATACATATCGCCTCAATGAAGGTTTGGTTGGCTGGGTTGCGCGTCATCGCCGTTCGCTACGATTAGATGATCTGCAATCTGCCCCTGTGCGCCCGAATTTCACGACGCTGCATTCAGGAGTGGCGATTCGAAGCTACTTGGGAACACCACTCCAATCTGATGATCGGTTGCTTGGTACACTTGAGATTTTCAGCGATCACCCCGAGCAATTTACGGCAAATGAAGAGCGTCTGTTGTCAATCATTGCAGCGCAGGCAGCGCAGACGTTGGCTGGTATGCAGCGCCATGAGCAAGCCGATGAACACCTGAATGCACGAATGCAGCAACTCAGGGCGCTTCAGCGTATAAGCCGTGAACTGACTGCAACGCTGTATTTGCACAATATCTTGGGGTTTGCTCTGGATGAAGCTATTCGCGCTACCCAAGCGGATAGTGGCTATATAGCGCTACGTGGGTATCAGGCTACGCAAAGCGGCTATGATCTTGAAGAAGCCGATGCGCTTGGCGTTACTCCTACACCTCAGGTGTATATTGCAGTGCTTGGTAGCGATGAAGATCGCGCAATGCGTGTAATCGCCACTAATGGATACGCCCGTGATGACGTTAATCGGCTGCTTAACCAACCTCTCGTTGGTGGCAATACTCTCGCTGAGCGCTGTGTCGAATCGGGCGAAGAGCTTGTACTGGATGAAGCGGCCAGTGATGATCGCCCGCTTGCGGTTGGCCCACCAGCAGCTTCTGGCTTGGCCGTGCCGATCTACTATGAGGCTCAGGTCATTGGTGTCATCAATATGCACAGCCAGGTGCCATTCACGTTTGATCGTGATGCACTTGATTTTGTGCGTGCAGTCGCTGATCAAATTGCACTCGCAATTGGGAATGAGCAGCGCTGGACTGAGCAACGCCGCCAACGCGATCTATTGCAGCAGCGCGCAAATACCCTCAACGAAGTGCTGCGAATCGGTCAAGAATTGCGTGCCGACCGCTCGCTTAGCGATATGTTGGAGCAGATCGCATTCAGCGTAGTGGAGACAGCTGGCTTCCGGGCAGTTGTTTTCTATGTCATGGATGCTGATCAGCAGGCAATGCAACTGATCACTGGTGCTGGCTTGCCACTGATTGAGATTGAGCGCCTGCGCCAAGTAAAAGTATCGCTGGAACTAACACACCAATTCACCAACGATGAGTTTCAGGTTGGGCGTTGCTTCTATGTTCCAGGTGCAACCATGCGTAGGATTGCCCCTGGCCTCAATCTGATTGAAGGTGATACGCTTCTAAGCGACGAAAGCTGGGAGCCGGATGACGCGCTGTTTGTACCACTCTATAGTACGCGCGGCCAGTTGATTGGTTTGCTCTCCGCTGATGAGCCCTATGATCGTTATCGCCCTTCGCGCCGCTCGGTCGAATCACTAGAAATCTTTGCCGATCAAGCGGCGATTGCAATCGAGAATACCGGCCTGCTGCGTGAGGCACGCGACCAAGCGGAACGTATGACAGCCTTGCATCGGGCGAGTATCTCGGCAGCCGCTACCCTCAATCTGAACGATCTGGTTAACCAGACCTACGACGAAATTGCTACGTACATGGGTGTGCCATCATTTATGTATGTTGCCAGCTATGACCCATCTCATGAAACAACGCGCTTCGAAATATTTATGCGTGAAGGTCGCATTCTTGAACAATACCATCAGACGACTGTCGCTAAACGTGGTTGGACTGGCTATGTGATTGATACCGGTACCCTATTACATGTGCGTGATGCTCAGGATGAACAAGCGATTCAACCAAGTGTTCAGCCAATACTACTTGGTGAAATGATTCGCTCATTCCTTGGGATTCCACTTTTGAGCCAGGGTCAAGTGATAGGTGTGCTTTCTGTTCAAAGCTTTACTGCCAATGCTTTCAGTGATGTTAATGTACAGTTTCTTTCAACATTGGCAAACCAGTTGGCGGTTGCGCTTGATAAAGTGCGGCTTTTTGGCGAGCGCGAACAGCGGATAGAAGAGCTAAATGTTATCAATCGTATCGCACGTATTACGAGTTCAACGCTTGGTATTGAACAGATACTCAATGAAGTATATGCCTGCCTTGCGGCATTCCTGCCGATCGATGCATTCTATGGGGTTGTTTATGATCCCCAGCACGATTCGATCGGTATGGGGCTGTTTGTTGATGATGGCAAGGCCACCTTTGAACGAGAGTATGGGGTGCCTGTCCCTGGCAGCATGACTGAGTGGATTTTGCATAACCGACGCCCACTCCGCTTCGATGATCTGCGGGTTGCAGCTGAAACCAATGCCTTTATACATGGAACATTTGGCAATACCGAACGATTATCGGCCTCGTGGCTTGGAGTTCCACTTCTGGTGGGCGATAGCGATATTGTGGGGGTTATCTCTGTTCAGAGCTATACTTCAAACATGTATGGCGAACGCGAGCAATCCTTTCTAACAACAGTCGCGAGCCAAATTGCGCTTGGAATTCAGAATGCACAGTTGCTCGATCAAGCTCAGGCGCAAGTGCGTCAGCTTGGCTTACTAAACGATGCTTCTGCACATGCCGCCGAACAACTTCAATCCAAGGTTGGCGAGCTTTCAACCTTGCTTGAGGCAGCACGCGTACTAAGCTCATCGCTTAAGCCGCAGGCGGTGCTCGATTCGCTCATGGATGTAGTGCGGCGCCAGTTGCAGGTTAGCACTGTTGCGCTCTGGCAGAATAACGGCGACAAAACACTCCTGCCGGTTGCCATGCTTGGAATCCCCCATGAGGTTGCTAGAACCTTGAGCGTGCCGGTAGGCCAGGGAATGACAGGCCGCGTCGCAGCGATTGGTGAGCCGCTGGTTGTTGTGGATGTGGAGTATGAAGGCGGCTCGCTCTACCCAAGCTTCAATCGCGCGAATCGCTATACGTCGTTTATGGGTGTTCCGGTACGCTATAGCGATCAGATCGTTGGCGTTCTCAGCGTTATGACGATCGATCGGCGCAAGTTTAGTAGCGATGAAGTGCAGCTCCTTGCTGGTATGGCCGATCAGGCGGCTGTAGCACTTGAGAATGCACGCCTCTTCGAGGAGCGCGAAAAGCGTATTATTGAGCTAACAACGCTGAATCGAATCAGCCAGGATATTAACGGTACACTTGACATCAACCAAATGTTGCTTCAGCTCTTTAAGGGCTTAGGTAGCGTGTTTGATACAAGTGATTCGTTGATTGCGCTCTACGATGAGGAATCCCAGGTTATTAGCTTCCCGATCTTTAATGAACATGGTGTTCTACAGCCAAATACTTCATCACGGCTCAATGCGAGTGATGCAATGCTATCAAGCATGGTCATCAGTCAGCGGCATTCATTGTTGCTCAATACTCAGGCCGAAGTCGAGGCAATTTCACAAGAACCTTATGAGCCGGGTGATCAGCAGATCTCTTCCTGGTTGGGTGTTCCAATCATGCTTGGGAATAGCGTTTTAGGGATCCTGAACGTTCAAAGCTATGAAGCGCATGCATTTAATGAAAATGCTCAGCGTTTCCTCGAAACAGTTGCCAGCCAGGCCGCGAGTGCCCTTGGGAATGCACGCCTCTTTTTTGAACGTGAGCGAAGGATTGAGGAATTAGCAACCCTTAATCAGATTGGCCAAGAACTAAGCGCTGGTACCGCTCAGGCCGATCTTCTTGAGACCCTTTACCGCCAGATGGGGCGCCTTATTGACACCAATAACAGTTTTATTGCTCTCTACGATGAGCGTAGCGGCGAGGTTACCTACCCCAGAGCACTTGAGCATGGAAAGAGCTATGAAATTGCACCATTCAAGCTGAATGATCGCCCATCCTTGACGGGGCATGTCATTCGTACGCGCAATACAGTCCATCTCAATGGTGATGTCGATCTGATCGCGGCTAGCCAAGGTATCGCTGTCTACAAATATGGCACAACTGCTGATAAGCCACGCTCGTGGTTAGGCGTTCCAATGGTTGCCGCCGATAAAGTGGTTGGTGTTATTGCGGTACAGAGCCTTGAGCAAGAGAATATCTTTAGTGTTGATGATGTTCGGCTGCTCGAAACGATTGCCGCTTGGGGGGCTACTGCACTTGAAAATGCGCGCCTGATTAGTGAGAGCCGCCAGAGTATCCGTGAACTGACAGTCCTCTATGAAGTCAGTATTGCTTTGGCCAGTACCCTCGATCTTGGC
>JANLSE010000591.1:0-27580 GCA_031362265.1 Roseiflexaceae bacterium
TTTACACCCGCCCCAGCCAGGAATGAGGCCAACGCCTAATTCTACAAGCCCCATGTAGGTTTCGAATGCGGCAACCCGGCGCGCCGCCGCGAAACACACCTCGACACCACCACCAAGTACGCGGCCATAGGGCGCCGCGACTATTGGCTTCTGGCTCATACGAATCGCCTGGAACAGATCCTGGGTTCCACGCGCAAATGTATTTGCTGATTCCAGATCGCCACTTTGGACAGCCATGGCAAGTAGCGCCAGATTGACGCCAGCGCAGAAATCATTGGCCTGATTGCCAATCACCATAGCTACCCAGCGTGGGTCACTATTGAGCATCCCAAGTGCCTGTGCGGCCATTTCGCCAATCAAGGGGTCGATTGCATTGACTTTAGAGTGAAATTCGAGGCAGAGCACGCCATCACCAAGATCGAGGATGCTAGCGCTTGGGTTGCGGGTCAGTTCGTGGCCTTGGGCACGTAAATCCTCGAGTTTGATAATACGTGGATCGGCGCTGAGATCGGTATATGCACCTGTTGCAGGATCATAGACGCCGGTGGTGCGACCATCTTCACGGCGATAGAATGATTCGATCCCACGCCCAAGCATATCGTTTACCCAGGGTGCGATGGCAATACCACGCTCTTGCATCATGGCGGCAGCCTTGCGTACACCCAGCGCATCCCAGATTTCAAATGGGCCAAGCTGATGGCTGAAACCCCAGCGCATGGCACGATCAACATCGGCCAGATGATCGCTGATCTCGGGGATACGCCGCGACGCGTAGGCGGTTGTCTTTAGAATCGCTTCACTCAGTAGTGCGCCAGCACGATCAAGTGAACTGTTTTCGACAATAAAGCGCAGCCGATCGTGTAGATTCTCAATCCGGCGCGCCTTACCAACCAGATCAAAACGAATCTTCTGCGGTGCCTCATATTCCATTGTCTTTAGATTGAGCGACCAGAATTCGCGGCCAGAAGCGCCCTTTACCTGCTTGTAGAATCCTTGGTTGGTTTTGTTGCCCAACCAGCCACGCTTTGCCACCTCTTCGAGTGCCGCAGGTACGCGGAAGACCTCGCGCTCCTCATCCTCTGGCACAGCCGCGTAGAGGTTACGGTTCACATGCAGCATTACATCCAGCCCGACAAGATCGATCAGCCGGAAGGTAGCGGTTTTTGGGTAGCCAATCAATTCACCAGTCAGGTTATCGACTTCCTCGACACTATAGCCATGTTCAAGGGCATAATTTACAATCACCTGCCCCGCATAGCTGAAAATACGGTTGCCAATAAAATTAGGGCGATCTTTGCAGATAACAACACCCTTGCCAAGTTGCTGTTCTGCAAAGCTACGAATTGTTGCTACGGCCTCGGGGTTACTTTCGGGTGTAGGAATGACTTCGAGGAGATACAGATAGCGTGGCGGGTTGAAAAAATGCGTGCCAAAGAAATGGGCACGGAAATCTTCTGAGCGTCCTGCGGCAATTGAAGCGATCGGGATGCCACTGGTATTTGAGGTGACAATGCTCCCAGGTTTGCGTACTGCTTCAATACGCGCCATAAGTTGCCGCTTCGGCTCTAATTGCTCGACAATCACTTCAACGATCCAATCGGCATCCTTGATCAGGTCAAGGTTTTCCTCCAGATTGCCTGTTGTGATCAAGTTGGCACGCTCAGGGGTTGCCAGAGCGGCTGGGCGCGATTTTTTGACTCGCTCCATTCCGGCGTTGACGATTCGATTGCGCACTGCTTTGGTTTCGAGAGGCAGCCCCTTCGCCTGCTCGTCGTCTGTCAGGTTAGTAGGCGCAATATCAAGCAGCACAACCGGGATTCCGGCATTCGCACAATGGGCAGCGATCCCACCCCCCATTGTGCCCGACCCAATCACTGCAACCTTACGAATGTTTCCCATGAACAAGCTCCTTCGCCCAGTAATCAAAGGTTTGCTGCACTGCAAACCCAAGTGATTGATAGAGAGTGATTGCGGTAGCATTGCCTGGATCGACCTCAAGAAACGCATCGCCAGGGCTACGCGCCAGTGCATCGGCCAGCGCGAACGAAATTGTCTGCCGCCCAAAGCCGCGCCCACGGTAGGCTTGGCTTACGCTAAAGCCATAGACCCATGGTCGGCCTTCAAGCCATTGAATATTAAGTGCAGATACGGGTGTACCATCAAGTGTTGCCAGGTAGTAATCTACGCCGCCACGTGCAAAACTATTGCGGACCTGTGTAAGCACCTCAACTAGATCTGCTCCCCAATCAGTTGCAGATACCTGAGCCACTTGGGGTAGCTCGGCCTCACTGGCCATATGCACATGGAGCGGCCCATTAGGAACGATGACGGGTGGCAGATCAGCTGGACGCCGCATGGCATGTTCTGAGTGATCGAGGGAGAGCTGAAGAGTATCTGCCAATTGGCGTAGTTGCGTTGCTTTGCGGTCGTGTAGTAATAATACTTGGGTAGCTGGTTGGTTTGGCAAGTCTTCCAAGAGTGCTGCAAATAACGCCTGCGCAGTCGTTGGCGGTGCTGATGGAGCAATAGCGAGGGTCGCTTCGAGAACACCGCCAAAAACGGCGGTTGATAATAAACCTATGAGTTGGCCATCCACATGGGCGAGCCATTCACTCATACGGGTGCCATCGCGCTCTGCAAGCCATTCGAGGCTTACGCGCGGATCGATTCCGGTTTCACGAACCGTCTGCGCCAGTATCCCAACTTCGGAAAGTTGTGTTTCTGAAAGGCGGGTATAGGCACTGATAGTGATCAATTCATTCAATGCGTAACAACCTCTTGTTCAGATATGCTGTGTTCTAACGCAATTCCTTACTTGTATACCCCAGAATACGCCGCGCTACAACCAACCGGTTGATCTGACCAGTGCCTTCATAAATATCGTTAATGCGTGCGTCGCGCATCCATTTCTCAACAAGTAGTTTGCATGAATAGCCTTCTGGCCCAAGCAATTCTACCGCTTTCTGGGCAACAAAGTTGGCCACTGCGCCAGCCTTGACCTTGCAAATCGAGGCTTCGAGAGAATTCTCAAGACCAGCATCCATTTTGCTGACTGCCTTGAGTACCAGTAGCCAGGCCGCACGATGTTGGGCCTCCATTTGGATGAGATCGCGTTCAACGGCAGTTTGCTGATTGAGTGGTATGCCATAACGTACCTTGACGCCGCGCTCCTTGAGGTAGGCCGCTGTAAACTCTAGTGTAGCACGAGTAATGCCAAGTGCCGATGCCGCTACCAGTGGGCGTGTAGCATCGAACGTCTTCATTGCGCCCTTGAATCCTTTGGTGCCAGCCTGATCCGCTGAACGTACCTCTGGGCTACCAAGAATATTGTCGAATGGAATACGACAATCGCTAAAAACAAGTGCAGCAGTATCGGATGCCCGAATCCCATGCTTATGCTCAAGTTTTGCAACTGTCATGCCAGGAGTTCCAGCTTCGACAACAAATGGTTTCATGCCTGCCCGGCCAGCTGATGGATCGACAGTAGCCCAGACAACAACGAAGCCATGCGAATCGCGGGCCGACATTTGACCACCCGTAACAAAGATCTTCTCGCCATTCAGGATCCATTCCTCACTATCTTCCGAGAGGCGTGCGCTGGTACGGATTGCCGCCGTGTCTGATCCAGCGTGTGACTCAGTCATTGCCATGGCTGCCCATTTCGGCTCACCTTCAGCGAAGCGCTTGAGGAAGCGCTCTTTTTGTTCGGGTGTGCCCGTTGCATCAACGGCAGCACCACCCAATGCGGAACCGGGTGTCGCCAGATAGAGTCCTGCATCGCCCCATGAGAGTGCCTCGACGGTATGGGCTACCAGCAGGTTGCCGATCTTTGGGCGTGGTTTGCCATCTTTGTCGGTGCTGGCTTTTTCATCGGTTGAAAAGGTGCGGCCACCCTGAGTCTTCACGGTCTGCCAAACCATGTTAATGTAATCCCAAGGCCGCTCGCCTTCATGTTCATCATAGTAACGGGCGACTGGGCGCATAACCTGTTCACCAAGCATGGTGATGAGCTGTAGTTGGCGCTGGACGGGTGTTGGTAATTCGAAATCTATCATGGTGCTACGCTCCTTGCCCTTAAATCATCGCCAAGCCGAGGAATGTGGAAAAGCCGCGTCCTTCACGGAGCCAACGCTCGACGGGGTGTTCGCGGATGTAGCCATGACCACCAAGTACCTGTACTGCACGATCGGTGACGAATAGGACTGCGTCATCGGTATATTGTTTTGCGACACTAGCAGCACGAGTTGCATTTTGACCCTGATCAAGCATCCAGGCAGCTTCCCAGATCAAGCCACGTGCGGATTCAATTTCGATCAGCATGTCGGCCAGCATAAACGCAACTGCTTGGTATTGCCCGATTGGGCGGCCAAAGGTTTCGCGTTGTTTAGCATACTGAATAGCATATTCATAGGCACCGCGTGCCACGCCAATCGCGAGTGCACCAAGTGTTACACGTGAATAGTTAAGCAATAGATCTAGATCAGACCCGCGTGTACCACCAAGTTTTGCATCCAATCCCACGCGAACTTCATCGAGCCGCACTTCGTGTGTTTGTAATGCCCGAATACCCATATGCTGTTCTCGTTCAAGAATATGCAGCCCCTCGGCACCACGTTCAACAATGAATGCCTGAGTGGATTGGCCTTCATGTGCATAGACTAGCATGGCTGGAGCATCGGCAGCAAGTGGGACATACGCCTTATGACCACTGAGGACATAACCTTCGCCATCCGCTGCAGGTGTAGCTATCGTTTGGAGCGAATGAGCGTCGAGATCCCAACGTGGTTCGATCAGTGCGGCAGAATAAGGCACAAAGCCGCCCTCAACAATCGGTGCGAGCCAGCGTTCCCGTTGTGTATCGGTGCCAGCATGCAAGATCGGTAGTGCAAAAAGATGCGGAGTGAGTAAGTGCAGTGAGAGTGGTAAATCGCCGTATCCAAGCTCTTCTGCGGCTAAGATACCTGTTACTGCCGAATGCTGCTCGCCGAAGCCACTGTAACGCTCGGGGATAGCACTTGGTAATAACCCAAGATCCCAGCCGCGCCCAATGATATCAGTTGGCACGCTACGTTGTTCATCGGCATCATGCGCCGCTGGCCGCATTCGTTCAGTTGCAAAGCGGCGCACCGTATTAATAATCAGTTGTTGCTCTTCGCTTGGAGTAAATGAGATCATGGCTCCTCCATTCTAGACAAGGAGACAAGGAGACAAGGTGCGAGTGCTTGATACTAATCAACCGACATTCTCATTGAACATGTCTCCCGGTCTCCTGGTCTTATTTCCCTGCCAGCGCACCAATCGCCATAAGCAGTGGTAGGCTGCCATCAAATTTCAGCTTGCCCATCATGAATGCCATCTGGCCATTGAGATCACCATTTATCATGGCCGCATAATCAGCGGCTGTCATCATGATTGTCACTGCTGGCTCGGCCTGCTGGCCAAAGACGGTCGTTGTCTGGAAAATACCGCCATCACCACGTTCCAGTTCAAGGGTGACGGTTCCCTTTAAACTTTTGACAACCTGAACTTTACGGCGCTGAACATAATCGACAACCGCTTCCATTCCACCATGACTCACGGCCACTCGCCAGTCGTCGATGCCAATCTGCACCTGCATATCAGCAGCGAGAATACCGCTGGGTACAAATACAAATTCCCTTCCTTGGGCGCGCATCCCATAGGTGCCACCACCCTCGCCTTCAATGACGATTGATGCAGATAGCTCAGGTTGAGCTAGCACTTCGGGTGATGCGGATTCTATAGCGTCTGCATATTGCCTAGGGACAACCGTTGCAAAATACTCAATCGGGTTCATACTATTCCTTATTCAAACAAAAAGCGATCCCTGGCTCTCGAACCGCAACATGTGCTGGGTGTGTTGTTCCCCCACTCTGTCTACACCGACAGTATAAGACTCCTCTACAGGGGATAGTGCTACTCTATGACGCACTGTATCATGGCGATATTGCGAATATGTTGCGAATTTGTGTAAATCATATCAGGTTTGATGATGCAATCCATTATCTTGTGGAAGCACGAGAATCCCTCTTCCTTCTGCGGTTGGCTTGTGCTATAGTACACATTGCCATCCACGCCTCCGATGTGCATTCATCGAGGGAAGTGCCAGCAATGAGCGATTCCGATCCTATTCTGCATCCAAACGTATTTACTGAGGTCGAGGCACAGGATTATATCCGTATGCTTCGCCATGAGTTACGCACTCCTGTAAACCATATTATTGGCTATAGCGAAATGCTGATCGACGAAGCTGATGATGCCAAGCCGGATGCAGTGACGATTGCATTGCAGCGAGTTGAGGGTGCTGGGCGCCAGTTGTTGCGCACGATCAACGCCACTATCGAAGCAGCGGCGGGAGATCCACGTGTGCTTGAGAGTGGTTTGCGCCAATCAAACCTGGAGCAACCAATTAGCCAGATTCTTGCCGAAGTAGAGACAATAACCCAGAATCTGAGTGTCGAGCAGCAAGGCTGGTTGTCCGATATTCAACGAATCGGTTCTGCTGCGGTGAGTCTAAGTGATATTATTCAGCATGGCCTTGATCATGTTGCGATTGTAACGGGTGTACACGAGATTACGCGTGAAGAGCAACTCTTTGAAGCCACTCCCCATGAGCAGAATCATGGAACGCTTCTTGTTGTTGAGGATAATGAATTCAATCGGGATATGTTGGCGCGTCGGTTGATTAAACTTGGGTATCAGGTTCTGATCGCTGAGCATGGTCGCCAGGCACTGGATATTCTTGCCAGAGAATCAATCGATTTGGTGTTACTGGACATTATGATGCCTGTCCTTAATGGATACCAAACATTAGAATTGCTCAAGCAGGATGAGCAGTTGCGGCATATTCCCGTTATTATGCTCTCGGCACTTGATGAGCTTGCCAGTGTTGTGCGCTGTGTCGAGATGGGCGCCGACGACTATCTGCCAAAGCCATTCGATCCGATTTTGCTGAATGCACGCATTGGAGCGTGCCTTGAGAAGAAGAAACTACGCGATCAAGAGCAGCATTATCTCAGCCAGATTCAAACCGCCAAGAAGCGTTCGAATGATCTTTTGCATGTGGTTATTCCGCTTGGTGTTGCTTTTTCTTCGGAAAAAGGCTACAACCGCCTGCTGGAAAAGATTGTGATTGAGGCCATGGGCCTCTGCAACGCAGATGGTGGTTCGCTGTATATGCGTACCGATGCGGATATGCTTGAGTTTGTGATTCTGCGTAATCGCTCACTCAATACGGCGATGGGTGGAACCTCCGAGATGACGGTTAGCTTCCCGCCGCTGAGCATGTATCATCCTGAAACCAAAGAGCCGGATCGCCGCTATGTAGTGACACAGGTTGCGCTGGATCGTCACTCTGTCATGATACCAGATGCATATGCTGCGGATGGGTTCGATTTCTCGGGAACACGTGCCTTTGATCAACGCACCGGCTACCATTCAATGTCGTTTTTGGCCGTGCCGCTCATGGATACCATTGGGCGTGTGATTGGTGTTTTGCAGCTGCTCAATGCACAGGATGAAGCTACTGGCGCAGTGATCCCCTTTGATGATGGGATGCGCGAGATGATCGAGTCGCTCTCGGCTTTGGCTGCGGCTGCGCTCACTGTCTATGAGCGTGAGCAGCGCTTACGTGAACAGATCAATCAGATGCAGATTGCAATTGATGAAGAAAAACGGCGTCGTGACGTTGATGCTGTGACTGACACCGATTATTTCCATAATCTTCAGACACGTGCCCGCCAGCTTCGTGCAGGCTTAACAGCTACCAGCGCTCCTGCACTAGCGCCAGTTGATGTACCAATTGTTCCAGCTACACCTGCCTTGCCAAATGCAGCTGCAGCATTGATGTTACCTGGAGCCATGACCTCAACTGTTTATGAGACCGAAGGTGAGACTGAACGAGTTGAGGAAGAATCTGCCGATGGGCTGACTGCGCCGCTGATCGAACGTGAGCGCCGCCGTAATATGAAAGTGTATCGAGTTGGGCAACAGTCCATTCATGTCCAGGAAGAAGGGGTTAGTAATCGTGATGTTGCGATCTTAATCCATGGTTGGTCAAGCTCATGGTATGCGATGTCGCCACTCTTCCCGATTCTCACCCGGCGTTATCGGACAATCGCGGTCGATTTGCCCGGCTTTGGCGATTCGCCGCGCATGGCCGAACAAACAACCATTCTTGGTTATGCAGACCTGCTTGCCGACCTTATTAAGCAAATATCGCCAGATAAACCAGTTGTGTTGATTGGGCATTCGATGGGTGGCATGATTAGCCTTACAATGGCGCTTCATCACGCACCACTAATCGAACGCATGGTGTTACTCTGCCCGACGATTAGCGGACACCTTTCACGCTGGATCAATGCGGTTGCCTGGGTGACTTCGCTTGAGCGCTATGCCATCGCTAATCGGCTGGTTGCTGCGATTGAACCACAGCTCTTGAATATTACCGACCAACTGATGCGGCCAGCTTCGTTCGCAGAGCGTACCAATATTAGTGATGATGATTATCATCAGCTACGTGCCGATGCACGCCGCCGTGGGCAAGGTTTGGTACGTGCTGAGTGTTTCAATGCAATGCGTGCTGGGGATTTGCGCGGCAAGCTCGGCTCAATACAGGTACCAGCGCTCGTATTATGGGGAATGGAAGATAATACGGTTCCCCTACGCGATGCGAGTGTGGTAGCCGATGAATGGCCCGATGCCGAATTACGGGTGATACCTCGTGCTGGCCATTGGCCGCAGTTTGAAACCCCAGATCGCACCTTGCGGGAAGTGCGCTCGTTTCTGAGCAAACCCATTAAGCTGCTGAAGGCACTGTTTTAGCGAACCCACAGAACTACTGGACAATAGAATCAGCGAACCACGAAACCATAATGACAGACATTATGGTTTCGTGGTTCGGTCGTTTTGCTCTATTAGCGACGATGATCCGAGCTGGGTGTTACGGCGATAACAAGTGGATGCGCACCGCTAATCAGGCGGAAAAAGCTACGAATTGAACTCCAAATTGTGCGTTTTGTGGTTGACATGTTGTTTCTCCTCTGCCAGTTGGCAGATATAAAAACGACCCTTCCCAATGCCGAGGGAAGAGCCGCACGATTGTAGACAGGCCAAGTAACCAAACTTAGCTCGAAGATAATACGCGCAACCTTCCTGGCGTGCTTAACCCTCCGGGATCCCGAAGAGTAAGTGGTAGGTCATCTAGGTTATTACGAGCCAACACCATCATTCTACATCCGTTTCATCAATACCCTGATAGTATAGCATGCCCATCTAACAAAAAGCTATCCAACCAAGGGCTGAACTTTGCAATCTTGTTACACAACCAATCCTTATTGATGCTCCGATTGCATTCTTGGTGCTGATATAACACGACATAATCAAAGCGAGAGCTGCGAATTGGCTAACTAGGATGATATTTGACAGCCGCTCAAGATTGGTTTAATATGTAGCTAGCTAAGCAATGAGACTGCCATGATATCGCAAAAAATGCAGGAGACGATTGGGTTTGCACTTGTGCAAGCGTGCAAGGCGTATCGAACAGCAGTTGATACGGAATTTCGTCTGATTAACCTCCATGTGGGCCAGGAAATGATCCTGCTTCAGCTATGGGAAGCGGAAGGGCAGACTCAATCGGAGCTAGCTGAAAAGTTGTGTGTTGAGCCGCCAACCGTCACTCGTATGATCCAACGAATGGAGCATGATAGTTTGCTAGTTCGCTATCAGGATCGCGAGGATGCGCGTATCCATCGCGTAAATCTCACGCCAAAAGGGCGTGCATTGCGCGAACAGGTCGAAGCTATTTGGGCACAGATCGAAGTCGCCACCATGCAGGGGTTTACAACAGAAGAGCGGATGTTATTACGACGCCTGCTTATTCAGCTTCGTAATAACCTGCAATAATCGCTGGTATTTCTGCGCATCTCAGGCCGCACATTCTCAGATGTATATAGTTAATCGGCTAACTTCAGAAGGAGAATTCTCATGGCTTCGGTAGCAACTCCAACGGCACAGAACACACAGGTAAGCATTCGCAAGATACCGCTGGCGACAGTGGTTGGAGGTGTGATTGCAGTTGTTGGTAACCTGATAATATTTTTTATAGCACAGGCGCTTGGCGTTGTGTTCGAGATCCCAATGGGCGGCCCAAGCGCACCTATCTCAGCGATACCAGTTCCAGTAGTTGCAATGTTCAGTTTCATCCCAGCACTGGGTGCAGGCCTGCTTTTAGCAGCACTGGTGCGTTTCACAAAGCGCCCACTGCAAATCTTCTGGGTGATTGCGGGAATCTTTCTTTTAGTTTCATTCATCCCAACATTTACATTGCCCGTCGCTATGAGTATTCAGTTGAGTTTAGCACTGATGCATATCATGGCTGGTATTGCGATTGTCTGGGTCTTGAGCACACGCACGGCTAACTAGTATCGTGTGGCCTTGTGGATAGTGATAGTTTTGCGATACCCTTCACCATACAATGGTGAGGGGTATTTCTTTGGCGTATCCTGGTAGTTAGCCATAATCGCCAGCAGAAGCGGCGGCTAGCCTGATGCACAGCGGTGGTATAATCTCTGTAACATTCATCCAATTGCGGAGGCATAGTGATCATGGCTGACCCACGGATTGCTCAGTATGTTGAGGAACAGAAGCCTCAGCTCCTCAACGACTTGATTCAGTTAGTATCGATCCCAAGTATCAGTACCCTTTCCGAGCATGCTGCCGATTGCCATCGCGCTGCTGAGTGGCTGGTCGCGAAACTTCAGGCTAATGGCATTTCCAATGCGGAAATCATTGAAACCCACACCCATCCGCTTGTGTATGGAGAATCGCTTGGAGCGCCTGGAAAACCGACCATTCTGCTCTATGGGCATTACGATGTCCAGCCAGTCGATCCACTTGAACTCTGGAAATCGCCACCGTTTACGCCAACCATTGATGGCGATAATCTGCGGGCACGTGGCGCTGTGGATGATAAAGGGCCAACACTCGCGGCGATTCAGGCGCTGGGGGCATTACAAGCACTCGATCATACATTCCCCGTCAATATCAAGATTCTACTTGAAGGCGAAGAAGAGTGTGGTGGTGAGGCAATTGATGCCTATGTACGGGCCAACCCTGAGCGACTCAAGGGTGATGTTGCGCTGATTCTGGATACAGGCATGACGCGTATTGGCCATCCAGAATTGACCTATGGCTTACGTGGCATGGTCTACTTTGAGTTGATCGCCAATGGCGCAGCGCATGACCTGCATTCTGGTGGGTATGGTGGGATTGCGCCTAACCCTATTCAGGCACTATGCTGGGTATTAGGTGAACTCAAAGGGCGTGATGGAACGATCCGTATTCCTGGGCTCTATGAATTGATGCAACCAGTGAGCGCTGCAGAGCGTGCGCGCTTTGAAGCTCAATCGGCGCGCGAAGATGAAATCGCTATGGCTGCGGCCGGACTAAACGGCTTGCCTGGCGAGGCAGGATACAGCGCGGTAGAGCGTGCCACAGCGCGCCCAACGTTTGAGGTACATGGGATTCGCGGTGGCTTTGTTGGTGAGGGCGCGAAGACGGTTATCCCTGCTACGGCGACGGCCAAAGTAAGCCTACGATTGGTGGCTGGCCAAACACCCGAGGCGGTATTAGCACTCGTTAAGCAGCGCGTTGCAGAGTTGGCAGTTGAGGGTGTTCAATTAGAAGTACGCTTCCTGAATGGCGGCGATGGGGTCACCTTTGCGACCGATAGCCCAGCGCTACAAATCGCAGCTCAGGTGCTCGAAGCCGAATTTGGCAACCCAACTGAATTTACGCGTACGGGTGGCTCTATTCCAATTGCGGCACTGTTTCATGGAATCCTTGGTATGCAAGGCGTGTTGATGGGTTTTGGGTTACCGGACGATAATGTTCATGCGCCGAACGAAAAGTTCTATATTCCCAATTACTATGCCGCGATCCGTAGTGTGGCAAATTTCCTTCTACAAATGGGCATGTGACCGACTGGAACGTTGGCATACCAAGCTGCGTCCAAACAGATACGGAACCACAGACGGGTACCCTCTGGGTGCAGATAAATACGAGAACGCGAGTTGGTATTACGTGCCATCATGGTTATCTTGTCAGTTTGTCGTAGTATCATCGTATCGTGGATTATTTCGGATGGCACGAAGTTATATCTATGCATGAAACTCGATCAAAGGTTGTTATTTGTGGTGCTGGTATTGCTGGGGTCGCATTAGCCTATACCCTGGCGAAGCGCGGCATGCGTGATATTCTGCTACTAGATACACAACCGCCGCTCTCACTAACAAGCGATAAATCAACCGAGTGTTATCGCGATTTCTGGCCTGGTCCTGGCGATGCTATGGTTCGGCTGATGGCGCATAGTATTGATATTATGGAAGAACTAGCCCAAACCAGCGAGAATGTCTTCCGCATGAATCGCCGTGGGTATGTATATGTGACACGTACTGAGCAAGGCGCAGCCAATTTGTTACGTGCAGCACAAGAGACAGCCGCGCTTGGTGCTGGGTCGCTACGGGTACATACAGGTCTGCGAACACCAGATCATGATGTGCAGTTAGGCTACAATCCCCATTGCGACATGTTCTCTGGATCAGGTAATCCACAATCTGGTGCCGATTACATCAGTGATCCTGCACTCATTCGTCAGCACTTTGGTTACCTTGCGCCCGATACTACTGCTGTATTGCATGCGCGCCGCTGTGGGTGGCTGAGCGCTCAACAGCTTGGGATGTATCTGTTAGAGCAGGCACGTGCGTTGGGGGTGCGTTTTGCGAACGCTGAGGCTGTAGGTATCGATATAGAAGCAGGCCAGGTGGCAGCTGTGCGACTGCGCGGGTCGGGTATTGCGGAGCGGATTGCAACCGATTGTTTTGTGAACTGTGCTGGGCCGCTACTGGCACTGGTTGGGCGTATGCTGGGTATCGATTTGCCTGTCTTCTCGGAACGCCATAGTAAGCTTGCGTTTGAGGATCGGCTTGGCGCAGTGCCACGCGAAGCACCAATGCTGATTAATATCGACCCAGTAACGATTGAGTGGAGTGACGAAGAGCGCGAGTTATTAGAAGAAGACCCTGAGACCGCCGGGTTGCTGGGTGCGTTACCGCCTGGGGCGCACCTGCGGCCCGAAGGTGAAGGTGGCAGTACATGGGTATTGGCATTATGGGCCTATGATGCGGTGCCAGTAGCCGAGGTGTTCCCACCAGAGATTCCTGAACAGTTTGCCGAGATTGCACTGCGTGGGGTCGCCAAGATTATGCCTGGCCTTACGCCATATATCGCACGCCCACCGCGGCCAAGTTTGGATGCTGGCTACTATACCAAAACGCGTGAAAACCGTCCCTTGATTGGGCCGCTTTCGCTTCAGGGTGCCTATGTACTTGGCGCACTCTCCGGGTATGGCATCATGGCCGCCTGTGGGGCCGCGGATCTGCTTGCATCCCATATTCTTGCTGAACCATTGCCTAGCTATGCATCTGCCTTTCTTCCCAGCCGCTATTCCGATCCAGCATATCAGGTGCTTCTGGAGCATTGGGGCGATAGTGGGCAGCTTTGAGCGCAGCGCAGGAGCGCAAAGCGCAGAGCGCAAAGTGTAGAGCGTAAGCGTAAAGCGCAGAGCGGTTCTTGGTTCTTGGTTTTTGTTCTCTTGTTCCCTTGTTCCCTTGTTCTGTCGTTCTTGTTTACGGAGTCAGCCATGCCTACTAGTCTCGAAATAGCAGCCGCTGCCAAACTTACTCCAATCATGCAGGTTGCACAACAGCTTGGCATTCCTGAGCAATATATCGAACAGCATGGCCGCCACAAGGCTAAGATCGACCTTACAATTCTGGATGATTACCATGATCGGCCACTTGGCAAGCTGATCCTTGTTACTGCAATTACACCTACACCCCTTGGTGAGGGAAAAACCACTACAACAATTGGCCTCAGTATGGCGTTAAACCGGATTGGGAAGCGGACGGCAGCGGCATTACGACAGAGCTCGCTTGGGCCGGTTTTTGGGATCAAGGGTGGCGGTGCGGGTGGTGGCTATTCACAGATTATCCCGCTGGAAGAGAGTATTTTGCACCTAACGGGTGATATTCACGCGATTGGCCAGGCACATAATCAACTTGCTGCACTGACAGATAATGCCTTTTATCATGGTAACTCGCTTGGCATTGATCCAGAGCGAATCCAGATTCGGCGTGTGATGGATGTGAACGATCGCTATTTGCGCGATGTCACAATTGGCCAGGGTGGTAAGCTGAATGGCGTTCCACGGCGGACGGGCTTTGATATCACGGTGGCAAGTGAACTGATGGCAATTCTCGCGCTCGTCAATGGTCGTACCGCACGCGAGGCCTTACGCGATCTCCGCACTCGTATTGGCCGCATGGTTGTGGCATTTGACACACAGGGCCGCCCAATAACGGCCGAGCAGGTGGGTGGTGCAGGGACAGCAACGGTACTCATGCGTGAGACGCTTAAACCAACGCTGATGCAGACAATTGAGAATACACCGGCGTTCCTGCATGCCGGGCCGTTTGCAAATATTGCCCATGGTAATTCCTCGGTGCTTGCCGATCAAATTGGGTTGCGATTTGCCGATTATGTGGTGACAGAGGCTGGTTTTGGCATGGATATGGGTGGTGAGAAGTTTTTCGATATTAAGTGCCGCACCTCAGGACTCTGGCCTGCCGCAGCTGTGGTTGTTGCAACTGTTCGTGCGCTGAAGAGCCATACCGGCAAATATGCGATCACTCCTGGCAAGCCGCTTCCTCCTGAATTATTGGCCGAAAACCCAGATGATGTGTTGATTGGTGGGGCCAATCTGCGTAAACAGATCGAGAATGTGCGCCGCTTTGGAGTGCCTGTTGTAGTGGCAATTAATAGCTATCCAGACGACAAACCTTCGGAGATTGCTGCCATTCGCCAGATTGCCCTGGAGGCAGGTGCGCAAGGGGTCGAGGTAAGCCATGTATTTGCCCAGGGTGGCCAGGGTGGCGAAGATCTGGCGCGCGCAGTTGTTGCAGCTGCGGAAGGTTCGTGTCCGGCACCAGAATTCCTCTACGCACTCGATCAGCCGATCAAGGCCAAGATTCATGCACTAGCGACGGAGATTTATGGCGCGGCAGAGGTGACGTATACGACCCAGGCCGACGAGCAAATTGCGAGTTTTGAGGCTAATGGCTTTGGTGGGTTACCAATCTGCATGGCGAAGACGCATTTGAGCCTAAGCCATAATCCTGATCTGAAGGGCGCGCCAAGTGGCTTTAGTTTCCCAATTCGCGAGGTGCGCGCAAGTGTTGGTGCTGGGTTTATCTATCCATTAGCAGGGAGTATGCCCACCATGCCTGGCCTTGGATCGAACCCAGCAGCACATTCGATTGATATTGACCAGGATGGCAATACGATTGGATTGTTCTAAATGCATACATCACCCTCGGATCTCACCAATGATATGATGATTGGGATGTTGCATGCTCACTATGGGCTAGAGATCACGGATATCGATTTCTTACCACTTGGCTACGATGTTCATGCGGCTGTATATCGGGCCGTTGCACACAATCAGTGCGAGTATTTTCTCAAACTACGTCGTGCGCCACTCAATCAGCCGAGCCTTCAGGTTCCGCGGTTGTTACTCGATGCGGGCATCACACAAGTGCTCGCACCGATTCGCACCCAGACAGGCGCATTATGGTGTGAGATTGAGCGCTATACTGCGGTATTGTACCCATTTATTCGTGGCGAAAACGCAATGGTTGCTGGAATGAATGCGGCAGAGTGGCGAATGTTTGGTACGACCTTACGCGCCATTCACGAGAGTGGCCTCGAACGGCAATTATCGGATGTGTTACCACACGAAACGTTTGGGTTCGTTGCGGGTAAGCGAATCCGCCAGATGCAGGCTACTGTTGAGGCGGCTCAATACCGCAGCCCGGGCGAGCTGGCCTTTGCGGCATTCTGGCGCGAGTACTGGCCGCAGATAGCAGATTGCCTCGTCCATGCCGAGCGCCTTGGGCAGCAGTTGCAATCGGTGCCATTTGAGCATGTGTTGTGCCATGCAGATATTCATGCCGCCAATATTATGATTGCCACAAGTGGTGAAATCTATCTCGTCGATTGGGATGGCCCACTGATTGCGCCACGTGAGCGCGATTTGTTGTTTGTGGTTGGCTCAGTGATTGCACGGCCGGTGTTGCCCCATGAGGAAGAGCTGTTCTTTGAAACATATGGACAGGTGTCGATCGATCAGACCGCACTTGCGTACTATCGTTTTGAGCGTGCACTAGAGGATTTGGGCGAAACTGGTGCAGCCATCCTTCTCGATGATAAGTTAAGCGAGGAAGAAAAACAAGCAGAATTGCCACTTATGCGCAGTTTCTTTGTTCCTGATGGTATCATTGAACTGGCGTATAAAGCCATTCGAAGCTGATAACATAAATGAATATGTATAGAAATACAGGGTTTGTGCTTTCAGTTATTATCCCTACTTGGAATGGAATGCGCTATCTCCCACGCTGCCTAGCTGCGCTCTTGCCGCAGCTGCCAAGTGATAGTGAGGTTGTGCTTGTTGATAATGGATCAATCGATGGCGCTGCACAATGGGTACAATCTACGCACCCCATGGTGCGGGTTGTGCGGTTACAGCAGAATCTGGGCTTTGCGGGTGGTATTAATGCTGGCATTCGCGCTGCACGTGGCGATTTGCTTTTACTCTTCAATGATGATGCCTTTGCTGAGCCAGGAATGATTGATGCGCTGCTCTCTGCTGCTGCTGTTCACCCACAGATTGCGGCCTTTGCAGGTGTACTTACGTTCGCACATCAGCCAGATTGTGTAGCATCGGCAGGCATTCGTGCGCGCCGCGATGGGTTGGCACTTGATCTGTGGGTTGGTCGGAGCGTTACAGAAATACCCAGCGTCATCACACCAGTAATGGGTGTCAGTGGTGGGCTTGCACTCCTGCGGCGTAGCCTGATTAATGATATTGGGTTGCTTGAAGGTAGCTTCTTCAACTACTTGGAGGATGTGGATTTTGCCTGGCGCGCATTACTACGCGGCTGGGAGGCGGCCGTGGTTCCACTGGCGCGCGCGCAGCATGTGTATTCGGCAAGTGCTGGGCAAGGCTCGCCATTCAAGCAGCGCCTACTTGGCCGTAATCGTATTGCTGCCATTGTGCGCTGTTTCCCCGATACACTCCTCGTGCGTTATTTACCAGCTATTCTTGGGTACGATGCATTAGCAATTGTGTATGCTGTCGCAACACGCCAATCTGCCATTATCGCCGGACGGATCGAAGCGCTTCGGCAGATGCAAAACCTATTAGACCAACGGCGAGTTATTCAAGCCCGTAATACTGCGCCAATCGCAACTTTTGCACGCTGGTTGGAATCGACTCCAGCGCCGTGGAGCTTACTGGTAGAACAGCGCCGCTTGGATGCAATACTAGCAGAACGGACTCTGGTATAATCGTTATATCACCGATTATCATTGAGGCGAGCATGAATCCATTCCTCATTTTCTGGCGCGCAGGGCGCGATCTATTCGACGAGCTTTTCTTGATGATTGGCGTAAATGTGATTTGGGCAGTTATGAGTTGCCCACTCATTGTAGTGGCTGTCTTCTTCTTTGGCAATAGTCTTCCGATTGTGGCGGCGATTGCATTGATTTTGAATGTGCTGCTGATGGGGCCTGCAAGTGCAGGATTATTGGCGGTGGCAGAACGTGTTATTGAGGGCCGTGTCGCGCCATTAAGCCTCTTCTTTGAAGGGCTGCGCGCCCATTATGTACTCTCATGGCAGGTATATGGGATCTGGATGTTTGGTTTCGTTACACTGCTATTTAATGTTGCGTTCTATTTTCAGGTTGGCGGCTGGCTTGGCACGTTCTTGATTGTGATCTTTGTGTACCTAACTGCAACCTGGAGTATGCTGTTGATATACCTTGGGCCATTAATGGTGCTCCAGGAACAGCGTGGTTTGTGGCTAATGTGGCGTAACGCGCTGATAATGACATTTGGGCGGCCACTCTTTACGATTGCAACCGCGATCCTGATGGCACTGATTATCGTTCTCTCAATCTTTGTGGTTATTCTGCCACTGATCCTCACCTTCTCCATGCTGACACTCTGGAGTATGCGGGCTACGCTCGCCCAAATAGCTTCGGAAGAGGAGCGCCGATTACGGCGTGAACAGGGTGATGTGATCGCTGAAACACCAACAGCAGAACGTGGGCGCAGTGGGCAAGTGCGTTCGCGAAAATGAGAAATCAGCATTTGTTTGGCGTACTCGCATGGAGTTGTACGATACGCCAATACAGAATAGTGACATAAAGAGACGCAATGCTTGAGGTGGCATTGCGCCTCTTCTTATTCAAACAACGGGTTATGCTGTTGCTGTTGAATTACGCCGCAAGCGTGGGCGAAGCAGTACAAGAATTACAGCGACACCAAGAATAACAAGCTGTGGAACTGTTGTTTCCCATGTAGGGAAGATACCAAACAGTGGCACTTCAGGTAATATCGATGAGATGTTTGCCGGCAATACCTGGGCTGCCTGAAGGGCATGAATACCGGTGCCAATGAACTTAAACCCAAGGTAGAAAATCAGCGCACTGGTGATAAGGAAGAATGGGCGTAATGGGATACGCGCTCCAATCCGTACGAGCAAGAAGGCAGTAATGCTAAGGAGTACTACTGCAATCGTGATCCCTAATGCCAGATCAGTGAGACTAATCGCTGATGCAATCCCTACAAAGAAGAGAGCAGTTTCTGCACCTTCACGGAAGACTGCTAGGAAGGCAAGTAAACCAAGCGAGAATAGGCTCCCTGTGGCTAGTGCCGCTGTCGTCTGATTGTGGATATAGGATTGCCAAGCGCCAATGTGGGATTTTCCATGTAACCAGAAGCTGACGGAAAAGAGCATAGCAGCAGCAACTAAGCCAGTGATACCCTCGATCAGTTCACGATTGCTACCTGCAGTGATGCTACGGAATACCAAGGCTACCAAGAGTGCCGTTACCACACTTGCAATAACACCGAGTAACCCACCGCTCCATACCCAAATACGCTTGTCCTCATTTCCTGAGCGACGAAGGAATGCTAAAAGAGCACCAATAACCAGAATTGCTTCAAGCCCTTCGCGTAACAGAATAACTGCCGCATCGAAGATTCCATATTGTGCGCTGGTGGTGAGCGGCTTTAGGTTAGCCTGCATTGTAGCGACAATCTGGCGGGCCTGTGCTACATCACCACGATCTGCAAGCCCAATTGCGCGTGGTAGGTTCGTTTCAGTGGTCTCATATGTCTCTGGTGAACGGCCCTTTACATCGCTTTCAACTAAGGGCCACACACGCTGGAATTCCCGCAGGGCAATGCTTGCAGCGGCTGGGTCATTCTTTGCAAGTGCTTGATCTGCTTGCGCAAGCAATGTAAGTGTATCAGCGAGTGTTATTGAAGGAGCGGAGGAAGTCGTACCCGGTGCTCCCACACTCTCAATATAGGCATCACTTGCCTCATCGAGCTTGTGGACAGCTGTACTAACTTGTTCTGCATTACCACTAGCGAGTGCGACCTCAACCTCGCCTAAAGCCCCTTCGATTGCGGCATATGCGCTAGTATTATGCTCACGTACCGTATCCTCGATCGCAACCCAGCCTGTGTGAAATGCTTCTACTTCGGTTTGTGCCGTGGCAAGATCGCCCTTGGCCACAGCAATTTGTGCGTTGTCAAGGTGTGCGTTCAGGTTGCGTAGCGTGTCTGCTGGTGAAGACGATTGAGCCGCAGCAATCATTGGGTTGAGCATGAGTAAACCAAGTAGCCCGATGATAAGCCAACGCAAACGATGATACATGGCCATGTCCCTTATGTTGTTTCAATCACGATTCCAATGGTGTTAGGTTATACTAACATAGGGGATTTGTCAAATCTAATAGCACACAGGTCGCTATTAGATTTCATGGTATTGATCCTGCATTTAGCGCACTTCCTCGATATTATTAAGTGGCGACCAACCCTCGTACCCACCAATCGCCACATAGATCCAGGGGGTTCCCTGTTCATCATTCTGCTGCTGGCCGAGCATCGCAACGATTTGGCCTTCACTCAGCCGGATCGGCAGTGTAGGGCTATCGAAGCGAGCAGATTCATGAAGCCAACCTGGCCCACCACCCAGGCGCACAACTCGGCCCTGGTGGGCGGCAGCCGTTGGGCTTGGGATGACAGTTGTTTCACCTTGGCTAACGATCACTGGCCCAAGCGTCGCATCTGGCGGAGCTGAAGTAGCCTTAACTGATACAGGTGCATTTGTAACATCGGGTGTAATCTCGTTATCTGGAACACTGGCCTGATTAGCTGGTGAGACTCGACCCAATAGTGACCACACACCAACGACGAGGAGCACGATGAGTAACATACCGGGTACCCAACGCATGATCGTATAATATGGTCCAACTGGCACTGGATCAGCATCTTCATCTTCCAACTCATTATCGCTCTGTTTGGTGGCAAGATGTGTTATTGGTATATTCGCGAGACTCATTGCGAGCTGTGTATCGCCACAAATTTCTGCAACAAAGCGCCCATAGGCGCGCATTTCGCTTGGGCTGCCACGAAACGGCTCACCGCTGCTAAATGCCACGCGCAGCCGTTCTGCCTCGAGAATACGCCAAGCCTGCTCACGATTGAGATCGCCATAACGACGTGCCAGATCAACAAGTTGTGATAATGGCAGGTTTGAATCGGCCAGAAGTGTTTGATCTTCGACACTAAGGCTTGTGTTTGTGCCAAGAAGCACATGGAGATGCAGATCCAGCGCTCCTTGAAATGCGAGTAATGCGACACCAAGCAGATCCTGATCGCCACCTGCTTCGTGCAATAATTGGGCACCACGCTCAAGTTTTGGGCTTGTGTTTGTCATCGTACGTTACCTACGGCTTTATCGACCGAGTATTTCAATTCCACCCATGTACCCACGTAACACGTCAGGGACAACGATAGTGCCATCGGCCTGCTGGTAGTTTTCGATGATCGCGATCATAACACGTGGTAGTGCTAATCCAGAGCCATTCAGAGTGTGCAGGAATTCAGGTTTAGCTCCAACAGCTGGGCGATAGCGCAAATTTGCACGGCGTGCTTGGTAATCGCCGAAATTCGCACATGAGCTGACTTCTAGCCACTCACCACAGCCAGGCGCCCATAGCTCCAAATCATACTTCATGACTGCGGTTCCAAGATCGGCAGTGCAGAGCTTCAGCAACCGATATGGGATGTTGAGCGCCTTGCAAACATCCTCAGCATTGTCGATCAGGGTCATTAATTCATTCATGCTTGTCTCGGGTGTGACGAACTTGACCATCTCGACTTTATCGAACTGGTACACGCGCTTGATCCCGCGCACATCACGCCCTGCGCTCATCTGTTCATTGCGCCAGCATGGAGTATATGCCACATGGTAGAGTGGCAGCTGCTCGGCGGCCAGAATCTCGTCGCGATACAGGTTAGTGACAGGCACTTCGGCGGTTGGAATAAGCGTCAGATCAACCCCTGCAATGCGGAACAGATTATCGCCAAACTTTGGCAGGTTGCCCGTCCCAACCAAGATCTCCTCTTTAACGACATATGGTGGCGCGATCTCGGTATAGCCATGCTGTGTGATATGCATATCGAGCATCCAGGCGATTAGTGCGCGCTGTAGCTTGGCACCATGGCCCTTGAGCACAAAGAAGCGTGAGCCAGACAGTTTCACTCCACGCTCGAAATCGATGATCCCAAGCTGCTCACCGATCTCCCAGTGTGGTTTGGGGGTGAAATCGAATGAGCGCGGCGCTCCCTCGGTACGCATCACAATATTATCGTGCTCGCTGGTACCATCTGGTACATCTGGATGCGGTAAGTTCGGCGTCAACAAGAGCTGCCGCGTGAATTCGTTATCAACCGCAGCTACTTCTTTATCCAGTTCGGCGATTTGATCGCCAACCGTACGCATCTCGGCGATTTTGGCCTCTCGCTCGCTGGCATCCTTCATTTTGCTGATCTCTTTTGAGACAGCATTGCGGGTGGCCTTGAGCTGTTCTACCTGTTGCAACAACTCGCGTCGCCGTACATCCAGGCCGAGAATAGTATCCACAATAATGGGATCCTCACCGCGCCGGCGAATACCATGCCGCACGAAATCGGGCTGGTCACGAATAAGTTTGATATCCAGCATACTTCCTCCATAGTTCAAATATGAGTGTAATTGTCTCAGATTAAGCGAAGCCTCAGCCTCAAATAAGGGTATACCCCCACGATACGAGCCGATGCTCTTCGTAGGGCGCGATGCCATGAAAGGTTTGTGCCGAATCCGCGAAGACCATATCGAGCCAGAATCGATCGCCCTCCCACAAATTGAGCTTGGCCATGGTTGCGACAGACACCCATTCCAGCGATCCTTCCGTATTGTGTGTATTTGGTGTGCCACTCCAGCGGTCGATCCGAAAAATGAAGCCAAACCAGTCCTCGCCATTCTTGCCGAAGCCAGGCCAGTTAATCGTGCCGCGTAGCACTACTTCCTCGGCTTCAATACCGGCTTCCTCGCGGATCTCACGCTTAATACCCGCGACAATATCTTCGCCTGGTTCGAGCTTGCCGCCTAAACCGTTGTACTTACCATAATGCAAATCGTCCTGGCGCGCATTACGATGGATCATCAGCACCTGCTGTTTATCTGGCGACATAATGTAACCAAGAGTTCCCAGAATAGGGGTATAGGCTGGCATTATTTTCCTCCGCTACGTCGTAGAAATCGCCTGAAGCACGAACGCAAAACGCAAAGACGCAAAGGTCTTGTTTGTTCTCTTGTTCTCTTGTTCTTGGTTCTCTTGTTCTGCTGTTCCGCAGTTCTGCGGTTCTGCCGTTCTGCACTTACCATAACTCCGATACTCCCTGCCTACCCGCCAGATATTCCTCAACCCGGCGTCGTGAGCCGTCGTCCAGCGCAATTGGAAGCTGGTGCAGCGGAAAATAGGCGATTTCAGCAATCTCGATCGAGGTACGTTGAATTGGTTTGCCCTGTGGTGTTGCCACAAAGACAGCGATGTAGTTGCTGTATGCGCCATGGAATGAGTCGAATACCCCATGTAATCGCTCGATCTGTACCGGCGCGCCAGTTTCTTCATAGACTTCGCGGCGGGCGGCTTCGGCCATCCGTTCATGCCGCTCAACGCCACCACCCGGTAGCGCCCAGGGTTTCTTGCCAGCCCGATGACGAATCAGCAAGACCTGCCCATCGCGCACAACCAGGACACGGACACCAATCAGGGTTGGCCGCTGCATTTCCCAAACGATCGCGCGAGCTTGGTATGCCGCTCGATAGATCAGGCCAAATACCAGATCGCGCAGTTTTTTCACGAATACTCCGAACAACATAAAAACACCTCACGTCCGCAGAGGGACGAGAGGCGTGCTCCCGTGGTACCACCCTTGTTTGCCACTCCAAAAAGCGGCCTTAGGTAACGCGTTAACGGGCGTACCCGGCACAGGTTCTGCTCATGCATTTCCCTGGCGATTCTGGAGGGGATTCGGAACGACCCAACCACTGCCTCACACCAACCGGCAGTTCTCTGAATGTTGGTAGCGCCCTACAGTCGTCTCCATCATTATCTCTGGCGCGGATTATACCATGTGCGTGATAGTGCTGCAATCGGGCTGGAGATGGAGACAAGGAGACAAGGAGACAAGGAGACAAGGAGAGTCCGCTCCAATGCTCCAGTGTTCCAATGCTCCAATGCTTCGGCTAAATCCTCCTCTTTACAGAATAGAACAAATATGCTATAATTATTGTAACCGTGATTCGGCCAGACGAAGGGATGCCTGGTACGAGTAGAATACGAAAGAGGACGAGCAGATGGAAGAGGTAACCTTTACGCGCGGTCCAGCCCGTCGCCCAATGCCACGCGTTCTCGACCCGTTGCTCATGTGGAGCACTGGGCTGCAGACGAAGGAGCGGCGAATCTACGCTGGCTGGATGGCCGAAGTTGGTCGATTAGAGGAGCTTGATGAGGCAATGGCGCGCGCCGGATTTGCGCAAGTAACGATTAAGCATGGCAGTGGAAATTTGGTAACACATTGGGCGGTTGAGATCGCCAATCTCTTTGTGGTTGCCGAAGGGCTACAATCGATTAGTGAGATGAAGCACACACCTGAGCGCTATGGGATTGCATTTGGCTGGCGGCAGTTGCCCGATGGCCGTAATCAATCTGTCTTGCGGTTTCGCGCATATTTGCACGAGTTGCTGCATGTTGGCTATCACGAGCCATTGCTTGTAACTGTTAAAAGCACGCTCACAAATGATGTATTGACAGCACTTACTCATCAGTACGAGGTACTTGATGCAGTTGATGACATGCGTCGGCAACAGAACAAGCCGCCACTGAATCCGCCATTCTACTCATGCAGTATTCCACTTGGCCCAGGTGCCGAGGTTTCGCGTGGCAGTACACAGACGAAAGAGATTACGCCTGTGATTGCGCATATCCCTGCACCGATTACGCGCGAATATATTTTGGCACATTGGGTCAAACGAGAATGGGCAACCCTGATAGAAGCTCAACTTGATCAAACAATTGCCTGGTCGGTTGCCAATTCACGGCAGATTGGCGCAGGTGAAGATCTGCCAGCTTCTACTCCAGATGAGGAGCCTACCACGCTTGCCCAACCACGCCAAGTAGCAGCAATGCGTGTGAATGGCGCATGATGTGATTCTGGGTTGATATGGTGAGGGTATCACAAGTGACAGGATGACAGTAACTTGATCGGCGCTCTACGCACTTGGTTATGTGAATGTCGCCCTGTCACCATGTCAATTTTCGCTTTGTGACGTTGTCATCCTATTAGTTTTCACTGTGTCATTTCCTCATCGTGTTAGCATTTAGGGCGGTGCAAACGCCTCGCGTACAGCCCAGTAGATTGCTTTGGGTGTACCATCGGCGGTCACAAAATTCCAATTATCCTGGTAAGTGTGCGCCTGCCAGGGCGTGCTAAATTGCCAGAGACAAACTGCCTGCATCCAATCCCATTGCTCGGCCATGCGGTAGGCTGCGATCGTCCAACGCAGCCGATCGGCCGGCCGGCCACCACCAGCCCAGCGTGGGTTGTCGTTCCAGCCACCTTCGGTAATCATAAGCGGCTTGGCGTTATCGCCAAGGTAACGCAGGGCATCGTGATTCATCTCAGCACGCCGGAAGTTGACCTCTTCTGGGAATGGAGTTGCGTCGTTCGCAACTTTTGCTCCATACGCATGGACAGCCCAGACATCAAAGAATGACCCAGCTCCGGCTTCGTACAATTGGCGAGTGTACTCTAGATCATCCAGGCGATCACGACCATCTCCTAGACTTGGCCCTGGGGAGAGCGCACCTGCGAGTACCACTGCATCAGGCACCGCTGCCTTCACCCGCGGGTAGATGACCTTGAGGAGTGCGGCATACGCCTGTGGGTCAGGAGTGCGCCGGCCCCATTCAAAGGTCAAATTCGGCTCGTTCCAGATAATCACATGGCGCACGCCTAATGGCCGATAACGCTGCAAAAAGGCCACGACATAGTTGGCATAGTCGACATAATGATCCGAATCAAGATATCGATCCGAACTGTCGGGTGGCCTGGCCCATTGTGGAACAATATCAATGCGTGCAACGACCGTAAGCCCTTGGCGTCGCGCATGCGCAATCACCATATCGGCTCCAGCCCAATCGAAGCCATAGCGTGAGCGTGGTTGAACATACGCCCATGGAAACAGATCCACGATCCAGGAGGCGCCCATCTCGCGTACCTGTTGCAATGTGCGGGCGATATAGGCCTCATCCCCAATGCCTGTGAGCCGGGTATGAACGCCAATCTTTGGGTTGGTTGAATAGACCGTTTGTTGTGCTGGTAGGTTCAGTGGGCGCACAATACGCGGTGTCCAGAGTTGGATACCAACAGCTAGGGTTATAAGAAGCGGCAGGATAGTCCGCGCGATTTTCATGGTTCGATTCGCATTGCGAAAATGCGCCGCGCACCTGGCCGGTCTCCACGCCCTTGGATAGGCCGCCAAACAACCCAAATGGCATACATTTCGCGTGCAGGGCCGAGGGGTGTGACACGGCAAGGTGTAAACCAAAGCGCACAGCTTGGCACATTGGTGGTATGTGCTACTAGGCCGATACCACGAATAGTCAAGTTAATCTCAGGAGGATGTACAACGCCACCACGGATGGCCATTCCTCCAGATCCACAAGCTAGAATAAGCACCATGGCTGATGCAAGAATCACAATCAACCATATCGACAGACGGCGCTGCAACATAATTCACCACCAGTGCATGTGTAGTTGAAGTATACTACAGGAGACAAGGGTACAGGGATGCTATTTGGTACACAGCGCACGAGACGACCAGGTGACAAGGTGACATGGTGACAAGGTGACAAGGTGACAGGGTGGCAAAAGGGAAACTGCTTCAATGTTCCAATGTTCCAATGTTCCAATGCTTCAATGCTCCTGCGCTCTGCGTTCCCTCACTTCGCTTAGAAAGATTCTTCAATGACACTGCCTGTTTGGGCGGCAAGTATTCATCACGATGGATCAGGCCAGTATGTGGAATTGGGTGCCGGGCACATCGGCACACTGGTTACCATTCGCCTGCGCACAGGAAACGATGCGCCGATTGAACAAATACTCTTACGTACAAACCCTGATGGTGAGCAGCAGCTTACGCCAATGCATCTTGAATCCGTTCAGGATTCGATATGTTGGTGGCGAACTGAGCTTCGGTTAGAGGCCCCCCGAACAAGCTACCGCTTTTATTTCCAGACAAGCGTGGGTAGTTGGTGGCTTACCGCGGCAGGCCTCGTTCGCCATACCCCGACAGACGTACATAATTTTACGATTCTGGCCAATCATCAAGCCCCAAGCTGGCTGACCGATACAGTGTTTTATCAGATCTTTCCAGATCGTTTTGCTGATGGTGATCCTAGTAATAATGTGCAGGATGGCGAATATCTCTATGATGGGCAGCCAGTCGTTGCGCGCGCTTGGGGTGAGCTGCCTAACCGAGCGACTGGTCAGGTTGAATTTTTTGGTGGCGATCTTCAGGGTATCGCTCAACATCTAAAATATCTGGCCGAGCTTGGCGTGAATGCAATCTATCTCAACCCGATTTTTAGCGCTCCTAGCAACCATAAATACGATGTCGCCGATTACACGACTGTCGATCCACACCTTGGTGGCGAGGCAGGGTTACTAGGATTACGGCGGGCACTCGATATGCATGGTATGCGCCTCATTTTGGATATTATACCTAATCATTGTGGGGCAACTCACGCCTGGTTTCGGGCTGCCCAAGCGGATTCGCAGGCACCTGAGGCTGAGTTCTTCCGTTTTGAACGCCACCCAGAAGTATATGAAGCATGGCTTGGGGTAGCGAGTTTACCGAAATTAAGTTATCGGAGTGAACTCTTACGTGAGCGTATGTACGCTGGCGCAGATTCGATTATGCGGCGCTGGCTGCGCGAACCATATCGAATCGATGGGTGGCGTATTGATGTTGCAAATATG
>JANLSE010000624.1:0-4759 GCA_031362265.1 Roseiflexaceae bacterium
CACGCCTCCACAGTTACCCAGCGACGCTCGTCGTGTGAGCGCCGCACCGCATCGAGCACCTGCTGGCAGCGCAGGCCATCGGTAAATGTGGCACCACGCAACGGCTGCTGGCCTGCTCTAATCGCCGTAACCAGTTCGCGGGCCAGGTGGACAAATGAACAGGCCCAGACACTCGCTGGTACACCTGCTACACCCTCTAATGGATCTGGGACGGTGAGATCCTCAACGGCGGTCGTGCCAAGCTGTCGGCCCCACAGCCGATCTTCATGATCGATTACTAGGCTGCCCGCATTACCATGAATTTCGATCTGATTAGAGCCACCTTGATGGGCAACATAACTGACAAAAACATGCGCCGATGCACCACTGGCGAACTGGGCGATCACACTAAACTGATCATCGCTATCGACATCGCGCAGTTCACCGCCACGCAGTGGATCTGGCCGACAGCGCACATACGTCGCGAGTTGGCCACTCACTGCAGTGATCTCACCAAGCCACCAGCGCAACAGATCAACATGATGTGAGCCGCTGGCACCCAGTGCACCACCACCACGTGAACGATCGGACCACCAATCCCATGCGCGTTGCGGGTCGGCCCGCATAGCCGACACATTGCGAATATGGGCGTAGGTCACCTGGCCAACATAGCCAGCGGCCAATAACTCAGCCACCCGAGCGCGAGTCGGATTAAAGCGCAGTTCATGGTCGATCATATGGATGCGGCCAGCAGCCTCAGCCGCACGAACCATCGCGGCAGCCTCGGAAATATTCATGGCGGTCGGCTTTTCGCACAGTACATGGCAGCCAGCTTCGAGGGCGGCCAGTGTGATTGGCGCATGGGTTGCCACCGGCGTGACAACACAGACCAGATCTAGGCGCGCTTGGGCAAGCATCTCGCGATAATCATCGAAGGCCATTGGAATGCCATGCGCCTGTGCTGCCGCATCGGCCCGCTCACGGCGGGCGCTACAGATTGCGACGATTTCAGCACCTGGCGTCAGCCGAAACCCGGGAATCATGGCCGATTGACCAAACCCAGTGCCAATAATCCCAACCCGCACGCTCTTGGTATCCATCAATGATGGCCTCCCTAGGTATTGTCTCGTGTCCAGATAATCGAGTCGACATCGGCAATATGGGCAATATAGCCGCCAGGGTTGATTGGCATCTTGAGCCGCCGACTGATAATGATTCCATTTACTGGTGAGCGGCACTCCTCCAGAACCTCGCTTGTCAGCGGATCAAGAACCCGGCCTAGCAACTGGCCTGCTGTGACCCGCGCTCCGAGCGCAATGCCTTCCTCCTGAAGGTAAAAGCCACCAGTGCGTGAGCGGTAGACAATATAGCGTTCGACCATAATCTGGCGCTGGGGCAATACCAAGTCACCATCGATCATCCCAAGGTGCTTTAGAATATTCAGGGTGCATTCAACACCCTGCTCGACGGTATAATCGATTTGGCTACCCCCTCCAGCCTCAACAACCAGTGGCACAATATTACTCATCAGACAGTGCCCGGAGATCATGGCCGGGTTCACTGGGACCTGGCGCCACCAGATCACTGGCGAGCCAAAGGCTTCGGCCATGCCACGGATCTTGCTGTTCATATTGCTAATATACTCAGCCGTCAGGCGCATATGTCCACCTTCACCGCCCACGCCATCGGCCAGGCTCGACTCAACTGCGGCGTCGACCGGGATGGCATGCGGGAATGCTACCGGCAACTCGTCACATGCACCCGTGCCATCATGGTAGTCGACCAGATATTGGCATCGTGAGAGGACTTCGCTCCAGATCACATGCGCCATCTGTTCGGTCAGCCAGCCGTTTTCGAGCTTCCCAGGCCAGACCCGATTCAGATCCAGTAGATCGGCAGGGTTGACACGCGTGCCGGTGCTTTCGACCGTTCCACCAAACTCAACTGAGAAGGGGTTCGCCAGGGGCAGACAGTAGATTGTACCGCGCAGCGTTGCTGGATCGACACGCTGGAGCGCACGGCGCAAGATTTCCGCGCCCATTGGCTCCCAGCCATGCAGGGTTGCCTCCAGACAAACGACCGGCCCATCGGCAGCGCCATTCAGTACCTGCAATGGAATACGCACTTCGGTGCGAGCGGCAAGATAACCAACATGCAGATAGCCGTAGGCCCGCTCGCCTGGTGCTATCGTGAGACCTGCAACAGTTATCGTTTCGCGTGCCATGCTGTTCCTCCTATAGACTTGACGTACCACAGCTATCTAGCTATCTAACTATGCAACGAGATCAAACTGTGGCTGCGGACGCACCATCTGACCCCACCCTTTTGGCCCAACAACGCGTCCTTCAGTGTAGATCGTTCGGCCGCGCACGATTGTTTGTATAACCCGGCCGCGATAGCCGATCCCATCAAAGATCTTGGCACTGCCCCGTGAGCGCGATTGCCATGTACTTATATCAATCACTGAGTTTACATGCGGAGTGTAAAGCACAATGTCCGCATCTGAGCCAACCAGCAGTGCGCCCTTTTGCGGATACATTCCATACAGACGCGCAGCGCGGGCAGTCAGTAGCCCGACCATCTGGTTTATAGGTAGGCGTCCATCATGGGCGGCCGAGAGCATCAATGGTGTAAAGGCCTCTAGGTTTGGCACGCCAGATGGAATAGCAAGAATATCCTCAACCTCTTTTTCATGAGGCAAAAACGGGGCATGGTCGCTGGCCAGAAAGTCGAGCGTGCCATCGGCCAAGGCCACCCACAGGGCCTCGCGGTCAGCAGCGGAGCGGAATGGTGGAGCGATTTTAGCCCACCGCCCATGCTGACGGGCCATTTCTTCATCGAACAGCAAATAGTGCGGGCATGTCTCGCCCGTCATTCGCACTCCACGACGCTTTGCAAGGCGTAGGAAATCGAGTGCCCAGGCGGAGGTAACATGGACAATATGGACACGCGCATTAGTCGCTTCGGCAAGCACGACGAGCCATGCAATGGCCATCGCCTCGGCAACCTGCGGATGGGCAGTAATATAGGCGTCAGCACCGGTCAGCCGTGCGGCCTGCGCCCGCCCAATCCGCAGCATTGCGTCGTTTTCGGCGTGCACTGCACAGACTAGCCCAGTCTCTGCGACGATCGAAAGCGCCTGATAGATTTCATCTTCGCGGATGATCGTAACCCCTTCAAAGGAGCGGCGGCGGGCGGGCGGGACATCAAGTGTAAAGATCTTGAAAGCGCATGCACCCGCCTCAGCCAGCCCATGGATGAGGACTGGATCGAGTGAGCCACAGGCCCCATACAGCCCGAAGTCCACATGGGCATCGCGCTCAGCCAGTTTGCGACGCGCATGCAAGATCTCGGGTCGCGAGACACCAACATCGGCGATCGGCATCTCAAGGATAGTTGTGATCCCTGCCGCCGCAGCGGCGGCCGTGACGCTGGCGAAGTCCTCACGCTCAGGGTGATCCGGTGCCCGACAGTGTACATGGGGATCTACAAAGCCAGGAAGCACCCACAACCCATTCGCATCAATCACTTCTGTTGCGCTATTAGTTGCCAGATCCCCTGCCATCGCCAGCTGCACTACACGTCCATCGACGACACCGATATCGGTAGCTCGCCCGCCTTGCTCATCGACGAGCGTCCCATTGATGATGGCCAGATCGAGTCTCAAATTGCACTCCTCATCTGTTGCGTTTGTACCCATGCCAGGTAGTGTGCCAGTCCATCTGTAAGTGAGAAGCGGGGTGTGAAGCCGAGATCGGCCTTCAGCCGCTCAAGGCTCATTGGCCCACGCTCACTCGCTGGGTGCACCACCAGATTGGCATCATCTGGGCTCTCAACGGCGACCCACGAAGCGCCTGGTATTAGTGTGGCGATGGTTCCGCTGATCTCACGCAGGGAATGCGCAGTTCCTGCCGAGACGTTATAGATTGGGTATGTCACCCGCTCTGCAAGCGTAAGCCTGCAGAATGCCTCGGCTACATCATCGATATAGCATGCGTCACGCAGCCGGTCGGCACCATAGATACGCAGAGTTCGCCCTTCAAGAGCAGCGTGCAGCAGGGTATAAAGCTGCGACATTGCCGAGCGCGAGCCACTTGGTCGTTCCATAACACCATAGGCGGTACCAAGCCGACCAACAACCGCCGATAGGCCATACAGTTCGCCATAGCGGCGGCAGAGGTGCTCACCAGCCTGCTTGCAGATGCTATACATCCCCCCAATCTGAAGCGGATCATCCTCCCGAATCAATCGCTTTGGATCGGCAGGAGCGCCATATACCGCTGTGGAACTGATGAGCACAACCCGCTCGGCTGCAGCGCGGCGGGCGGCCTCGAGCACATTAAGGGTGCCGCCCAGATTGATATCAACAAAACTGGCCGGGTCATCACGCTCAGCCTCAGCAGAGGTAACAGCAGCACCATGCACAATCCGGCGTACCCCCTCACGCTCAACCAGTGCTGCAAGCCCTTCGCGATCGCGTACGTCACCTTCGGCAAAGCGCACCAGGTGAGCAACCGGTGTGAGGAAACGTATCATGTCCGCATCTGGCGCACGCCGGCCTAGGGCCACAACAGTCGCACCTGCTTCGGCGATTCTGCGTACAATATTCAGGCCTACAAAGCCCGCTGCGCCGGTGACCAGGACAATAGGAGTAGGTTCAGCCATCTCATTCCTCACCGTTTATTCTGCCTGCTTGAGCGATGGCTCCGGGCAGAGCAACGACCCCTGGAATTCATAGTGAAGCTAGGGCTGAACGGTGAAGCGGCGAACATTATCGTAG
>JANLSE010000734.1:0-3108 GCA_031362265.1 Roseiflexaceae bacterium
GCCATCCTTGCCGAGGGCCAGGAACGCACACGGCTGTTCGATCAGATGGCAGATAAATTTTCTTTCTTCGCTAAGTATCAGCAGGGCACCACCCGTCAGATTCCAGTGATCATCCTTGAGCGGATGAACTAATAGTCTTACCGCACAGGCGAACACAGGATTCGCCAGTACGATGATAGAATGATGGAAATGCTTGAGCGAACCTCGTGTTGGCTCTCGGTTCACTTGGTTCTCGGTTCTTGGTTTGGGTGCCCTCTGGGCAATTCTTGGTTCTGCGGTTCTGCGGTTCTGCAGTTCTGCAGTTCTGCAGTTCTCGTCATATGAGGCGAAGGGAAGGCCATGCGCAACCATCCCACACTCATGATTATTGCAGACGATTTAACCGGCGCGGCAGATTGTGCGGCCCGCTGGCGCAACAGTGGCCAACCAGCCGAGGTGCGGCTTACACCAACAACCGAATCGCTAGGGCCTGGGGCAACTGCATTGGTCAGCGATTCGCGCCACCTGACCGCAAACGCTGCTGCCCAGCAGGTTTCTACCACAATTGCAAACCTGAATACAACTGCCAACCTGCGCTGGTACAAGAAGATCGATTCAACCCTGCGTGGCAATCTCGGAGCAGAATTGGATGCGGCCCTTAGCGCACTCGACAAATCGCATGCCTTGATCTGCCCAGCATTCCCTGATCAGCAGCGTGGCCTACAAAATGGCATCTTGATCTGCCCACCTCAGATTGCTGCTCCAGTCAATCTGGCGAGCCGCTTGGCCGAACAATCCCACCTCACAAGCGGGCTCATACCACTTGATGTAGTTCGTTCGGCAGGGGATTTAGCAACTGCACTGGTAGCTGCCGCAGAAAACGCAAACCTGCTGATCTGTGATGCAATGACGAATAACGATCTGACACGGATTGCCGCAGCTGCATCCCAGGCCTTGCCCAACGCACTCCTGTGTGGGAGTGCTGGCCTCATGGGTGCATTGGCCGCTCAAGAACAACCCATGTCAGATCACCTACAATTGGACGACCTGCCAACATGCAAGAGTGCTACTATAATTGTAGGTAGTGGAAGTATCCTCGCCCACCAACAATTGCAAGTATTGCAACGCCACTATGCTGCACAGGTGGCAACAATATGTGTAGACACTACAACACTCGAAAACGAAGGGTTGCCAAAGAATCTGCCTGACCACGTATCGCCACTAATCACACTTATTCATCAGCAAGCGCCTGAAGCGGGCACACCTCTCGATGGGCCATTGGCACGTATACGTGCAACAATCCTGGCCGAACAGGCCGAGCGTTGCATTAGATACACACGCCCCGAACTGCTGATTCTGGTCGGCGGCGATACTGCGCTTAGCGTGCTGCGGCGGCTTTCGGTTGAGCGGCTTATAATGCTACGCGAATTACTGCCAGGTGTGCCGCTTGCACGTGCAATCAGAGCCAATCGCCAAGAGTTGCTGGTTGTATTGAAGGCTGGCAGCTTTGGTGATCCGCAGACCCTGGTTGAGTTACTTGGCCTGTGCTTGCGCCCGATCCGCTAATCGAGAGGAATTCCTATGAGTCACGAATCACGCCCAATTCTGGCAATCACCATTGGCGACCCAGCTGGAATCGGGCCAGAGGTGACACTAAAAGCGCTCCAGCATGCCCATGTCACCGAGCGCTGCCGCCCACTCGTCCTTGGCGACCGGCGAATCCTGGAACGTGCTGCGGGCTGGCTTGGCCTACACCCAACGATCATAAACGTTGCAGCGCCCAACGCCGGGGAGTATGCGCATGGCACAATCACACTACTCGATCTGGAAAATGCCGAACCAGCCGACTGCCCACCTGGGCAGATCAGCGCAGCAGCTGGCCGCGCAGCGGTTGAGTATGTATTTCGGGCATGCGACCTAGCCATGGCTCAACATGCTGATGCAGTTGTGACAGCGCCGCTCAATAAGGCAGCTATGAATCTGGCCGGATTTGCCTATGCGGGGCATACCGAACTATTGGCCGAACGCACTGGCGCAGGGAAAGTCAGCATGTTACTTGTCAGTTCAAAGCTCAGGGTTGTGCATGTCAGCACCCATGTTGCATTAGAAGAGGCCATCCGTCGCGTGACACCCGAGCGAGTCGAAGCGGTGATCGAACTGGCGTATCAGTCATGTCGGGCACTCGGAATTGCCGCGCCACGTATCGCGATTGCCGGGTTGAATCCCCATGCTGGCGAGGGCGGGTTGTTTGGCGATCAGGAGCAGCGCGCGATTCAGCCAGCAATTGTAGCTGCCCGCACGCGTGGCCGCGATGTTTCCGATCCACAGCCACCCGATACTGTCTTCCTGCGCGCGGTTCGCGGGGCATACGATATTGTTGTGGCGATGTACCACGATCAAGGCCACATCCCGATGAAATTACTCGCATTCGATAGCGGTGTCAATGTCAGCGTCGGGCTACCGATCATCCGCACATCGGTTGATCATGGCACGGCATTCGATATTGCCGGGAGCGGCAAGGCCAGCGAGGAGAGTATGCTGGCCGCCATTGATGTTGCCATTCAAATGATCCAAGCACGACGCTAAAGGTGTCGCTCAGTAAGGCTATATGCCAAGCACGATCGTCGCGAGGGAGTGTGGCGGCAACTCAACCTGTAATTGCCCCTGGCTGTCGCGGGTAACCGCAAGTGGTGCCGGCGCTACACGCACAGGGTTATCGGCACTATTGCCAAGCTGTGGGCCATCGGCTACTAGTACGCTTGCCTGAATCGGTTCGGGTGCATTACCAACCTGGGTGCTAACACTCGCGGCGGCATGATAATGACGATAGAAATTCATGGGTGCCAAGGCTGTTATCGTCCTCAACCTGTAAACCACACGACATGCCTAATCGGATTACGCGCTCAGCAACTGGCCCAATTCCATCACGCCAATGATAGTGATCTGCATAACAACCACCTGGCCAGCGCAGCATCGGAACAGGCAACGCTCGCAATGCTTGCAAGATGTCGCTGCGAAAGCCATGCTCATGGGCAATATCAGTGCGCTGTGTGCCAACAAATAAGCCATCGTAGCAACAGCGGCCAAGATGCTCGGCGAAATGCCCATAGAGGCGCGGCGAAATGGTTC
>JANLSE010000704.1:0-5558 GCA_031362265.1 Roseiflexaceae bacterium
CAAATATAGAAGTATTGCGTAAGAACGCAAAGACGTAAGGCCGATAACCTTGCGCCTTTGCGCCTTTGCGCCTTTGCGTTCTTGCGTTCTTGCGTTCTTGCGTTCTTGCGTTCTTGCGTTGAAATGTTACTGCTATTGCGATCCAGCAAAGAGTAGGTTGGGGTAGGCATCACCCCAATAAACAATATCAATTGTATTTGGGAAGTTATTGAAATTCTGCGACCAGCGCACATTAACGGAGCTATCGAGGTTCGCTCCAGCGATAAATTTGGTCCATGATCCCCAGGATGCTGCATCACCAGTGCCTTCAAAGTAATACAAATCATTGCCATGGTTACTTGAATCGGGTACACCATGGCCATAGATGCGCAGCTTGCCATTCGCATAGCCAAGCGATGGATTATGGGTTGCTATGGTTCCACCGGCGGGGTCATTTGCGTTCCAGGTGGCACCTTGATCGGTTGAATAGCGATAGCGGATGACTTTTTGTGAATGCGTAGTCGAGGCATTGATATAGGTTGTGTGGTAGGTCCCATCGGGTGTTATCACAATCGATGTGCTTTGGTCGATACTTGTAAGTGCGCCGCCTGAGCTTGATACAGCTACAGATGCTCCCCATACCCCAGCTTCACTGCGCACGCGGCTAAAGATCGTGCCATCGGCTGTATCATTGGATGTGCCGCGCTCCCAGATTGCCAGGATGCGGCCAACAGGATCGAAGGCCAGGTTGGGATGCCAGGCTTGTTGGTTCCCTGTATACATGTTGGTTGTATCGTCGATCTGGGTTGCTGCACTCCAGCTTCCGCCAACGTGATTACGATAGAACATCCGGCGGGTTGCATTCTTTAGATAAACAACATGGGGTATGCCATTGGCATCAAGTGCAAGCGCAACACTTTGAATGCCCTGTCCGCCGGAGCCGGTTGCCACATTCAGGGCGCCCTCAAGTGTCTCGGTTGTGCCCCATGTATTGGTTGCAGTGTTGAAGGTTGTGTAGCGCAGGCGATCAATGCGGCTTGCGCTAGCGGTTCGATCTGTCCAGGCAACATGAATAGTATTTGAACTATCGACTGCAATTGCCCAACCAGCGACACCACTTGGTTCGTGGCTCGAATCGGCGCGGGTAAACCCACCGGGAACACCAGTGGTCGTTGCGCGATACATGCGCAGCGTTTGTGAAGTCGAAATACATGGATACGCGTTACAATCCGAGGCTGCAATATAGATCCGATTGTCGCTAGTACGCACAATTTGCTTTGGGCTTACATCGGTGTAACCAGCACCAACACTAATTTGTAAATTCGACCCACCACCTTGATTGATGTTTGGGCGAACAACAAGTGGCAGATAGGATCGCCAGATTGCGCCAGCATTGACGGTAACCAGGCCAATTGACAGCCCAAGCGTAAGGAGCAGCGCAACAATCAGGCGCGTTGCATTGGTTCGATTCATGATCGCCTCATTATTTCTCGTTCGTTTGAAGCATAACCCTGCTACAGGGTTATGGGTGTAACTGCAACATACGAGCCACATAACGATAGGTTATGAGTCAAGAACTGTTACAAGTGCGGCTAGCACACTCTTGTTATACCACACGCTGGCGACGATTGGAGCTTTATCTTGTGGTTATGTGAAAAGATTCATCCAAATGACAATCGGCGCTTTGTGGCATCTGAAACGTATAGGGAGCGCTTGTTTGAATGATTGATGCCCATGTTGGGAAGTGCCTGTTTTGAGAGAATGTTGTCATCTCTAAACAGGCCTAGTGGTATGAAGTTATACCTTACATGTCATACGAGTTTAGCTGGCGGCTACTGGCTGTGCAATCAGGTGAGCCGCGCCATCACCACAGGCGATTGTGATGCTTTCTGCATCTTGGCTGAGCATGGTTCCTGGCGCTTGGGTTGCTTCAGTAGCGGGTAGTGGCTTGATCTGCTTGATTCGATACTCAATCCCATTGATTGTGGCACGCGCACCTGACCCCATTGCGGAGAGTGCAACACACTTCTGCTGGAGCCGGTACCCTGGGTCGCCCCAATTGAGCCAATGCTCCTCGGCGCTGAAGGCGGCAGCATAGCTTGCCCCAGCCTCATCTTGGGTATACCCAGCATCACCCGCAATGGCACGCTCTACCCCTTCTGCGAGGGCAGCACCCATGAGCGGTGCCCAAGTGGCAAACATACGCTCAACACTGAGATCGCTTGGGAGTGGTGCGGTATGCTGGCTGAGGATCTTGCCAGTATCAAACTCATCCGCTGTCCAATGGAGCGTCGCGCCCATCTGAGGGTGGCCATCAAAGACCAAGCGCATCGGGTTTGGGCCACGGTACGCAGGTAGCGGAGTTGGGTGCAGATTCACGGCCCCAATACGGGCCAATGTGCGAAGTTCGGGCGAAAGCCGGTACGGGAAGGTGAATGAGACAATTAGATCGGGGCGTAGCTCGCGGATAAGCGGCATAGCTACGCGGCGTAGGCGGGTTGTCACAAGTATATCGAGCTCAGGCGGTGCCGCGGCCAGAATCTCTTTATAGCTGGTGGTTCGGCGTGTTGTCGGGCCGGGTGTGGTAATTGCCAGCACAACCGTGTGACCAGCCTGGGCCGCCCAGCGTTGCACAATTTGAAATGGCCCTAGAAGATTATTGAAGGTAACGATCCTTAATTTGGATGGGAGATTGGTTTCGCTCATGAATCCCTTGCCTTATTCTGAACCCGCTTCGCCATGAGGATATCTGGTTTCCCAATGCCATTGGCATCTGGCACAACTCCAACAATCACAAACCCACACTTCTGGTAAAAACTATAGGGATGGCCACGCAAATTGCGAACTGCTTTCACATGCTGCCAGACATCCGGGTAGAGATCAACGTCACTAAGCGTTGTCATCGCATCTAAGTCATCGCTGCCCAAAAGAATGGTGAGGCCATTGCGCATATGAACCTGTGCTTCAAAATCGTATACCAATGCGCGGCCAATACCCTGCCCCTGTGCAGTAGGTGAAACGACAAGCGGGTGTAGTTCCCAGACATGCCCGTCATATTGGGGGTTACCGCCGATCCAGCCGAGCATGGTTCCATTATCGGCATATGCGGCGCGGCAGATCTTGCCAGTTTGGAGCACTTGGTGCATTTCCTCAAGTGCGCTATCCAGATCGGGCCAGGAATATCCGCGAAACCCAGCGACAAGTATGGCTGCTGCTTGCTGGATGGCATGTGTATCAGTAGGATTCAAATCGGTGATCTGCATGGAATCCCTCTAGGTACAAGTGTATCCGTGTGTACTTAGGATGATCGAGAGTATAGCATACCTAACACCTGAAATTCGGCCTGTACGCATACGATAATCTCAGGGTTGGGTATATTCTGCCAGTGGCGCAATGGTTTTGCGCATGATGATCTCACTAGAGCCGCGTACAATAAAATCGGGTATCTCACCAATCTGTTGGTAGCCACAGCGCTCATAGAGGCGGTAAGCGGCCTGATTGAATGAGGAAACGAGCAGAAAGATATTTGGTGAATCGCGCAAGATACGCTGTTCGGCATGGATGAGTAGTGCGGTTCCGATCCCCTGACTACGCCACTTGGCGGCGACACAAATACTCTGGATGTAGCCAACAAGTACACCATGCATATTGAGGACGATCAACCCCACAAGTTGATCGTTAAGAACTGCCATGTAAATCTCTTTGTCGGGGTGGGTAAGTGATTGGTAGGCCTGCGCATAATCGCGCTGGAGCGTGATCCATGGTTCGGTGCTCGACATCATCTGTGCACCTGCGATAAGCTCGTCCGGGGTCTGTGGTGGGCGAATATCAATCGGTATCATGAAGACCCTCTGCTGGATGGCTTTCCGCTTCTGTGTGACCGAGATCATTGGCCGGCATGACGTTCTGCTCCTGGCCATGGCTCTGGCGTAACATCGGGTAGATCAGCCTCGTGAGTATCCTGGTGATGCAACTGAAATCCGCGTGAGTAATAATTCTGGAGCGCAGATGGGCCATCCAATGAACAGGTGTGGACGAGCACCTGTTGTGTATCACCACGCCATGCTTGTTCTAATGCTGCAGTAAGTAAGGCACCGCCAATGCCACGCCCAATAAACTGGGGCAATAACCCAAAAATGGCGATCTCGGTCGTCTGTTGCGCCTGACGCTCAAGCTCAAAAAAGCCAGCAGGCGTGCCTTGGGCATACCCAATCCATGTCTCAAGCTCTGGGCGTTGGAGGTAGCTTAGCCAGCGAGCATAGCTCCAATTCAGGCGCTTCACCCAATACCAATCATCACCAACAGATGTATAGAGAAAGCGATTCAGCTCTGGGATGGGAATTTCAGCCCGTTGTACAAAGAAACTGGGGTCGTGTGCAATTGCTGGACGTAGAGCGTTTGAGTTCTGCATATGCAAATAATAAGTCGTGACAAGTTGCTTCATGTGTTTATTTCCTTTGCTATAGCAAACCTTTCAGGCGCGGCCTTCAGAGCCATTGGAGCACTCATAGCAGCCCTAGGCCGCACCTGAAAGGTTTAAATCGTGGTACTCTTGCGGTTGAACTGTGCCGCGATCAGGCGCTTCGGCCCAATTATACCTTCTATCGAATATGCTGAGCGCGGATCTGGAATATCATTCGGGTAGGTGATCAGTGAAGAGGTTACGGCGATGAATAAGAATCGAGTTGAAGCATTCAGCGATGGGGTTTTCGCGATCGTCATCACATTATTGATTCTCGAGATCAAGGTTCCTGAGGTGGATTATCAGCAACTATCGGCTGCGCTGATTGAATTATTGCCACGGATTTTCGTCTATATTATGAGTTTTGGGCTTATTGGTGTCTACTGGGTTGCACATCATCAATCATTGCAGTTGGTTGGGAAACTAAATGGATTTTTGCTCTGGCTCAACCTACTGTACCTCCTCACAGTCAGCTTCATGCCATTCCCTACCGCTCTACTAGGCCGCTACCCAATGCAGCCAATCCCAATCATTATTTATGCTGTTAACCTGATTGTAGCAAATGTAACCGGGCTCATGGTGACACTCTATTTGCGTGCGCATCCAGAATTGGGCAGCGGGTATGCTCATCGTAAACGCCATAAAACGGCATATCTGTTTATCTTTGTTAATGGAAGCTATCTAATTGCAATGGTACTTGGGTATTCCATGCCAATCATAAGCTATATTCTTTTTGTTATTGTTCTTCTGGTTGTGATTGTGTATTATGGCTTTAGCCCAGTTCTTATCCGCGAAGCGCAGGATCCACACTAGCGCATATAAGGTTCTGTAGCCGAGCGCAGAGCGCATGAGCATTGGAGCATTGGAACGATGGAGCGCTAGCGTGTCTCCGTGTCTCTGTGGTTCTTGGTTGGCCGGGGCACCCTTTGGGTCTGGCACCCCGTTCTGCGGTTCTGCGGTTCACGGCGCGGGCGAACACAAGGTTCGCCGGTACGATGCTGGAATGATGGGCATGGTTGAATGAACTTTGTGTTGGTTCTTTGGTTCTTGGTTCTTGGTTCTTGGTTCTGCGGTTCTATGAAGGCTACAGTGTTCGGGTTTGGCCACCGTCAATATC
>JANLSE010000711.1:0-4198 GCA_031362265.1 Roseiflexaceae bacterium
CCCCAATCGCCACAGCCAAACACCGCCAGCCAGATATTCTTGGCCTGTTGGCTGTACAGTGCTTGCCCAGTGTCATGTATATTCACAACAAGCTGTAGCGAAATCGTGAGCACAAACGCCACAGTGAAGATGGCTGCCAGCCGATAGCCACGAGCCGATAGCCACACTCTAGCTCGTAGCGCCTGTAACATAACAACAAGCCAACCAAGCGGTAACAACATCAGCCCCGGATGCCGTACCAAAAATGCAAGGCCAGCCATTATTCCAGCTACCAAATAACCACTTGTATCGCCACTAACCACAACATGCTCGTCCTGTTCCCCTGTTTCCTGGTCTCCCTGTTTCGTTGCGCCCCAGCCCTGCATGCCAGCATCCAACCCTACTAGTGCCCACGCGCATAGTGCGGCAAATGGCATATCGCTACCAAGATACAAGCCATACTGAACGACAAAAGGGCTAAACGCCAGTGTAGTTAGCGCAACAAGTGCCCAGCGCGCGCCTAGCCAGCGGCGTGCCAACCACCATGTAGCCAACAGGAGCATTCCTGCTGCCAAGGCCGAAATTAGCCGCGCTGCTAAAAATGGATTATCCTGCGCCAATGGGCGGGCTAACCATAACAGCAATGGATATCCCAGATTATAAAAACCATCGGCTGAGAATATTGTTGCTGGTGTATCTCGTGTAGCAAAAACGCGAAAATCCTTCTCAACCCCTGGCACCGAGAGTACCAGATGATCCTGCCCAACCAGCAAGATCGCTGCAACCCATGCCACAATCCCCATGATCGCAAGCATATCTGGAAGTACGTGTGGCCGTAATACATGCTCAGCATATTGGACACTAACCAATGCAGCCAATACCAACACTACACTCAGCAACATTCCACGTAAAGGCCAGGGGTACAGTGGCTGCATGCGATAGAAGCACAGAAAAGCAATTGCAAGAGCAGGCATTGCTAAGAGCCAATACGCTATGGCACGCCGCTGTACGTTATCGGCAACTCGCTTTTGCAACGTGCTTGAATTCGCAAGCCCTATCACCAGTATTGCCAGCAACCCACCAGCCAGTGCTGCGTACATGACCTGTAGTGGATATGGGAGAATCGGAAATGGGCCTACTGTGAGTGTCACTTGATCAAGAAGGAGGCCTACCTGGCGCGAATCGCCACCACCAAGCGGGCGTGGCGTGGTACGCAATGTCACTAATACATCTTCAGGCTTCGTGAGGCCACCCGTGATTACTATTGTCTGTTCTACCCACTCTTGGCCAAGCGTAAACTGGGCAACCTGATTGCCATTCACCAGGATCGTAGCTGCTATTGGGGAAGCATCCGGATGGCCACGCATTCGCAGCTTGAGTTGTGCCGGTAGGCCAGCTTGAGGGAAGAGTAAGAATGACTCCGCATGTGTCCAACGAGCAGCACCATCCGAACCATCGAGGTAGGCACGCGCATTTGGCGCACTTATTCGTTCAGACTCAAAGAAACCACTGGTATAGGCAGCATCGAGGCCCCCAATATCGACCCGATGGATGACAGGGATTTGGTAAGCCAGAGCAATCAGTAGCGCGCCGAAGAAAGCGGCCAGAACTATCGACTTGCGGTTTGTAAGATCACGGCGCATCGTTCTCCTTCGTCTGCGGCTACGGAGTGTAGCACAGGATGACTGCTCCAGCAAAGGAGAACATGTTGATTTGCGCTATAATCAGCGTTATGAGGTTCAGGATGCATAGCGTGTAGTGTAGGCCCATTAGAGAAGGAGCTTCTGGCGTATGCAGAATCGTTTCAAACACCTGAGCGAATCCGCACTTGTAGAGATCGTGGGAATCGCGATCTTTGCTGCGATTGTTGCGCTCATCGCCGATCTTGTCAAACCACAACTTGACGGAATAGCGCTCGTGCTGGTCGGAATCGTACTGGCGTTTATCCCAGCAGTGTTATGGCTGATCGCCTTCTATCGACAGGATAGCCTGGAACCTGAGCCGAAACAATACGTAGTTGGCATGTTTATCCTAGGCGCACTATTGGCGCAAGCGATTGGCCAGCCCATTATTCGCAATCTCTTCCATGTACAAGAGTGGGTAGGTAACGATCTCGCCTTTGGGTTTCTTGGCTCAATCGTGATTGTCGGAATAGTGCAAGAATTCCTTAAATATGCAGCGGTACGCTACACAATCTTCGGTGCCGCCGAGTTCGATCAACCCGTTGACGGGATCATCTATGCTGCTTCTGCCGGCCTGGGTTACGCAACCATGCTCAACATCAGCTATGTTATCGATAATGGTGGCGTCGATTTGGGTGTAGGGGCCATTCGCTGTGCGGTAGAGGCGCTTGCACAAGCGAGTACTGCTGGTGTAGTTGGCTACTTCCTGGGCCAGGCAAAATTCAAGAAGATGGGTCCGCTCTGGTTACCACTTGGTATTCTACTAGCAGCAGCCCTCAATGGCGTTATCAGCCTGCTCTTGGAACGCGCTCCACTATTTGGCAATGGGTTCGCCTTTAATAATTGGGCCTCCCTGATTGCTGCGGTGGTGGTTGCAGGTGGAATCTTTGGCACACTCCTAACTATTATGCGCCGCTTGAATACCGCAACGATTGCGAGGATGTAATGACATCAATCACACTTCCCGGTCAGGGGAAATCCGAAGAGCCTGAGTGGGTTGTCTGGCTGACCCTGATCATCTGCTTACTGATTGGATGGGTGGCAATGACAACCGTCACCGGCCGCACTGAAACAGTGGCAAATGTTGCTGGGGGCTCGATCCGCATCCCCGACAAGTGGATCAAAACAAAGGAAGCTGGTGCAGTATTCGCAGCCACCAACCTGAATACGGGAGCATATGGCGCGCGCATTAGTGTTCGCCAGATCACCAAAGCCGATATTCTACCAGGGAGCAGTGGCGAAGAACTTGGCACCGCCGCGAATAACTGGACGCTCCTGCGCAGCCCGGATCTCGAAGGCTACCGCGTTCTGAATATTGAACCAATCAAGCTTCAGGGCCGCGACGCAATCACAATCGAGTATGCCTACCTTACTGACCCACCAGAGGGCGGATCATCGGGAGGCATGCCAGCATTAATGCACGCCATTGATACGGTGATCGCAAGTGGCGATAGCTACGCAATCCTGACGGTGGCCGTAGAGCAGAGCAATGATGCCATGTTGAACGATCTCGTTGCCAGCACCCAGGCGGGCTGGCAGATCCCATAGAAGGAGCGCCATCATGTCCGATCTTTTCAAACGTTACCGCTGGTGGATTGCGCTGATGGTGCTGCTGCTGGCAGTTGGCTCAACATCCAGCGCACTGCGCTCTGCCAAAGCCCAAAATAGCCAACTCGATGATCAAGAGTTTGGCCGTGCTGAGTTAGCTACAGTGCAAATTTATATCCTTGATCCAAAAGGCAAGCCGTTGGGAACGTGCACTGGAACCTACCAGACTCCCACTGGCATTATTCTGACAAACTTCCACTGTGTTGGCCACACCGACCTATACGGGGAGGATGACAGTGGGCTGGGCCTTAGTAATGGCGATTTCTATAATCCCAAGGGCCTTGTGGTGATTGCGCCAACCAAGAGCGATAAGGAAGTGCCAAAACCAACCTATGTCGCTCAGGTGCTGGCTAGTAACCCAAATCTCGATATTGCTGTTGTCAAGATTATCGGAATGCTCAAAGATGGCCAGAAGCTGCCCAGCAATCTGGGGATTGTGCCTATCAAACGCGCCGATTCAGACAAAGTCAAAGCTCGCGATTTTGTTGGGGTGCTCGGTTACCCAGGCGTAGGTGGCCCATTACTCACCTACACCGAGGGCCAAATCGCGGGCTTTGAAGATCAGAATGAAGATAACGACATTGACTCGTTTAAGACAACCGCCAATATTAATCCGGGTAACTCAGGGGGCTTGGCCGTCAACGCAAATGGTGAGCAGATTGGTATCCCCACCTATGGCGTCTCGGAAGGTGCCAGCAAGATCGACCGAATTAAGATGGTCAATCTTGCCATCCCCTACATCGATCAGGCCATCAAGGGTGGTGGAAATCCAGTTACTGTCAGTGGTACCACGCCACCAGTAACAACAGGCGGCGATACGCCCGCACCAACTGGTACGGGTGTCATTCTCAAGGGCAAAATTATCGACGCAAATACCAAGCGCGCTGTGACTGGGGCACTATTGATTGTACTGCAACCAGGCACGACCT